>NZ_SLTL01000006.1:0-234964 GCF_014858585.1 Paenibacillus sp. 23TSA30-6 | reverse complement strand
TAGCCCAGATACCACATTGAGTGAGCTGGAATGGATTACAGTGGAAGAAACAGTGGATGTACTGAAAGTGCATCAAGGCCGTCAGAAGGCTTCTCGTTACTGGAGCGCATACCTGAATGGGTATGAAGAACAGGCCCGTTTGCCACAGGCCAAAATACCAGGTGACCCGGAATATCAGGCAGAGCGTCTGGATTTTGATCTGGGCGCAAGTCTGACGGCCGGAATTGGACAGATTGCCCAACGTGATCAGGTAACGATGAATGCGCTAGTACAAACCGTTTGGGGCATTTTGCTTCAAAAATATAATGGTATGGATGATGCCGTGTTTGGCAGTGTGGTTCTAGAGAGTACTACGGACATACTGAATGCCGAGCCCGAGACCAGTTCGCTCCTGAACCTGGTGCCTATTCGTATTTGCAGCAACGAGGATAGTCTGTTCTCTGATATGGTGAAGCAAAATCAGGAACAATCCAGAGCTTCCCTTTCATATAACATGTATTCGCTGGATGATATTCAAGCGCTGACGGTGCTAAAGCAGGATTTGATTAACCATAGAATTATTTTCGCAAATGCTCCGATGGAGGAACAAGTGGAGCAGCGGGGTGACGGTGGGCAGGCCAGCTTAGACAATGCCGGGATCGAGTCTGCTGAGCCTACCAACTATGACTTTAATCTGGTGGTACGATCTGGGGAAACCATTCAAACGAGCTTTGGCTACAATGCACGGGCATTTGAGCGCGAAAGTATAGAGCAAATTCAAGGGCATTTGGTGCGGTTGCTAGAGCAGGTGGTGGCGAACCCAGATCTCAGGGTGAGTGAGTTGGACATGGTGACCGAATCGGAGCGTGAGCAAATCGTTGGTGTTTGGGGCAAAACATCGGCGGAATATCCACGTGAGCAAACGATTCACGAGTTATTCGAAGCGCAAACAGCACTAACACCAGAGCAGACGGCATTGTTCTTCGAGGGAGAGCAGCTAACCTATCGCGAGCTGAACGAGCGTGCCAATCGTCTGGCTCGTACCTTGCGGAGCCACGGTGTGACGACAGACCGTTTGGTGGGTTTGATGACCGAGCGTTCGGTGGATATGATCGTGGGCATCTTCGGTATATTGAAAGCAGGAGGTGCGTACGTACCTTTAGATCCGACGTATCCAGAGGAACGTATCCGCTACATGCTTGACAATTCCGGGGCGGACATTTTATTGACACAAAGCCGACTAGCGGAAAAAGTGGCCTTCGATGGCAAAGTGCTGATATTGGACGGGGAACAGGCTGAGAGCGCGGCTGCTGCTGTGAATGCTTTTTTCACAGGAACACAGACAGCCGCATCAAGTGAAAAGGTTCAGAATCGGCTTATCTACATGTCTGTGTATCACGAGGATGGTTCAAATCTGGAACCTGTGTCTGGCTCGAACGATCTAGCGTATGTGATTTATACGTCAGGAACCACAGGACAACCGAAAGGAGTTATGGTAGAGCATCGTGGGCTGTGTAACCTGAAAATGTATTTCGATCAGACGCTATGCATCGGCTTGTCAGACCATACGATGCTGTTTGCCAGTTATTCGTTTGATGTAGCTTGCTGGGAAATTTTCCAGGCGTTGTTTTGTGGGGCAACGTTGTATGTACCGACGATGGAGACAATTTTGGACTATAAGGAATTTGAACAGTATATCGCAGAGCACCGAATTACTGTTTTGATGCTGCCGCCGACGTATGCGGTGTATCTGGAACCGGAACGAATGTCGAATCTGCGTATTCTCCTTACAGCGGGATCGGCGGCAACGACGGAGCTGGTGCACAAGTGGAAGGATTCGGTGGTGTATTACAATGCTTATGGCCCAACGGAAGACTCGATCATAACGTCAATCTGGCCCTTGCCCGAAGATCCAAGCGCCGGAAAAGTGATTTCCATTGGACGTCCGGTGCCGAACCACCGGGTATATGTCGTAGATGTACATGGACATTTAGCACCAGTAGGTGTAGCAGGAGAATTGTGCGTTTCGGGAGACGGATTGGCGCGCGGATATCTGCATCGTCCTGAGTTGACGGAGGAGAAATTTATACCGAATCCGTTTACGAACGGGGAAACAGGATATGAACGGATGTACCGGACGGGGGACTTGGCGAGATGGATGCCGGACGGCAACATTGAGCATTTGGGTCGGATCGATCACCAAGTAAAAATTCGGGGCTACCGGATTGAGCTGGGTGAGGTTGAGACGAACATGCTGAAGGTGGAAAAAGTGCAAGAAGTAATCGTGCTGGCTCATGAGGACGAACAGGGGCAACATCAACTTGTCGCATACTATGTGGCGGAACAGGAAGTGAGTGCAGGTGAGCTACGCAGCTTGCTTAGCGAGAAACTCCCGAACTACATGGTGCCTTCGTTCTTCGTACAACTGGAGCAGATGCCACTGACACCGAACGGCAAAATCGACCGTAAAGCGCTGCCTGTACCTGAATTGGCAAGTCATTCGGGTATGGGATACGTTGCTCCAAGAAATGAAGTGGAACAACAATTGGCGCACCTCTGGCAAGCAGTGCTCGGTGTAGAAAAGGTAGGCATCGACGACAACTTCTTTGAACTCGGAGGTCATTCTTTAAAGGCCATTCAGTTCGTCTCCAAAGCACAGGAATCAGGTATTCTGTTGGGCATACATCAAGTGCTGCAACATCAAACCATTCGAATTTTGTCCGATCTGTTATCTGTTGACGAAGTTGACTCAAACCAAGACACAGGAATCACGGATTTCGTGGAAACCGAACAATGGATTAGCGAAACCTTTGGCGTACAGGCTAAGATTGAACCTGTAGCTGCCGATGAGCGGAACTATTTGTTTTTGCAAGTGCATCCATTCCGTGCAGATCAGGTGGATGAGATCGCAGCCACGATCTCGTCCCACGTCCATCCCGACCTACACCCCCATTATATTGTCCCAATGGGTGAGAAGGAGGCAAGCCAAATGCTCAGAACAGGGCACACAGAGATTGAACAAACAGATGAGGAACAAGAAAATAGCCTTCAACGCCAGGCTGAGGAATGGATTCCAAAAATCGCTAAAATGAATGCGCACTGGAATGAACATATACTCAACTCAGAGGCTGTCCATCGTTTTCCGCTGGCACCTGCTCAGCATTACCATCTGCTGTACCCTGCCTTCTCGGGTACAGTGATCCGGCTTGACCACTACGTGGATGTGGAGCGGCTGTCCGCAGCGGTTCAGCAGTTAATTCATCGTCATGAATTACTGAGAAGTGTGCTTGTACAATCGGTTGGAGTCTGGGAATGGGAAGTAAAAGCACCACCGGAGCACATTTCCTTACCCTTTGTGGATCTTTCGGTCTATCCGGTACAGACACAACATCAGCTCCTTTCATCCATCATGTCGAACCTTTATTTTGAACCGCATGAACAGATTCAATCTCTTCAATACAGGATAATGCTGGTTCGCTTGAATTTGCGGGACCATCTGCTGCTACTTCCATGCTCACACATCATTTATGATGGCACGAGCGGCGTAGTTCTGCAAAGCCAACTCCTTGAAGCATACGATCATACACAGCAGGTGGAGACGGCAGAAGGGTTTCATTACCGGGATTATGTGGATCATATCCTTCAAGGCCCTCGGGAAATCAGTGATCAGCAGATTGTGGAGCAATTCAAGCTCCAGTCGTTTGAAGATCATAATAGTCGCATCCATAAACGAACCCGGGAGTGCAACTATGCTAAATCTACCCAATATAGCTGGGAATTGAAGTTACCCGATATTCCAACGCAGAATGGGGCTGCAAGCCTGTGGAATATTACGTTGCGTATGGCGTTCCAGTTTTTTAGCGACTATTTCGAACAGCTAGAAGTCCCAATATGGTTGACGCAGTATGGAAGACGGTATGGGGATCGGAACTTCTTTGGGTCAGTGGGAGAATATATTGATCATATTCCTGTCTTACTCCATAAGGAAGGGATGATATCCTATGAAAACGATATCCAGAGACTATTGGATATCGCCACAAATCGTCACTTGAATTTCTTAAATCTGATCTTTAACAAAGAGATGGAACCTGCTTATCCACAATCCAGCAGCATCCTAAAAAAGGGACTTAAACAGTTGCCTATCGTGTTCAACTACTTGGGTGAAATGCAGGAAGACATAAACATGCTCAGCACTTTGAAGGCTGGGAAGGAACAGGCAAACGGAGGAAAAGCGATTTTCTTTGAGTCTGTATACACAGGAAGTGGTCTTCAAATTTCTCTATTCCTTCCGTATGAGGAAGATCGTGAAGATATCCATCGAATCTTCCAAGCTGTAAATGATAAGATTCTATCCGATCTGACCGTAACCAAGTAAGGAATTGAGATGTATTACTTGACGGGAATTATACGATAGTAATCAAGGAAATAAGTTGAGCCTGTCTGTCATGCGAAAAATGCCAGGTCCTAATCATAGGGCTTGGCATTTTTCATAAGTACGTTCATGAGAGTACAGAAGCATACAGCCTTTATGAAGAAGCCAACAGCCTGGCAGGCCAAAAAATATTTTTTTGCCGAATACACTTGTAATTAGAGCGCTTCCATATTAAAATGAAATCAATCCCACTTGTACGTACAACTAATCATTTTTCATCATAATTATGAGAAATAGATTGGATTGTACGTACATAATAGTTTATCTGTTAACACAGCTACAATTATATTTATTTCCTGACAGGAGGAATTTTTAATTATGAAACCGTTTAAATTTTGGTTTGCTACAGGAAGTCAGCATTTGTATGGACCCGAGACACTTGATCAGGTACAAGAGCATTCTCGTCAAATTGTAGAGGGATTGAACCAAAGTGGTCATTTACCATTTGAAGTGGTATTAAAGCCGGTTCTGACGAATTCTGACGCGATTCGCCGTCTTATTATTGATGCGAACGGGGATGACCTGTGCGCAGGGATTATTACCTGGATGCATACATTTTCTCCAGCGAAAATGTGGATTGCTGGCTTGACGCGTTTGGCAAAGCCTTTGCTGCACCTGCATACTCAATTTAACCGTGATATCCCTTGGGATAGTATTGATATGGACTTTATGAACCTGAACCAATCCGCGCATGGTGACCGTGAATTTGGCTTTATCGGTGCCCGTCTGGGTGTAACTCGCAAAGTCGTCGTAGGCTATTGGGAGGAAGAAGGCGTTCAGAAACGCATCGGCGGTTGGATGTCCACGGCTGCTGCTTATAGCGAAAGCCAAAATCTCAAAGTAGCCCGTTTTGGTGACAATATGCGTGAAGTAGCTGTAACCGACGGCAACAAAGTATCTGCTCAGGCCCAGTTGGGCTGGTCGATCAACGGCTATGGTGTGGGTGATCTGGTTGAGGTCGTTAATAGCGTGTCAGAGGGGGATATCAACTCTCTGTTCGAGGAGTATAACGAACTGTATGAGTTGTCCGCAGAAGCCAAGCAACCGGGTACAGTACGTGATTCCATTTTGGAGCAGGCCCGTATTGAGCTGGGCTTGAAAAAGTTTTTACAGGACGGAGAATTTGGAGCCTTTACGACAACGTTTGAAGACCTGCATGGTCTGAAACAACTGCCTGGTTTGGCGGTTCAGCGATTGATGGCCCAAGGCTACGGATTCGGTGGCGAGGGTGACTGGAAAACGGCAGCGTTGACGCGCCTGATGAAGCTGATGGCGAATAATGTGGATACTTCCTTTATGGAAGATTACACATATCATTTGGAGCCGGGCAATGAGCTGAATTTGGGTTCTCATATGCTGGAGGTCTGTCCGACGATTGCTGTAAACAAACCGCGTATTGATGTTCAACCATTGGGTATTGGCGGCAAAGCCGATCCGGCTCGTCTTATTTTTGAAGGCAAACCGGGTAAGGCGCTCGTAGCATCCATCATTGAGCTGGGAGGACGTTACCGTCTGATCATTAACCAAATCCATGCTGTGGAAAATAAAAAGCAAATGCCGAAGCTGCCTGTAGCCAGCGTGTTGTGGAAACCAGAGCCTTCGCTTGAAGTATCTGCAGAAGCATGGATTCATGCGGGTGGAGCGCATCATACGGTGTTGTCCTATGCTGTAACCACTGAGCAGTTGCTGGATTATGCAGAGCTGACAGGCATAGAAGCCGTCGTTATTGACAACAACACGAACATCCGTCAGTTCCGTCAGGAGCTGCAATGGAATGAACTGTACTGGCGTAATAAATAATGGTTGCAATAAATAACAAGCTTCTTGTTAAAGCAGCTTATTCATAGGATTTATCAGCGAACAGCCGCATGTTATGCGGCTGTTTTGCGTATGTTTTAGCAAGTATAAAACACTTTTTAAAATTAATATTTGACAATGAGAATCATTATCAAATATTATTTGAGTAGTAGGAATGAATGCATTCCATATGCCAAACAAAAGTGAGGGATGAACTTGGGTAAAATCATGATTGCTTATGCCAGTATGACTGGTAATACAGAGGAAATTGCGGAATTGATCGCCGAAGGCGTCCGCCAGGCAGGACATGAGGCGGAGTTGAAGGCTTCGTATGATTGCAGCGCGCAGGAACTGCTCGGTTATGACGGATTCCTGTTGGGTGTATATACATGGGGAGATGGTGAGCTTCCTGATGAATTTTTAGATTTTTACGAGGAACTGGATGAGCTTGATCTATCCGGTAAAAAGACCGCTGTATTTGGCAGCGGAGATACATCCTATACACAATTCTGCGGCGCGGTTGATCTGGTAGAGGAAAAAGTCAAAGAACGCGGCGCAACTGTTATTCAGGAGAGCTTGAAGATCGAATTCAACCCACTGGACGATGAGAAGGAAAATTGCCGGGCTTACGGAAGACAATTTGCACAGGCTGGTATTGGGGTGTCCTGAGAAGAGAGCGAGGGATAGGTATGCGCAATAGCGATAGCTTAAGCGGCTTTCCTCTTCTGCACGACTATCAGCTTGAAGAGATGTGGAGAACTCCGCAGTCTACCCGTCAATCACAGGGAAAACGCGGGCGTGAAGGCTGGAATTGGAGGCAACGGGTTCAATATGCGGTAGGGCATGCGCTAAATGAATACTTCGGAATGGAAGTAGAGGTGCGGCGGGAAATCCCCGTCCAGTACGTGCTGGAGAAATGGTGGCCCAAACAACCAACCGGCTTCGAATCGTTGTTCCATTACTGGGACGTTAAAAATAAAGTGTCAGGCGAGCTGTCTAAAATTTGTGCATTATATAGGGACTTGTCAGTGCCGGTGATGTTGTATGAGCAATTTTGCACGCCGGTCCCTGAGCTTGAGGTCGACATTTCACTTATTGTGCAGGCTGCCTGGCAACTGTCAGCTGGAGCCGATTCCTTGCTGATTCAGAAATACATCGTGGATTATAATCCCAACGTTATTCATACATTTCAACATTTGACGAATGTTTTTTGTTATTATGCATTTGGCGCTCTTCCGCAGCTTATTGAGGTCTACTGTCTGCTGGAAGGCAAAAAAATCCGCTTTATCCCGGGTCCTGCTTCTTTACAGCAATCTCTGGATTACGTTCGGCTATTGCGGGATTCCAGAGAGGATGTACACGCGACAACAGAACGATGTCGTTGCGGAGCCTGCCCGGGGGGACAACGATCACAGGGCAATAGCAACAGGCTGGATAAGAACAAAAAAGAGCAGCAGGAGGCCAAAAACCGTAAAGAACGGTCAGGGGGACCTTTGCTTTTCTCTTAGTTTATTTTTTGAAACCCTTTAAATGTAAGTAATACCTTTTCGTTGAAAGAGCCTTGTTTCCCAAGGCTCTTTTTTATGAAAATTTTTTTGAAAACTGAAAATTTATATTGCCTGAATAGATAAATATAACTATAATACTTCAATGTACGATATTTATATGAAAATATTTAAATATAAAAGGAGACGATGTGTGTGAGCATAGACAAGGATTACCTATGTACATAGATAATGTTCTTTCTTTTTGCATGGTATGCTGCCATGTGCTTATTTTACGTTCTCGGTTTGGTTTGATGGTCTAATATTTCAAAATTAAAATATTAGCGTTGAATAATAAAATTTTTTGGACAACAGGGGTGGAAGAAGTGAGTAAGAAAACCGTACTGCCAATTCTCATCGTACTGCTCGTTCTGAGCGGTGGAGTCATTGGCTACTATTATTGGTATCAGACAACACACTTTGTTAAGAGTGACGATGCGCGCATTCAAGCGGATCAGTATAAGGTAATGCCGCAAATTTCCGGAGAGATTACACACATTGATGTGGAGGAAGGCGATGTCCTTCAGCGTAATGAACCGATTGCCGAGCAGGATGTATCGGGGCTGGATTCCAGCATGATCAGCAAGTCCGTACTGCGTGCGCCGATCAACGGTACCGTCATTAAGATTTATTCGAAGGAGCATGAAATCGGTTCTCCGGGCAGTGCTGTTGCGACCATGGTTGATATGAACAGCCTGTATGTCTCCACGAATATTGAAGAAACCGATATTGACCGTATTAAACCGGGACAGCTTGTTGACATTACGCTTGATGCAGCAGGTGACAAGACGATTCAAGGCAAAGTGCGTAAAGTGGGAGAAGCCTCGAATGCGGTGTTCTCGCTCATTCCTGCGGTAAACACAAGCGGTAACTTTAACAAGGTGACCCAGCGTGTGCCTGTAGAAATTGCTGTTAACAAGCCGAAGGATATGAAGCTCATTCCAGGAACGAACGTGGAAGTTAAAATTCATACACCTTAAAAGGAGGGGTCCATGTGGCTGCCAATGAAACTGCTGCTGCTCCTTCGACAGATTCTTCCAAAGAACGCTGGCTTGCTTTTTTTGCCATCGTTTTAGGCGCCTTTGTCGCCATTCTGAACAACAGTCTGATCAATGTCGCCATTCCTCGATTGACGACGGACTTAGGATCAACGACGACACGTATTCAGTGGGTTATTACAGGTTACACGCTTGCATCTGGTGTAATCGTCCCGATTACCGGATATATGGAGCAGCGCATCGGATACAAAAAGTTTTTAATACTTGCGCTCAGCGTGTTCTCGCTGGGAACGGGAATATGTATTTTTGCATGGAGTGATTCTTCCCTGATCGCAGCACGGGTGCTGGCTGGTCTGGGAGGCGGTGTCATTATGCCGCTGAGTATGACGATTATTTACAAAATCATGCCGCGTGAACAAATCGGTATGTCCCTTGGGATATGGGGGATCGCCGCAATGGCGGCTCCAGCCGTTGGACCTACACTGAGTGGCTATTTAATTGAATGGCTTAATTGGCGTTTCTTGTTTATTGTCAGTGTGCCGGTAGCTTTATTTGCAATTTTAATGGTTATTCTTCTGATCAAGGAGCCGCCTAAAGTAAAACCAAAGCCGTTTGATTTACCTGGTTTTTTGCTGGCCGCAACTTGTGCAGGAACACTCTTGTACGCATTGACAAACGGACAGCATGATGGCTGGACTTCTTTTAAAATTGTATCTCTACTGTTCGTCGCCTTCTGGGCGCTTGTCTTTCTCATTTATGTAGAAAGCGGAAAAGACAATGCTGTAATCGAAATTTCATTATTCAAAAATTCAAAATATACGATTAGTGTCATTGCCTCTAGTTTTGTCATGATGGGGATGTATGGAGGAACTTTTTTGACACCGTTGTTTTTGCAAAATATTCAGCATGTGTCACCAATTGATACCGGAATCATCCTCATTCCACAGGCGATTGCAATGGCGGCTATGATGCCGATTGCGGGGCGGTTATTTGATAAGTTCGGCATTGTACCTCTGGGACTTGTTGGCCTGACACTGACCAGCTTTATGACATACCATTTGCATCAACTTACGCCAGACACACCGCATATTTGGCTGGAAACCGTAATGGCATTCCGAGGTCTTGGAATCGGTATTTGTATGATGCCATTGTCTACCGTTGGTATGAACGCAGTTCATCCGAGCAAGGTAGCGAATGCGTCTACAGCATCCAATCTGGTGCGTACCGTTGCAGCATCTATGGCCATTGCAGTGTTGACAGCGATTATGCAAAGCCGTTCGGCAGCTCATGCCCAACAAATTTCGGAGACTGTTACACCGGACGCGGCTCATGCGCTGCAAGCGACGTTGGGCAGCTCTTGGGTGTCATCTGTAAGTGGTTTAATCACGCTGGATGCCACATCGAGAGGGATTGGGGATACGTTCCTCATTTCATCCATACCGCTGTTTTGCACGATTCCACTGATCTTTTTGTTTATTCAAAGGAAGAAAGCAAAGACACAGCCGGAGGCTTAATCAAAATAACTACAAAATATCGACTGGATGGCTTACATTATTTCCACGGACAGAAAGAAAGGGAATTATCATGAAAATATTGAGAGTAGAAAGTACATTAGCGGCCTTGGTGCTCGGCGGCGCAGTGCTGGCAGGCTGCTCCAGTAATAGCGGAGCGGCGCAGGATATGGTCGTGCCTGTCAAGATTAGCCAAGCGCAGCAGGGTATCATTGGGCAAGGGAACATTTATACAGGAACGGTAACACCTTCGGAGACGGTGAATATTGTGCCAAAAGTGGGTGGTAAAGTAGTTGAACTACCTGTGGATATTGGCTCAGAGGTCAAAAAAGGTCAAGTGCTGTTCAAGCTTGATGACAAGGACATGCGGAATAATGTAGCGAAAGCCCGCGCCGCAGCAGCCGCGGCAGCAGCAGGAGTGAGCTCAGCTCAGGCGTCTCATGAATCGACGATGGTTCAAGCCAACTCAGGCGTAGTACAATCCAAAAGCGGCGTGATTCAGTCCCAAAGCGCAATCAATCAGGCGCAGGGAGCCATTAATCAGGCTACTACAGCCGTAGAACAGGCGACACACGGCGTCTCCTCGGCCGCCAATACAGTGAAGCAAACGCAGCAAGCGCTGGCGGATGCTCAGAAAAATGTAACGCGTACTCAAAGCCTGTTTGATGCGGGTGCGAGTACTCAAGCACAATTGGAACAAGCAAAAACAGCCGTTGTGAACGCTGAAGCGGCATACAACAATGCGCAAAACGCACAGGCTAATGCCCGGGACCAACTGGTAGCTGCTCAGAAGGCGCTCACTACGGCCCGTAACAGCTACGATTCAGCAAAAAACAGCTACAGTAATGCTAACAGCGGCTACAGCAATGCACAAAATCAACTGAAGGTATCTCAAAATACAGCGGTTATCGAGTCCAGCCAACAGTCTCTCAATCAGGCTCAGCTCAATGTGAGCATCGCTCAGGACGCACTCGACGATACAGTGATTACATCACCGATTAACGGTATTGTAGGTACGAAAAATGCAGAAGTAGGCGAAATGGTATCCGCACAGGCGCCTGCGCTGGTCATTGCCAACCTGAGTACAGTTAATACACTGATCTATGTACCGGCTGAGCAAATCAACAATGTAAAAGCAGGCGACAAGGTACAGGTACGTGTAGCAGCTTCCAATATTGTGACAACAGGTACCGTTAAAAATGTAAGCCCGTTGGACGCAAGTGGAAAAGGATATCCTGTGAAAATTTCGGTGGCTAATCCGGACGTGAAACTGAAATCCGGTATGCTGGCTGATATCAGCTTTGTCGCTGCAAATGCGCAAGAAGGTATTGTCGTTCCTACCGCAGCGATTCAAAAGGATCAAGGTAAACAATATGTATACGTTGTAAATGGTGACCATGCGAAACGCAAGGAAGTGAAGACGGTTCAGACGACAGGCTCACAAACACTGGTTACCAGTGGCTTGAGCAACGAAGAGAATGTAATCGTGAATAATCTGGCGTTGCTGTCTGATAACTCACCGATCACCATTAGCCAATAATTCGGCTTCAAAATCTCTTGTATTATATAGTAGAGATTTATTAGGGAGTATAAGCGCAGGGCAGACCGGAGCAGTTTTACCGGGCTGCCTTGTTTAATTTCATCGCTTACATTTTACATAGGATTGATGTCGTCAGGGGTCTATTTTTGACGAACATTGGTATGATAGGATAGACTAAACTGGAAATAGATAGTTTACGAGATAGGGATTTATTACATTTTCAGATCAGTGATCGGAGGTATTACGAGATGGAAGTAAAGCTGGTTGTGGATTATGAAGCTTATGAGAATGGTCAAACGATGGCTAAGTCTATTGAAGAACAGGCAGGTAAGCCAGAGAGCGCGGAAATTACAGATTTGATTATTGGAGACTGGGGCGGAGCCTATGAACAATCACCGGAGGATTTTATTCCGGTACTGGTAAAGCACAAAGATCAATTTCCGAAGCTGCGTAAGCTGTTTATCGGGGATATGGAATATGATGAGTGTGAGGTTTCGTGGATTAACCAGACGAATCTGTCTCCGCTGTTGGAGGCGTTTCCAGCTTTGGAATCCTTTTATGTCAAAGGAAGTCAGGACCTGAGCCTGGAGCCGTTACGGCATAAAAACCTTCAGGAATTGGTTATTATTTGCGGAGGTTTACCTGCGAGTGTCCTTCAGGAAATTCGTAATGCCGAGCTGCCTGAGCTGCGCAAGCTGGAGTTGTATTTGGGCGTGGATCAATACGGTTTTGACGGTGGTATGAAGGATGTATTACCGTTTCTGAATGACAATCTTTTTCCAAAGCTGACCTATTTGGGGCTGAAGGATAGTGAAATACAGGATGAAATCGCGATTGCTGCGGCAAACGCACCTGTGATTGGACAACTGGAGGTACTGGATCTGTCTCAAGGCACGTTGTCCGATAAAGGGGCTGAGACACTGCTCGCTAGTGAAAGTATCAAAGGGCTAAAGCATCTGGATTTGAGCTATCATTATATGTCGGATGAAATGGTAAAACGTTGGAAAAACTCCGGACTGTCTGTGAATGTAGAAGATCAGCAGCAAGCGGACGAGGAAGATGATTGGCGTTATCCATCGTTGACCGAGTAATCCATAAAAAGGACTCTTTACGATCAAGCTTATTCAAAAATTAAAGTGAGGCGTCTTTATGGTTGGGATATCAGACAGCAATATCAGCGAGCCGTTTATTTTGTTTGGCAATCCGGGGAATCGGCGGACCACAGGATTACAGGAGGCGCGAAGCAGATTGAAGCTGCCGCCCGCTGTTGAGATTTCCTATAAAAATGTGCTGGAAGCCATCCGGGAGAAGCAAAGTCTGGGGGAGTTGTTGGCCCGAATAGCTGCACAGGCTGCGCCAGACAGCGTAAATGCTAGTGTTTATGTGCAAGAGAGCATTCGCCAGTTACAGACGGGAAGGGCGGACATTAGTCCGCTGCTTCGTCTGGATGCACCCGGTGAAAGCTTTGAGGTAGAGCGTGAATTGATCGCTTTGGGCGCCTCGGATGCAGAAGGAGACGATTCTTTGTTTCTGTGTGCAGAATCAGCACATGGCACAAGTATATCTTCGGCAGAAGCGCGAGCCCTGCTGGAGCAGCACGGTCGTATTTGGCACCCGGCACAATGGTTCCGGGGCTATTGCCGTCTGTTGGCGTGGCTGCGGTATGAAGCGGCCCTGCTATGGCCCTCCTTGCGCTGGATGAATGACCCGGCGGAAGTGGCTGTGATGTTCGACAAACGGCATTGCAGCATCTTATTGGACAAGGCGGGTATAAGGGTACCACCTGTGCTTGTATCATCAGAGGGTACCTTTCGTGATGTTGCTGATCTGCACGCGGCGATGAAGGAGAGCGGGATTCACCGCCTGTTTGTGAAAATATTTTGCGGGTCTGGTGCTTCCGGTGTAATGGCCTATCAGGTGCATCCGCGGACACGGGCAGAGCTGGCAGTAACCACCATTGGAACGGAAATCGTACACGGTCAGCGTGTGTATTACAATGCGGGACGCTTGCGCCGTTATACGGACAAGCAGGATATTCATGCTATCCTGGGCTGGCTATGCTCGGAAGGGGTGCATGTGGAACGCTGGATACCTAAAGCGAGTCTGAACGGACGTGTTTACGATGTACGCCAGCTTGTTTGCGAATCAGAGGCTTGTCATGCCGTTTTACGTTTAAGCCGAAGCCCAATTACGAATCTGCATTTGCGCAATGAACGGCTGTTGCTGGAGGACGCCGGGTTGCTGCAGGATACGGTAGAATCGGTTCGGCAAATTGCGGAAGCCGCGATGAGCGCTTTTCCGGCCTCTATGGTTGCCGGGCTGGATGTGCTGGTTCCTGCACATGGTGGTCGTCCCTACGTGCTGGATGTAAATCCGTTCGGCGATCTGTTATACCGGGTGAAACATCAGGGGTGGAATCCATATGAATGGGAAATGCTGCATCTCGCCAATGGGACTGCAACTTTGGAAAGGAAAGGCTTATTATGACCGATATGAACCAGATTGTCGGTTCTCATGATATTGTCATGATTACGCTTGACACGCTGCGTTACGATGTAGCCAAGCTGGAGGAAGAAAACTGTCCGAACCTGTGTGGCTCCGGGCCGTGGGAAAAACGCCATACGCCGGGCAGCTTTACCTATGCTGCACATCATGCGTTTTTTGGCGGATTCTTGCCTACACCGGCTAATACGGATAAGGCATCTCACATACGGCTGTTTCATACTAAAGATACGGGACTGCGTACGCATCCGCATACGTGGCTGTTTGATGCACCGGATATTGTATCCGGGCTGGCGGGTGAGGGCTACCGGACTATTTGCATCGGCGGTGTTATTTTTTTTACGAAAAAAAACAAGCTTGCCAAGGTGCTGCCGGGGTATTTTCAGGAAAGCTACTGGCGTATGACCTTCGGCGTTACGAATCACCGTTCAACCGAGCATCAGGTAAATCATGCCCTAAAGCTGCTGGAGAAGGCAGACCCGGCGCAGCGGCTGTTTTTGTTCCTGAATGTGTCAGCTATTCATGGCCCTAATCACTATTTTCTGGAGGGCTCAGCCAAGGATTCGGTGGAGTCCCAACGCGCAGCCTTGCGTTATGTGGATGGGCAGCTTGGACGTTTGTTCGACGCATTACGAGAACGGGGAAAGACGTTTTGCATGGCCTTTTCCGATCATGGTACGGCTTATGGGGAAGACGGCTACGAAGGGCATCGTCTGGCGCATGAGGTAGTATGGAATGTACCTTATCGCGAATTTGTATTGTAGGGAAAAAGAAATGATAGACTGCACTGGTAAAATGTAAAGAATCAATCCAGCGCGAGGAGGGAGCAGAAATGAAAGCCATGAATCTGAATCACTCGCTTCTAACGGGAGCAGGAGCCAATCCCCCTGCGGGGCTGGACACAGGCTCAACATCTAGGTCTCTATGGCCTGAGAATCCTGTTGAATGGGCACGCACGATCCGTGAAGCTCCCTACCGCTCCTATTTGTACTCTTACCCGCATAAAACGGCCTATCGGCCTTTTGATACACCGCTCTCCTTGCAAGAGTTGTGGGAGAAGGAGGAGCTGGAGAGCTATTTTTTGTATATGCATATTCCGTTTTGCGCGGCTCGTTGCGGGTTTTGTAATCTGTTCACTTTGCCGGACAAACGGCTGGATGTGCATAAGGAGTATGTGGATGCGCTTGAAAGACAAGCTAGGCAATGGGCACCAATTATGGGCGGTCGGCCTTTTTCACGCTTTGCGATCGGCGGCGGCACGCCAACCTTGCTGGAGGCTCCTTTGGTTGAACGATTGTTTGATATTGCTGAGAATATAATGGGCTTAGACCCGGAACATGCTTCCATTTCGGTGGAAACGTCACCGGATACGGTAACCGAAGATCGGCTGGAGGTGCTCAAGCGCCGCCAAACGGACCGTGTCAGCATGGGAATCCAGAGCTTTGTGGAGTCGGAGAGTGCGGCCATATACCGCCCTCAGAAGCCCAAGCTGGTACGCGAAGCGCTTGCGCGGCTGGTAGAGTACGATTTTCCGCTGTTGAACGTGGATTTGATCTATGGTCTCCCCGGTCAAACGGCAGAAACCTGGCTGTATTCTCTGGAAGAGGCGTTATCATACGAACCGGGTGAAATTTTTATTTATCCATTATACATTCGGGAAAATACGATTTTAAAGCCGGGCTATACCGGGCTGGAGCATGATATTCGTCTGAGCTTGTACGAAGTAGCACGTGAAAGACTCCAACAGGCGGGATATGTGCAGTACTCCATGCGTCGTTTTGCCAAAAATGAGGATGCACCCGGCAAGGAGTTGCTGCCATATAGCTGTCAGGAGGAAGGCATGGCCGGTCTGGGCTGCGGTGCGCGTTCTTATACGCGTAATGTCCATTATGCCAGTCGATACGGTGTTAGTGCAGTGGCAACGCGTGGCATTATTGCTGATTATGTCGCCGCCGAGCGTCATGATCTGGCTGACTACGGCTTTATTTTAAATGTGGAGGAGAGCAAGCGGCGCTTTATTCTTAAGGCGCTTCTCCATCGGGAAGGTCTGGAGCTAGCTGCTTATGCGGCGCGCTTCGATGCGTCTCTGGCGGACGATTTTGCAGGAATGTCCTTGCTATTGCAATCTGGTATGGCGATGGTTGTGGATGGCACACTGCGACTGACCGAGGAAGGAATGGCTTATTCCGATGCGATTGGCGATTGGATGATCTCCACGGCAGTACGGGAGCGGATGGAAGGCTACGTAGGCGCATGAGAGCAACCCTATATTATCGTGGCTCGTTGACTTCCTGTAACTATGCTTGCCCTTACTGCCCGTTCAGCAAAAACGTGGATAGTCGTGAAACATTGGACAAGGATCGGGCGCAACTGGAGCGTTTTGCCGATTGGGTACGGGAGCAGGGAACTTTGGGACATCGACTATCCGTATTCTTTAATCCGTATGGAGAAGCTCTCATTCATTCCTGGTACCGCAAGACCATGATTGAGTTTTCCCATATGGCGCATGTGGATAAAGTGGCTGTACAGACGAATCTGTCCACTAAGCTGGATTGGGCCAGGGAACTGAATCCGAAGACGGCTGCGCTGTGGGCGACGTATCATCCGGGAGAGACGAAGGAGCAGGCTTTTATATCTCAAGGAATGAAGTTATATGAACTTGGTATTTCCTATAGTGTCGGCACCGTGGGACTGAGACAGGCTTTTCCCGCTATCCATTCCTTGAGATCACAGCTTCCGAAGGATGTTTATTTGTGGGTTAACGCCTATAAAGATCGACCCCATTATTATACCGAAGCCGAGATTGATGAATTAACGGCTATAGATCCCTATTTCCAATGGAATTTGCATGATTATAGTAGTCAGGGACGGGCGTGTCGCGCTGGAGAGGATGTATTTTACGTACAGGGTGATGGGCGTGTAAAACATTGCTATCAGGATCGGCGAGTGCTGGGTCACTTGTACAGAGATGGCCTTGAAGGACTAAGTGCTAAGCGTCCGTGCCGGATGAAGGAATGCGGCTGTTATATCGGGTACATTCATATGGAGGAGCAGCCATTTCGGGAAATGTACGGCAGTGGTCTGCTCGAAAGGGCGCCCCAGGTTCCGGTATTCTCAGTTCCACACATTTAGCTATGTCCTATAGAACGCAAGAAAAAGAACCGACCCTTGCATCAAGCGAAGGTCGGTTCTTCCGTTTCACTGCATATTCTGTTAGATGTCCCTATGCGTTATTCCATCAAGTCTGGACAATGGCAGTGATTTCTTCGTCCAGATCCAGTCTGACTTGCTCGCGATAGGCACGGATATTGTACTCGGAATGCAGGTATCTCAGGATAGCCTCGATCATGTTGGCTTCCACCAGATACTGGCTGCGACCCTGTACATGGACTTCTGCCGAGTATCCAGTATCCTCTTCCCAGCTTAATTCTACTGTCACATCAGTGGGCTGGACGCCTTTGCGTTCAGCCATATGCAGACAGATGGCGTTGATAATTTCATCCATACTTAAAATCATAGCTTAGTAACGTCCTCCACGGGAATCATCAGGTCTGCGACGATTTTTAATGGCACGGTAGATACCTACTCCAACCATGATCAGGACGTATATAGCGAGAACGTTGACCGCAAGGCCAAGCAAGCTTCCCAGTGCGCCCATGTTGCCGAACAATCCGCCGAATAGCATACCTGCCAAACCACCCAGCATCATGCCTTTCAGGAATCCGCCGCCACCGCCAAGGAATCCACCCGTTCTGCTTGTATTACCCGCAGTTGCACTGGATTTGGTGCCGCTATCGGACTTATTGACACCGTTGCTGTTTGTGGCCTTGCTCGGTGTAGATTGGTACGTTTTTTGCCCGGATTTAAATCCGCCGCCTCGCCTCGCGTCGGCTGTAGATGGTGCGACCATAACAATCAGCAGGGTAAAAGCCATCATCAGCATCATCATATTTTTCAAAGTAAATGTTTTTTTCATGTAAATATAATCCCCCTTGGTATGTTGGTTTGATATAGGTCAAACAGCCGCTTACCAGTAATACGAAACGGATAGAAAAGGGTTTCAAAAAATTTAAAACATTCAAATTTTATTGATATATAAAGCCTATGCATGATTGGACTAAAGCATTCAGTCTTATGGTTTAAGTGAAAATGGATTAGTGTCCGCTCTTACATCTCCGGCAAGCAACATACGCAGTACCATTTGGCACCACTCCAGACCCGCTTTGGCATTCATAAGCCCTTTTTGCACGAGAATGTAATCGCCGAAGTTTTTGCTGCCAAAATGCAGATCCTCGTCGGGAATGTCGTTCAGAATATCCTCAAGGTGCCTTATTCGCTGAATAAAATGACGTTTGCGTTCCTCCAGCATACGGTTGGCACTGCTTTTGTCCGTCAGCCAGAGACAGAACAGCCGCAGAGTTAATTCGTCCCGTGTGACCGGAGCGGCCAGTGATTCCTGGGACCATTGCTGAAGCATATGAATTCCCTTGTCTGTAATGGTATACATTTTTTTATCAGGTTTGTCGGACTGCTGAATCCAGCGGGAAGCAAGCAATTCCTTGCTTTCCATACGCGCTAGCAGTGGATAGATCTGACTGTGCTTAGCCTGCCAAAAAGGCTGGATACGCAGCATCAGATCATAGCCGGAGGATTCTTCTCTGGCGAGAAGGCCCAACAGACCATACGATAGTAAATTCATAGATTTTATCTCCTTCATCCATCTTAATAACGGTTATAACGGCTCTACGGCAGGTGTTCTGCCGCTTCATGAAAAGTGTACACTGAAACTGTATGGTTTGACAACTTTCAGATAGGCCGTTCACAGGTTAGCCAAAATTAACTCCGATCACCATACACTCATATGTGCTTATTTTCATAAAAAAGAGGGTATCTTTAGGTCGTAGAATACGGCCTAAAGATACCCTCTTAAATGTTAATTATAGGATTTTTACTGCTTATTTCCATCAACAACCAGCGTTAACTCCCCGGTGTCCGGATGGATGACCATACCGTGAACAGGCGCATTAGGCGGGAGCAAGGGGTGGTTTTTAATAAGCTTTACGGTACTTCTAACCCCTTCCTCGATGTTATCAAAACCTTTCAGCCATTTGTTTAGTTTAATCCCTGAATTTTCCAGAGTGCTTAGTACCTCTTGTGAAATCCCACGCTCCAGCATTTCATTGACCATGTGGTCGGCATTCAGCGCGGCCATACCGCATTCGTAATGGCCTATGACGAGCACTTCATCCGCTCCCAGCTCATATAGGGCAACGAGCACACTACGCATAACGCTTCCAAAAGGCTGGGAGATAATCGCACCCGCATTTTTAATAATTTTGACATCACCATTGCGCAGGTTCATGGCTTTGGGTAGCAGTTCGGTTAGACGCGTATCCATACAGGTAATAATGACCATTCTCTTATTAGGGAACTTGCCTGTACGATAGGCTTCGTATTCTTTGTTTTCCACGAAAACGCGGTTGTATTCCAAAATCTCTTTGATGTGATCCACGATTGTTCCCTCCGTATACTGTTTAATGTTGAACCATTTTTTTTTTGCAGACCAGCATGGAAGAAGCCTAATTCCGATCCACACGGACCGGCAATCAGGCTTTACTCCTTGGAAAATATGTACAATCCGACGGATTCCAAAGCCTCCAGGAGCTGGTCGTACAAGTTGTGTGTTGATTATACTTTTTAATATAAGTATCATCAAGTATAAGAAGTATAAAGTTTTATCCATTTTTAGATAAAGAGGTGACCTCAATTATGGTGCAACAGACGTTGAATCAATTGTTGGCTTTAAAAGAATTAGCACACAAAATCAGAAGTTATGGTGAAGCCGTAGGCTTATTACATTGGGATTTACGGACAGGTGCTCCGCGCAAGGGCATTGACATTCGTTCGGAAACATTGGGGATGCTGTCTACTGAAATGTTCAAGCTGGTTATTTCGGATGAAATGGGGCAATTGCTGCAATTTTTTGCCGCAGAAGACAAACTGGAGCAACTGGAGGACAATGATCGCAGACTGGTGGAGGAATGCCGCAAAAATTATGAGCTGAACCGTTCGGTTCCGGCTGACCGTTATCGGGAATACAGCGTACTCGCTGCTCAGGCGGAGAGCAAGTGGGAGGATGCCAAGGAACATAGCGATTTTGCCGGATTCGAGCCTTATTTGTCTAAAATCGTAGAGATGAAGCGTGAGTTTATCGGTTATTGGGGTGTTAAGGACACGGAATACGATACGCTTTTGGATCAATATGAGCCCGGGATGACGGTTGAAAAGCTGGATGCTGTGTTTGATCGTCTCAAAAAGCGCCTTGTGCCACTATTGTCTAAAATTCAGGCATCACCCAACCAGCCGGATTCGAGCTTTCTGGACGGTGTGTTTGATGTGAAGCAGCAAGAGAAGTTCGGCCTGTTCATTCTGAGACAAATGGGCTATGACTTCGACGCAGGTCGTTTGGATGAGAGCGTGCACCCTTTTGCAACAGGATTAAATCCGGGTGATGTGCGCATAACAACACATTATTTGCAAGATGATGTGACTAGCGCAATTTTCAGCTCATTGCATGAAGGTGGTCATGCGCTGTATGAGCAAAATATTGCGCCTGAGCTGGCAGGATCGCTGCTTTCCGAAGGAACCTCCATGGGGATTCATGAATCCCAGTCTCGCTTGTGGGAAAATATGATTGGACGCAGCAGTGCTTTTTGGGATCGGTATTATGCTGACCTGCAAAAGCATTTTCCAGACCGTCTGGCGAAGGTTACAGCAGAGCAATTCTACCTGGCCGTTAACCGTGTGGAAAATTCACTGATTCGTATTGAAGCGGATGAGTTGACATATAACTTACATATCATTATCCGCTATGAAATTGAAAAAATGCTGTTTAACGAAAAACTGGATGTGAAGCGCCTTCCAGAAGTATGGAATGCAAAATATAAGGAATATCTGGGACTTCTCCCGTCGGATGACGGGCATGGCGTTTTACAGGATGTTCACTGGTCCGGTGGTGATTTTGGTTATTTTGCCTCTTACTCGCTTGGCAATATGTATGCAGCACAAATTTTGGCGACACTGCGCAAGGAGCTTCCAAATCTGGATGAGCTGATTGCTGCGGGAGAGCTGGAGCCGATCAAGCAATGGCTGACCGAACGGATCTACCGTTATGGCAAGAGCCGGACGCCGTCCGAGCTGATTGTAGCCATTACAGGTGAGGATCTGAACCCGGATTATCTGGCTGATTATCTGGAAGAAAAATACACCTCCATTTACAAGCTATAACATCATCATTTGTGCATCTACCCCGCGTTCATGGGCGAACGTGGGGTTTTTGTATGAGATTAACGATTACATCGACAGCCGCATAACAATATATGAAGTCTATAATGCAAAAAGGTGGGGAGGGAACAGGGATGAACATCGGCGCTCGTTTCAAAGCTGTGGCGGCTGCGGCACTGCTCGGATTGCTGCTGCTCGGCGGGTGCGCACCCAAAGAGGGGCAGACGATTGAGATCAGACTGGGCGAAGTAGCCCGAACGGTCTTTTATGCGCCACAGTATGTAGCCTTGAGCCAGGGGATGTTTGCTCAGGAGGGACTGGATGTCCAACTGGCGACGATTCCCGGTGGCGACAAGACGATGACGGCGTTGTTGTCCAATCAGGCGGATATCGCGCTTATTGGTGCGGAAACATCTATTTATGTGTACCAGCAAGGGGCAGAGGACCCCATCATTAATTTTGCCCAACTGACGCAGACGGACGGAACCTTTCTGTTTGCCCGGCAAACGCAGGGTAGCTTTGACTGGGAAGAGCTGAAAGGACAAAATTTTCTTGGACAAAGAAAGGGCGGAATGCCACAAATGTCGTTGGAATTTGCGCTGCGCAAACACGGCATTGATCCACACAAGGATTTGAAGCTGATTCAAAATATTGATTTTGCCAATGTTGCCTCTGCTTTCGGTTCCGGTACGGGGGATTATGTGCAGTTATTCGAGCCCCAGGCATCTATTTTCGAAAAAGAAGGTCGGGGACGGGTAGTGGCCTCCATTGGTGTGGAGAGCGGCGAGCTACCCTATACCGTATATATGGCGAAACAAAGCTATCTAAACGAAAATGGTGAGGCCACGCAAAAATTTACAAAGGCTGTATACCGGGCACAACAGTGGATTGCTACGCATTCACCGGAGCAAATTGCCGAAGCCATTACGCCCTATTTTAAGGATACAGATCTGGCGGTTCTGACCAGTAGTGTCAAGCGTTACAAGGAACAAGGCACCTATGCTGTGAACCCAATAATTGAGGAAAAAGAATGGAAAAATTTACAGGATGTCATGGCTTCGGCGGGTGAATTGAAAAGTCCGGTTGCGCTGGATCAACTGGTGAATCGGAGCTTTGCAGAGAAGGCGATTGCAACAGACTCATCGGGGAACGCTGACCAGCCTGCAAAAGCGGGAACAAGTGGAGTCACAGATACAGGCGTAGATGCCGGAGGCTCGCCATGATCGAAGAACGGAGTAGTCTCACTTTGGCTGCAACGGTCCCGGTTGTGGAGCTGAAGCAAGTGACGCATGTGTATGTAACGGACCGTGAGGCGTCGCTGGCGGTTGAGAATATAGACTTTGCGGTAGGGTCAGGGGAGTTTATCAGTCTGGTTGGCCCGAGCGGCTGCGGAAAGACGACAATCCTGTCCATGATCGCCGGTCTATTGCGCCCGGCGGCGGGTCAGGTGCTGCTGCAAGGCCGACCTGTAAGCGGTCCGAGTACGGAGGTCGGCTACATGTTGCAGCAGGATTATCTGTTTCCGTGGCGTACGATCATGGATAATGCGCTGCTGGGTCTGGAACTGGGCAACCGGGTAGATGAGGACTCGCGTGAACGGACCCGACTGCTGCTGGAAGGCATGGGGCTGGGAGGAAAGGAGCATCTGCATCCGTCCCAGTTATCCGGGGGGATGCGCCAACGTGTGGCACTGGTACGGACACTTGCGACCAATCCAGGGCTGCTGCTGCTCGATGAGCCGTTCTCCGCGCTGGATTATCAGACCAAGCTCCAACTGGAAGATCTGATTGCCGAAACCTTGCGTGAGCGGGGGAAGACGGCTATTTTGGTCACACATGATTTGGCCGAGGCGATTGCGGTCAGCGACCGGATAATTGTGTTGGGCCGAAATCCGGGCCACATCCGGCGTACCTTTGAAATTCCGGATTCGATCCGGGAAGTTCAGCCTTTTTATGCGCGCGAGCAGCCGGGCTTTAATGAGCTTTTTCATGAAATATGGGGTGAACTGGAGGTTTCGGGAGCAAAGGAGTGAATCAAGGATGAAGGACGAATCGGACCGGCTTGGACAGCACTGGATTCAAGGGCTGTATCAGGAGTATCGACGCAGAAGGCGTTCGGAGCGGCGGTTGGTAACGGGTGTACAGACAGCTATTTTAGTGTTTTTATTCGTGTTGTGGGAAATTGCGGGTCGGATGAAATGGATTGATGTACTGCTGTTTAGCTATCCAAGCAAAATATTTTCCCAAATTGGCAAGGATGCGGTCAGCGGCGAGCTGTGGGGGCATGTCGGTGTCACGGTTGGAGAGACGTTAGCGGGTTTTTTACTTGGGACGCTGCTGGGAACACTGCTGGCTGTGCTGATCTGGTGGTCACCGTTTTTGTCGAAGGTGCTGGACCCCTATATGGTCGTGTTCAACAGTATGCCCAAGGTGGCGCTGGGCCCGATTTTTATCGTCATGTTTGGGGCGGGATTTACCGCTATTCTAATGACGACCCTCTCAATTACGGTCATTATTACGACGTTAGTCGTGTATAACAGCTTTCAGGAAGTCGATTCGAATTTGATCAAGGTGGTTCGCACATTTGGTGGATCGCGGCGCGATACGTTTAGCAAGGTGATTCTGCCTGCATCCTTTCCGGCTATCGTCTCTACACTGAAGGTGAATGTCGGCATGGCCTGGGTTGGCGTGATCGTCGGTGAATTCCTGGTGGCTAAAAACGGGTTGGGCTATTTGATCATCTACGGCTTCCAGGTATTTAATTTTACCCTGGTGATGTCCAGTCTGCTTATCATTGCCGTTGTAGCAACACTGATGTATCAGGCGGTCGTGTATGTCGAGCGTCTGTTGCTGTCTGATCGTCCCCAGCGATAAGAATCATACTTCTATACATTTGTGTAAAACGTGAAAATAAAGTACCATGAAAATGAAAATGATTCAAAATTTACGAAAACAGATTTCATCCAGAGAGGACAGAATTTTTTCATGGGCTTTCGTACGATTAAAACGGCTATTGCCGCATTAATGGCCGTACTCATTGCGGATGGTTTTGGCATTCATGGAGCTACCTCGGCAGGGCTTTTGGCTATTTTGGGGGTGGATGTCACGCGCAAGAGAAGCCTCCGTACCATTTCGGCGAGATTTTTTGCATCCGTCGTGGGGCTTCTTTTTGCTTGTGTTTTGTTTGTTCTATTCGGATTCCATGATTGGGTACTGGCATTATATATTTTAACGGCGTTTCCGGTCATTGTACGGGTGGGCTTTAAGGAAGGAATCGTCACGGGTTCGGTCGTGGTTTTCCGCGTGTTCAGCGGTGGTGTGATTGATATGCAGGTGCTGCTGACCCAACTGTGTCTGCTGGTCATCGGATTAGGGTCCGCGATGGTCGTCAATTTGGCCTACATGCCGCGCTCCGATAACACCATGCAGCAAATCCGGCAGGAGGTAGACCGGACGTTTTCCATTATATTCAGAAATATGGCCAATACATTACGCAGTCCGGCATACATATGGGATGGCAAGGAAGTTATAGAGGCAAACAGCGTCATAGCCAGAGGGGTGACCGAGGCAGGGCGTTCATTGGAAAATCAGATGCTTCGTCCGCAAGAGGGCTGGAATGTGTACTTTTATATGCGCAGGGAACAGCTGGAATCCATTCAAAATATGATGCAGTTGATCTCGCAGATGTACCAGCATATGCCGCAGGCCAAACTTTTAGCCGAGCTATTTGATCAGCTCAGCAATGACGTTCTGGCCGGACATTATACGGGACAGACGGAGAAGTTGCTGGAGCAGGTACGTGAGGAATTCAAAAAAATGGAGCTCCCCTCAACCCGGGAGGAATTCGAAATTCGTTCGGCATTGTTACAGCTTACACATGAATTACATCAGTATTTGAAAATCGCCAAAAAGGACAAGGCCCCCACTCCAGTCAAAGCTTAGAGTCGAGGGCCCCAACTAAAAAGCTACTGTCTAACGATGGACAGTAGCTTTTTTTTGTTCAGTGATGACGGGCGGAGCAGGAAGGGGGCGTTTGTGCCGAATTCGACCTGCGATCCATAAGGCAACGGTGATCAGGCAAGGATAAAGCATGGCCCAGCCGACAAAAGGAAACACCACCGCAGTCGAGATGAACGACACCCAACTGATGGCTACACCCCAGCGATTACCTCGTAGCAGCTTGATACCCGCAGCACACCCGCCCAGGTAGGTCAGGATAAAAGTGGCGTTGGGGAACTGAATCAGGTTGGTGAGTGAAACAGTACCGCTACCGTAAAGGGACATAATGACGACGAAACAAAGGAAGAGAAACACGATACCCCCAATTGGCGTATGAAAGCGCCGGGATAAGAGACCCATCCAGCGGAAGGCATGGCCTTGCCGGGATAAAGCATATGCGACGCGTGAAGCAGCACCAACATAAGCAATAATCGTAGCTGTACATATAAAGATGCCTGTCAAGCCGGCTATCACCGCGCCCCACGGACCAATGGCCCGGCTAATCACCCATACGAGCGAAGCGTCCGATCCGCCTGCAAGGTAGCTTTGCGTCCCGACTGTAGCCAGTGCAGTAAGAAAATAAAGCAAACCGACGATAACGGCTGCTACGGTGACACCCTTAACAGCCGCCCGTTGTGGATTGGTGAATTCCTCCGACAAATGGGAGACAGCCTCCCAACCGATGAAGCACCAGAACAGAATTGCTGCCGCCTGACCAACAGGAAGCCAGCCGTGCGGAGCAAACGGTGTGAAGTGTACCGATTTCATTTGTGGCAGCGCTGCGACAATGGCGAAGATAAGGACAGCAACGATAGCAATGACAACGGCGATCTGAATACGTCCCGCAACCTTCATACCGATCCAGTTAATGATCAGTCCAACCGCCAGCATGGCGGCGGCCAATCCCATCCGGCTTCCCTCTCCCCAGCCCATGGCGGCGGTCATATAGCCAGCTCCGGTGAGTGCGGCAACAGGCGCCCCAATCGGAACTGACATCAGAAAAAACCATCCGATATAAGAGCCTGCACGCGGCGAAAAAGCCAGCGAGACAAAATGCGATACTCCTCCAGCGTTCGGGAATTTGGCGGACAACAGTCCCATAGATAGAGCCATCGGCAAGATGAGCAGGGTCATAAAGCCCCACGCCAATAGGGAGGCCGGACCCGCCATTTCGGCGGCAAGACCGGGCACAATCAATATCCCCGAACCCAGCACCGCCCCGATATATAGCGCAATGGCCTGTGGAAGACCAATGGTAGATTGCAGTTTATGTTCATTTGTCATTCAGGTAAGCCTTCTTTCTCTTGTCATTTCCTTCAGCTTATCAGATAATCAATCTATCGGAAAAACGGAATATAACGATGGCTTGTATCGAAAAAAACGATCGAAGGAGCAATTTATGGAATCACGGCATTTGTTTACGTTTTTAAATGTGGTTGAGGCAGGCAGCTTTACCCGGGCGGCGCGTATATTAGACTATGCACAATCAAGTATAACTGCCCAAATTCAGACGCTGGAGACGGAGCTGGGCACACCTCTTTTTGACCGCATAGGTAAGAAAATCATGCTGACAGATGCCGGACGACGCTTGCTGCCCTATGCGCAGGAAATTTCCAAGATGCATGCCCTTGCCAAGGATGCGCTACGTTCGGAAACCGTGCTGACGGGCACACTGAAAATCGGAGCGCCAGAGTCGCTGGCGGCTTTCCGCCTGCCGAGCCTGATCCGTGAGTACAGGGAACGGTATCCAAAGGTGAAAATCGTGCTTAAACCGGGAGAATGCTGGGAATTGCGCGATATGACCCGCTCAGGTGAGCTGGATTTGGCCTTTTTGCTTCAGCCGGAGACGGAGGATAGAGAACTGCATGTCACTACACTCATTCACGAGCCGATGGCATTGGTCGCGCCACTGGGTCATCCATTAGTTTCCTATAATAACGTGGAGCCCGTTGACTTAAAGGACGAAACCATTTTGCACACAGAGGCGGGCTGCACCTATCGTATCCTTTTTGAGCAATATTTGAATAGACACGGTATTTTTGCAGACCCGAGTCTGGAGTTTTGGAGTATTGAAGCGATCAAGCAATGTGTCATGGCCGGATTGGGCGTTGCGCTGCTTCCGCTGGTTACGGTGCAAAATGAATTGCGTGAAGGGAAGATGGCGCGTTTAAGCTGGGATGACAGCGAACAGCAGGTGGCTACCCAGGTCGCCTATCACACGAAAAAGTGGAAATCCCCGGCGCTCAGCGAATTTTTACGGATTGTCGAGCAGCATGTAACACAATGGCGTGCATGAGTTCAAGCCGTTAGAGCATAAGCTTATACAAATAATATTTTTTCCTTTTCGCCTATTCACTCAACATTCGCCTACTTCCTGCATACATATGTATGGAATGATTGATTGTATGGAGGAGGTTCAAGAATGGCATTGAGTCATAAAAATCGTAGAGAGATTATTACAAAAGCGATCTGCGGTAAAGGTCGCAAATTCTCTACCGTAACCCATACCGTAACTCCGCCTAATAATCCGACCAGCATTTTGGGGGCGTGGATTATTAACCACCAGTATGAGGCTGTGGCGGCTGGAGACGGCATTGAGGTGGTGGGGACGTATGATATCAATATCTGGTATTCATACGATAAAAACTCGCAGACCGATGTGGCTAAGGAAACGGTGTCGTATGTGGAAAATGTGCCGCTCTCGTATCTTGATCCGAAACACCGGGCGTCTACAGTGGAAGTATCCGCCGAGGCGACACAGGAGCCAAGCTGCGTTGAGGCCAGTGTGTCTTCAGGGGGCGGCAGCGTAATTATCCGGGTCGAGCGGGAATTTGCGGTGGAGCTGGTGGCGGAAACGAAGATTGTTGTAGAAGTATTCCCGAATGGAAGCAGTGACGATTTTGACAAGGACTATGATTTTGGAGCGGAAGAAGGGGACTATGAGGAGCTCGACCCCGACCTCATCGACGACGAGCTCTGACGGAAGTAACCAAAAAGAGGGCCGCTTTACTCTTTGCGCCGGCTGAGACTGCGCAGGGAGCAAAGGCCCTCCTTTTTCTTGTTATAGGGAAGGGGAATTTTCCAGTCGTCCGTAATCTGGTAGGGAGGGGTAAGATGATGCAGCAGGCGGGACAGGCGCTCAGACGCTTCAGACAGATGCCGGATGATGAAAAGCAGCGCAGGCTGGAACGTTCCGGCATATCGGTTCGCTGGATTGACGACAACGCAGCAGATTTTGCGGTAGGCTATGCAGTGCAAATCCATCAACTGCGAATGCTGGAAATTCGAAGACGCACAATTGAAGGACACTCCAAAGTCCGCGCTTATGATCCGACTGCGCTGGATAGCAGCTCTCAACTGTCCATCAGAATGGAGCGATTGGCTGTGCGTACTTTGTACACACTCGGCCTCGACAGCGGTGAAGTGGCGCTGACACTGCTGGGCGAGCGCAGTTGTCAGGTACGTGAAGTCGTGGCGCAGCCATGGCTAAATGGTAGACGCCTAGACACGCTATATGAAGCCGCAGCTCGTGAAGAACAAGACCCTCCAGCAGCACAAGGGGATAAGCAGCTGCTAATCGGGATGGACCCTGAATTTGTGCTGGTCCGCATGCCGGAAGGACGGGTCGTACCGGCTTCACGATATTTGGGCCGCCTTGGCGTGGCAGGATGCGATGCGGTTACGCGCCGGGGGCGGACATTGTACCCGGTCGCTGAGCTTCGACCCACGCCAAGTGGCGATCCGGCCCTTTTACTGACACATTTACGCCATGCCTTTGCGGCGGCAGCCCGACGCATTGCCGACCGTACGCTGATTTGGCAAGCGGGCGGGATGCCGCAGTCGGGTTTTCCGCTGGGAGGGCATCTGCATTTTAGCGGAATTCCGCTGAACGGGGCACTGTTGCGTGCGCTGGACAATTATTTAGCGCTGCCTTTGGCGTTGTTAGAAGATAAACGAGCAGCTCGGCGCAGACCGCATTACGGCAATTTGGGCGATTTTCGCCGCCAACCGTATGGAGGTTTTGAATACCGTACACTACCCAGCTTTCTCGTTTCGCCACAGCTCGCGAAAGGCGTGATTGGAATGGCATTTCTCATCGCGTCTCAATATCCGCGTTTGCAGCGCAGGCCGCTGGATGAGGAAGAGGCTCATAGAGCGTTTTATGAAGGAAATCGGATCGTGCTGGGGGAGTATATGGAACCTCTTATTTTGGATATTGTTTCACTGGATGTATATCCGCAATATAAAGCTTATGTCGGTCCATTGCTGGACAGCCTGCGTCAGGGAAAACAATGGGATGAATCGCGGGATTTGCGTCCGTTCTGGAAGCTTTCGTAAAATGTGTGACGTTGTCTGCGATGCTTTCATGTTATCGACTGTCATTTTTGCTATAATGAAAGGTAATGTAAGTTTAAACGGAACAATGTATGGGGGTTAGTAAAAGGTATGGCCAAATATACACCAATGATTGAGCAATATTTATCGATAAAAGATCAGGCGCAGGATGCGTTTTTGTTTTTCCGCCTGGGGGATTTTTACGAGATGTTTTTTGATGATGCGATTCTTGCATCTAAGGAGCTGGAGATTACACTTACCGGACGTGAGGGTGGCGGCACGGAAAAAATTCCGATGTGCGGCGTGCCTTATCATTCGGCGGAAAATTACATACAGCGCCTTATAGAAAAGGGCTATAAAGTTGCCATTTGCGAACAGATGGAGGATGCCTCGGTTACGAAAGGGATGGTACGGCGAGATATTGTCCGTGTCGTCACTCCGGGTACGGTAATGGAAGGCAAGGTGCTGGGTGACAAATCCAACAACTACATGGTATGTGTCACCGAGACGGACGGGATGCTGGCACTGGCGGCTTGCGATTTGTCCACAGGTGAGCTGTATGTGACCTCTGTACCGGATTCGAAGGAATGGCTATTGGATGAAATTAATATTTATGAGCCATCAGAGATGCTGGGGGACGGTCATCTGCTCGATTTTGTGACCTCCCGAATGTCACCCGTAGGACGGCGTGTTGTATACACAGCCTGGGACAAGTCTAAGGATGATCTTGTGCGTGGTCAATTTGGTGAAGCAACGTGGGCCAGACTCAACGAGGAACGTAGGCATTGTGTATCGCGTTTGATTGCTTATTTGAATGAAACGCAAAAAAGATCGTTAGGCCAGTTGACACAGATTTCTGCTTATGAGCCGAACCATTTTATGATTCTTGATCCATTTACCCGCCGTAATCTGGAACTGGTGGAGACGGTTCGTGAGCGCTCCAAGAAGGGCTCGTTGCTGTGGCTGCTGGATCGGACGGAGACGTCGATGGGAGCGCGGTTGCTGCGACGCTGGATCGACAAGCCGCTGCTTAGCAGTAATCTGATCGAGGAACGGCTGGAAGCGGTGGACAAGCTGTACCATCAGTTTATTTTTCGGGAGGATGTGCGTGCACAGCTCAAGGAAATTTACGATCTGGAGCGCTTGGTTGGGCGAATTGCCTTTGGCAGCGCCAATGCACGCGACCTGATTGCACTCAAGCTGTCATTGACCCGGATTCCGGCTTTGCGTGAGTTATGCGCAGAATCGGAATCGGAGACACTGCGCCGAATTGCCCAAACGCTGGATAGCTGTACAGACTTGTGCGCGTTGATTGAGGAAGCCGTGGCGGATGAGCCGCCTATTTCCGTAAGGGACGGCGGCCTCATTAAGGAAGGCTACCATCAGCGTCTGGACGAGCTACGGGAAGCTAGTGTGAACGGCAAGCGCTGGATCGCCGAGCTGGAGGCCAAGGAACGTGTAGCGACTGGCATTCGGTCGCTCAAAATCGGGTACAACAAAGTATTTGGCTATTATATCGAGGTAACCAAATCCAATCTGGCTTCATTGCCGGAAGGACGATATGAACGCAAGCAAACGCTGGCGAATGCGGAACGTTATATTACACCGGAGCTGAAGGAAAAGGAATCTCTGATTTTGGAAGCCGAGGATAAGATGGTGGACCTGGAGTACTCTCTCTTCTCCGAGCTTCGCAGTAAACTAAATACTGAAATTCCACGTCTGCAAAAGCTGGCAGAGCGGGTGGCTGAAATTGACGTGTACCAGTCACTGGCATCGGTCAGCGCAGAGCGTGGCTTCGTCAAGCCTGAACTGACCACGGGATATGATTTCGTAGTGGAGCAGGGGCGGCATCCCGTTGTGGAAGCCGTGATGAAGGATGGCAGCTTTATCGCCAATGGTACGGCACTGGAAGAAAAAGATGCGCATATTTTGCTGATCACCGGTCCGAATATGGCCGGGAAAAGCACGTATATGCGTCAGGTCGCGCTTATCGCAATCATGGCGCAGATCGGCTGCTTCGTTCCGGCTGCACATGCCAAAGTGCCGATGCTGGATCGCATTTTTACGCGCATCGGTGCAGCGGATGATCTGATCGGTGGACAGAGTACGTTCATGGTGGAAATGGCTGATATTCAGGTCATGACAGACAAGGCGACTCCGCGAAGCCTCATCATTATTGACGAGTTGGGACGCGGTACGTCCACCAGTGAAGGGATGGCGATTGCGCAGGCGGTCATCGAGTTTGTGCATGATACGATCGGCTGTAAGGCGCTGGTGTCTACGCATTTTCATGAGCTGGCTCATTTGGAGCAAAGCCTGTCCTCGCTGCGGAATTACTCTATGGCAGTACAGGAAAGCGGCGACAAGGTGAATTTCCTGCGCAAGCTCATACCGGGTGCGGCCAGTAGCAGTTACGGTATTTATTGTGCCCGTCTTGCAGGTTTGCCGGATAATATCATTGAACGCGCGAACGGGCTGTTGCACGGCTTTGAGCACGCAGCTTCCCAAGTAACGGCAGGCACCGAGGTTGTTGCAGCAGCGAGGGAAAACGTTGTAAGAGAAGCTGCATTGCAGGCTCCATTTGTGTCACAGCAAGCCACCGTTGTAAAAGAAGACACTCAGCAGGCTGTGGAAGACTCCAGTGTGCTGGACCATACGGCTACCGGAGTCGTACAACTGTCCATTTTCGGAGAGCAAGAGCTTGCTCCTGCCAAGCCGCAGCTAGAGACGGCCGAGGTTAATCCGATTGTGCGCCAGATTTTACGCAAGGTGAAAAACGCCGATGTCATGAACATGACACCTTTGCAGGCGATGCAGTTGTTAAATGAACTGAAAAACAAGGCTAACGGCCTGTAGTTCACGATATGATATTTCCAGTTTTTCATCACACTTTGAGGTCAGGGGGAGGTTAAAAGGATGTCTAAAATTCGGGTACTGGATGAGCATATTGCCAACCAGATTGCTGCCGGTGAGGTTGTGGAACGTCCAGCCTCCGTCGTGAAGGAACTGGTGGAAAATGCGATTGATGCGGGCGGTACGCGCGTAGATGTATGGGTGGAAGAAGGCGGGCTGCAAAGCATCCGGGTGACGGATAATGGCAGTGGCATTGAGCCTGAAGATGTGGAAACGGCGTTCTATCGGCATGCGACAAGCAAAATCGGACATGGACGCGATCTGTTCCAGATCACGAGCCTGGGCTTCCGTGGAGAAGCGCTGCCGAGTATTGCGGCTGTATCGAAAGTGGAGCTGCTCACAGCAGCCGCAGATGACGGACGTGCCCGCAAATTGATTATTGAGGGCGGCAAGCTGGTACTGCACGAGGATGCAGCCGCCCGGCAAGGGACGGATTTTACCGTCCGGGAGCTGTTTTATAATACACCTGCAAGACTGAAATATATGAAAACGATCCAGACGGAGCTGGGGCACATTTCGGATGTGCTTTACCGAATGGCGCTTTCGCACCCGGAAGTTGCCTTCACTTTACGACATAACGGGAATACACTGCTTCAAACGCTGGGTAATGGTGATTTGCTTCAGGTGATTGCTGCTGTTTACGGAACTTCTGCGGCCAAATCCATGCTGCTGCTGGAAGGAGAAAGTCTCGATTACCGTATTAGCGGCTATGTCAGCCGCCCGGAGTGGACCAGATCGAATCGAAACGCCATCTCGACGGTGGTGAACGGGCGCTTTGTGCGCAGCTATGGGCTGAATCAGGCGTTGCTTAAGGCGTATCATACGCTGCTGCCGATCAATCGTTTTCCACTGGCTGTGATCCAGTTGGAGATGCATCCTTCACTGGTGGATGTTAACGTTCATCCCGCCAAGCTGGAGGTGCGTTTCAGCAAAGAAGCAGAGCTGTTTCAGTTGATTGAGGATTCGGTAAAAGCTGTTCTAGGACAGCAGGTGCTGATTCCGAAGGCAGTCAAGCGCGAAATCGGCGGCAAGGATAGCGGCTCGTTTGTGCAGGAGCAGTTTCATTTCTCGAAGGGAAACGGTATGGAAGGAAATTCTTCTGCTGCCGAGAGCCGAGTGGAGGCGCAGCCGCTTACCGGAGCTTACCCAGAGAGCCGTGACCCTCGCCAATCTATTCGGCTGGATGGAAATGAGGAGAACCGTGGGCATGGGGCGGATCGTGAGCAACATCAAGATAGGGAGAGGCTCCCTGTCAGTGGTCGGGTGAATCCGCCTTCTGGGCAACGTGTCAGTGACGAAGAGTTAGATGCAGATTTTGTGGATGGAAACGATGGAAATGGCGTTAGAGGGAGCGCTCCATTGCCTGATGGTGCTGCCGGGCAGACGCCCGATACTCAAGAAATACTAGGAAGTAGAGCCGTATCAGGCTCATCTTCCTTGTACAGCGGCGGAGTACAGGAAGCGGCAGCTTCTGTGGCTTATCGGCCTTCTGCTTCACCGGGTGCAGGAAACGCTGTGGATTCCCGCTATTTCACGGATCAGAAGCCACGTCAGTCACGACTGAATGCAGAGCAGTTGGCGGTGGTATCGGGTGAGGCTCCCGAACTGCCCGCTTTTCCTGAGCTAAATTTGATCGGTCAGCACCATGGAACCTATTTGATTGCGCAGAACGATCAGGGGCTGTATTTAATTGACCAGCATGCAGCGCATGAACGGGTTAACTACGAATTTTATTATGAGAAATTTGGAAATCCCGAGGCCGTATCGCAGGAGCTACTGCTGCCGATTACATTAGAGTTTACGCCTTCAGAGACGGAAAAGCTGAAAACAAGGCTACACTGGTTTGAGCAGGCCGGAGTGTATTTGGAGCATTTTGGTGGTCAAACCTTCCGGGTTAGCTCTTATCCTTACTGGCTTCCTCAAGGAGAAGAAGCGGATGTTATTGAGGAAATGGCAGGATGGGTACTGGATGAAAAAGCAATTGATCTTGCTAAGCTACGGGAGGCAGCCTCGATCATGTGCTCCTGTCGGGCTTCGATTAAAGCGAACCAGAAGCTGACCGACCGACAGGCTGTCGTATTGCTGGAGCGTTTGGCGGCATGTAGACAGCCGTACACCTGCCCGCATGGGCGACCTATCGTTGTATCCTTTTCCACATATGATTTGGAGAAGCTGTTTAAAAGAGTAATGTAAGGGAGTTTATATATGTTGCAGGATCGGGAAAACCGTGAAGAAGAAAGGCAGGCAAGGCTTCGGAAGGAACAAGCCGATTTACTGGTGACGACGGGGGATTCTCCCTCGGCTGAGGTTGTGCAGCGGGCGGAAATGCTTGCAGCCGAGCTGGGGGTGTTGTATGCCCCCCGTCGTGGTATATCGGTAGCAAGGCTGACTGCTGCTCATAAAGTTCGTCAGGCGCTGGTGCTAGTGCAGGGCGGGGTGAGGCTGATTAGTCCGGAACAACCACCGATGACTTTTCACCCAAGTATGGGCTTCATCCGCGCCAAGCGGGTGTTGAAAGGGGAGCCTGATCCGATGTTGACCGCCGCTCGGCTCGTTCCGGGGGACACCGTGCTGGATTGCACCGCAGGACTCGGAACGGATTCCCTCCTGTTTGCAATTGGAACAGGAAGCTCTGGACAAGTAGTTGCGGTGGAAAGTTCTTTTCTTGTCTATGCTTTAATCAAGGATGGAATGAGGCATTACCGTTCCGGTAACGCAGCGGTAGATGCGGCATTTTCCGGCATTGATGTTCGTTTTGGTCATCATTTGGACTATTTGCGGAGCTTGCCGGATCGCAGTGTGGATATTATCTATTTTGACCCGATGTTCCGTGATCCGTTGCTCGATTCCAGTGCCATCGGTCCATTGAGAGGGTTGGCTAACCCGGATGCGCTGGATGAGGAAAGTATTGCTCAGGCAAAACGGATTGCAAGGAAAACAATTGTATTGAAGGAAAAACGGGGCAGCGGGGAATTTGCCCGCCTCGGCTTCCGTGTGGAGCAACGGGGCACAACGAAAACAGTGTACGGAGTGATTGATATTGACAGCGGCATCTAAACTACTTGTTCTTGTTGGCCCGACAGCGGTCGGCAAGACAAAATTAAGCATCGAGATGGCACGGCAATTTGACGGGGAAATTATTTCCGGAGATTCCATGCAGGTGTATCGTCATATGGATATTGGAACTGCCAAAATTTCCGAACAGGAAATGGAAGGAATTAAGCACCATTTGATTGATATTCATGAGCCGGAATACCCATATTCGGTAGCTGCATTTCAGGAAGATTGCCGTCGCCTTATACCGGATATTCATGCCAGAGGAAAACTACCGTTTATCGTAGGTGGGACTGGTTTGTATGTGGAGTCTGTCTGCTATGAATACCAGTTTTCCGAGGTTGGAGCTGATGAAGCTTTTCGTCAGGAACAGCTTGATTATGCCGAGAAATTTGGAGCCGAGGCGCTTCATGCGCGACTACAGGCGGTTGATCCCGAAAGTGCACGTCGTCTGCATCCCAACGATCGTCGCCGAGTCGTTCGAGCATTGGAAATTTATCATGTTAGCGGAACGACTCTTAGCTCGCAATTGGCCAATCAAAAAAAGGAATCTCCTTATCAGCTATGCATCGTAGGTTTGACAATGGATAGGCAAATGCTATATAAACGTATTGAAGACCGAATTGACGGGATGCTCGATCAAGGGCTTGTTGCTGAGGTAACCTCCTTAATGGAACGGGGAGTGCGAAGCGATGCCATCTCCATGCAAGGTCTAGGCTATAAAGAGATATCCTCCTACCTGCGAGGAGAGGTGTCTTTGGAAGAGGCGGTGACTTGGCTAAAACGGGATACGCGTCATTTTGCGAAGCGGCAGCTCTCGTGGTTTCGCCATATGAAAGATATCCAGTGGGTAGATGTCACCGATTTCGGAAATTTTTCTGCTCATGCAGCCCGAATACACGAAATTATAGCAGGAAAGTTCCGGACAGACCTTGAATATACTTCAAAACAATCCAAATGATTATTGGGGGTACGGCTAAAATGAACAAGTCCATTAATATCCAAGATACGTTTCTGAATCAATTGCGCAAGGATTCTATACCGGTAACGGTGTACCTGATCAATGGATTTCAGGTGCGGGGAACGATTAAAGCATTTGACAACTTCACAATTGTTATCGACTCGGATGGAAAGCAACAGTTGATCTACAAGCATGCTATTTCCACTTTTACACCGCAGCGCAATGTGTCGCTTGTGCAGCAACAAGATAACGCAAGCGATAACTGATTACGGCCTGACGGTCGCCCGGGTTGATGAAACTTTTCAAGCGTCCGTCTCGTCTAACCGTATAGGAATGTGACCGGGAGCAACCTGAACAGGGTTGTTCTTTTCATTCCGTTTGCTTTCATGCTGCCGACAGCAAGCTATATATACTTTCGGCAACATATGATTATTCGCGAAAGGGAGTCAGGGGAATGCCAAACGATTCATTGTCCAGATCCGGCAATCGCAATAGAAACACACCTAAAGAGAAGCCGAAGGGCAAGAAAAAGAAAATTACAGGTAAGCAAATTGGATGGACACTGTTTATTACGGCGGCGTTAGCCATATTTTGCGCGCTTGGTGGATATTTGTTTGTCATGGTTAATGGTGAAAAAATCTATAAGGCCAATCAAGACAAAATTACAGTGAATGAGACATCGAAGGTTTACGATCGCAACGGCGTGCTTATGGGTGAGCTATCCGTACAAAAAAGTGATCCTGTCACAAGTGAAGAAATACCAGACCTGCTGAAAAAGGCCTTTGTGGCAACTGAGGATAAACGGTTTTATGAGCATCAGGGTGTCGATATTTGGTCCATTGGCCGGGCGGCTGTTAAGGACATCGTAGCCCGTTCGGCAGTTGAGGGCGGCAGTACGCTGACCCAGCAGTTGGCGAAAAACCTGTTTTTGACGCGTGACAAGACCTTTTTCCGTAAAGCGACCGAAGTATCCATTGCGATGGCCCTGGAGCGGAATTTGAATAAAGAACAAATTATTACGCTTTATCTGAACCGTATTTGGTTTGGACGTTCTTACTCCGGTATCAAAGCGGCGTCGGAAGGCTATTTTGGAGTGTCAGACTTAAATAAATTAAAGTTATGGCAGATCGCTACATTGGCAGCTATTCCAAAAGGGCCTTCCAAATATAATCCAATTAGTAATCCGGAAAACTCAAAGGAACGACGTGCAGTGGTTCTCCAGTTGATGTTCGAGCAGGGAATGATCGGCAAGCAGGAAATGGAAGAGGCCAAGGCTGTAGATTATGATTACAAGCAGCCGGAAAAAGTTCAAAAGTATCAGAATTTTATGGAATATGTGATGAATGAGGCGGAGGAAGCCCTGCCGGAAGTCAGCGGAGACGACTTGATCGTTGGTGGATATAAAATTCATACGACGATGGATGCTCAGGCCCAAAATGCGTTGGATCAGGCGATGGCAGATGATGATATGTTCGAAAAAAGTCCGGACGATCAGCCTGTTCAGGGTTCCATGGTCATCATTAACAACCAGACGGGCGGAATTGCCGCGATGGCACCCGGACGGGATTACAAAAAGGGAACCTTTAACCGCGCAACACAAAGCCGTAGACAGCCAGGCTCGGCCTTTAAACCTATTGCGGCGTATGCGCCGGCTCTCGAATCTGGCAAATTTACAATGGATACACCTTTGAGTAATGAGCGACAGAGTTTTAACGGGTACAGCCCGAAAAACTTGCACGGTTACTCTTCGACCATCAGTATGACTGATGCGATTACCAAGTCTGAAAATATCCCGCCAGTATGGCTGCTGAACCAAATTGGTGTGGAAAAAGGAGTTCAATTCGCGGAGAGCGTAGGAATTCCGATGGACAAAAATGATCACTCGCTCGCTATCGCTTTGGGTGGATTAAGCAAAGGAACGAATACCCTTGAAATGGCACAGGCGTACAGCTCTTTTGCCAATAACGGACAGTTCCAAAAGGCTTATTCTATCAAGCAAATTAATGATAGTGATGACAAAACGGTTTACACTCACAAAGAAGAGTTTAAAACCGTAATGAGCGAGAAAACAGCTTATGAAATGACGCAGATGATGCAAAATGTCGTCAATAGCGGTACTGGTCGTAAAGCCCGTATTGATTGGCCTGTAGCCGGTAAAACGGGTACAACCCAGAGTGGAATCAGCGGTAACAGTGGCAACCGTGATATCTGGTTTGTCGGTTATACGCCGGAATATACTGGTGCGGTATGGATGGGCTATGACAAGCCGGACAGCAAGCATATGCTGAGAAACTACAGTGGGCAGTCGGCAGCCTTTTTCGGAAGGGTCATGGGTGAAGCCCTCAAGGGGCACCCGGTTACGCAATTCAGCCAGCCGAAGGGATATGAACCGCCAGTTGAGCAGAAGCCAGATGAGCCAGTTCAGGTTACCGCTCCAAGCGGACTGAGCGGGTCTTATAGTCAGGACACCCAAATTGTATCGCTGTCCTGGAATGCCGCAGCGGGAGATAATATGCAATACCGTGTGTATCGCAAGGAGGCTTCCGAAGGGGGCTTTACGGCGATTATGGAGGCGATGAAAGGCACGAGTGGTGAAGATACATCTCCATTAGCCGGAGCCAAGTATGATTATTATGTAACGGCTTATGGAGCGGATGGTAAGGAATCTGGTCCATCGAATACAATCCGTGTGGAAATTCCGGCAGAGACCACTCCGGTAGATCCTCAGCAGGAAACCGATCCGAATCAGAATGGAACATTACCGGATAACAGCGGGACTACAGATGGTCAGAACGGCACCGATCAGGGGAATACATTCCCTGGAGGTACCGATAATGGTACCAGCCCGGGACAGGTTCCGACGACTCCTGGAGACACTAGCGGTACAGGCAATAATACTGGCAGCTCTGGCACCGGAAGTGACCCGAGTCAGGGGAATGGCCAGACAACAACACCGGATGCAGGTACCTTCAATAGTGATACAACGGTGAATCCAGATAACACGGATTCACCTACCACAGGAACCACAACGGATGGAAGTCAGGAAACCAATTCCAACGGTCAGCCGAACTCCAATCGTGGACATCGCAATCGGAATTAGAAGGCATATGTTGTATGCAAGTTGAATTTGTCTCAAACCAAAGGTATTTTCGGACCATTTCATGGTCTGAGAATACCTTTTTTGCTGTGATGAAGAGTGCTATTTTTGAGTGTACAGTTTAAATATGGTAAGCTGGTTTTACCAATGTTGGAGAGGAACATCATTTATGAAGCGCAAATTCGGAGACCGGGCCAACTGGCGCAGAATAACGAACCGCAAGTTTGCTTGCCGGTATGTGGAAAGTGACGTGTTTACAGGATATGTGACCTTGTATACCATTTTGAGTCTCAAGGAGCCGTTATGGAAAAGCTACGGCGGTCATACGTTTTGCATAGCGGATAAAGGTTATTCCTGGTTGCAATATTACCCGAAGGGTGAGCATTATGTTGTGACTGCTATGTTCGACAATCGGGAGCAGATTGTGGAATGGTATATTGATACCTGCCGTAATCAGGGTGTGACCGATCAGGGAGTTCCCTGGTTTGACGATTTGTATTTGGATGTGGTGGTACTTAAAAATGGCGAAATCTTTTTGGTGGACGAGGATGAGCTAGAGGATGCGTTACAGCGCGGGCATATCTCGGCACAGGAGGCAGAATTGTCTAATCGTACGGCGGCTGACGTTTTACGACGAATAGATGCCCATACATTCCCCTATTTTAAAATGTCGCTGAAACACCGGGAAGAATGGTTTCACAATGGTGATTTTAAGAGGGATCGGTGAAGGTTTTGCAGTGGATGAGAAGCACTGGGCGAAAAGAATCTGAATTAAAAAGCAGGCTGAGCCGCCCGAAGAAAAAGTTTACAGTAGCCAAACGTCTTATGATTTGTCTGCTGTTCATCTTTATAATCGGTTTGGTATGGGCGGGTATTCGATTTTGGAATATGAATAACGCAGCCTCTACCACTCCGCTTCAGCAGGCGCAGGTAGGTATTGTACTTGGGGCGTCCATGTGGGGAGCAGAGCCAAGTCCTGGGCTGAAGGAGAGGTTGAACGAAGCCTTGCAGCTATACCGCAACGGGACAGTGAAGCATCTGATTGTAAGCGGGGGATTGGACAAACCAACTTACCCCTATACGGAAGCTGAGGGGATGCAACGCTATTTGGTCGACAGAGGTGTTCCAGCGCAGCATATTGTGTTGGAAAATCATGCAACTAGCACCTACGAAAACCTGTTATATAGCCAGCGTATCATGAAGAAGTATGGTTGGACCTCAACCGTGATTATTACACATAGCTATCATGGTCCACGGGCGCTGGAGATTGCCCGATTTTTGAATTTAGATCATCCCCAGATGGCTCTGGCGGAATCCAAAGTGCTGAATATGCCGCTTCACCAGTCAAGAGAGGTGCTGGCTTACACCAAATGGACGCTGCAACGGTGGTGGCTTGGTGCCCAAACTTGGATGTCCTGAAATGTACATCGTTTTTCCATAAAGGTCTCATCTCCATATACAAAATGCTTCTGCGTGAGCTTTCGTCGCTTTTGTGCTAATAAGGACATGCCGGACCGAATACATTAGTAGGGTAAGCTGTGCCTGAAGAAATGTTGAGGTGATGGATGCATGAACGGACGGGGAATCGCCGCGGGCAAGCGGACGGAGGAGAGACCTTCCAGGCAAATCAATGTCGTGCTGCGTAGCCCGGAGCCGATAGCTTCGGTAAATGTTGACGAGACGGATGCAGCAACTTCGACCAAGTCGCAGGCGTTACCGCAGTATCTTAGTCTCTATCAGGAAATTCAGAAGGAACTCGATCATCTCGTCGGTCTGGATAACATCAAAGAACTGGTATTTGAAGTATATGCATTTTTGCAAATTGCCCATATGCGTACTGATGCGGGACTGTTGAGTAATGCGCACGTATACCACATGATTTTCAAAGGGAACCCGGGTACGGGGAAAACAACGGTAGCCCGCATTATCGCTAAAATGCTGCAAAAAATGGGGGTACTGAGCAAAGGCCATCTGATTGAGGTGGAAAGGGCTGATTTGGTAGGCGAGTATATTGGGCATACAGCGCAAAAAACGCGGGATCTGGTCAAGAAGTCTCTGGGTGGAGTGCTGTTTATTGATGAGGCATACAGTTTGGCGCGGGGAGGGGAAAAGGATTTTGGAAAGGAAGCTATTGATACCTTAGTAAAATCCATGGAAGATCAGAAAAATCAATTTATTTTGATCCTTGCCGGATACTCGGGTGAGATGGACTTCTTTTTGCGTACAAATCCAGGCTTGCCTTCCCGTTTTCCCATCCAGCTTGATTTTCCGGACTATACCGTGGATCAGCTTATCCAAATTTCCGAAATGATGGCCAAAGAACGGGATTATATTCTCATGCCCCAGTCCATACTCAAAATGAAAGAGCATCTGTTGAATGAACGCAACGACAGTCTTCATGCATTCAGCAACGCGCGTTATGTCCGCAATGTAATCGAAAAAGCGATTCGGCATCAGGCTGTCCGGTTGCTCAATCAATACAGGAGCGGGCAGCCGGGAAAGCAGGAACTGATGACGCTGCGTCCTGAGGATTTGAAAATGGACAAAAGATAGGCGATAATAGAAATCTGAACCACATCGAATTGTATAACATCAAACGGGGGCCGGCCTGAATATCAGGTCGGTCTCTGTGCGAGAGTTAACATGGAAAATAAAGGAGCAAACAATATGGCGAACTCCACTTATGATACACAAACCGAAATGCAGGATAAGGCGGTACTGGTCAGTCTGATTACGGATGAAGTCAAGCGTTCTGGCATCAATACAGAATACTCTCTGAATGAACTTGTGAAGCTGGCTGAGACGGCTGGTGTTGAAGTGCTTAGCGTTTTGACCCAGAACAAGGAAGTAAAGGATTCCAAATGGTTTATCGGCAAAGGTAAGGTAGAAGAACTGCGTGCGGCTGCCGAGGAATTGGGCGCGAATACGGCTATTTTTGATCAGGAGCTGTCGGGGGCTCAGGTGCGTAATCTGGAAGAAAGTCTGGATCTCAAAATTATCGACCGTACGCAGCTCATTCTGGATATTTTTGCCCAGCGTGCGAAAACACGGGAAGGTATTATTCAGGTTGAGCTGGCGCAGTTGTCCTATTTGTTACCCCGTTTATCTGGTCACGGCAAAAATCTGTCACGACTCGGCGGCGGTATCGGAACACGTGGTCCCGGTGAAAGCAAGCTGGAGACAGATCGCCGTCACATCCGTGATCGTATCAGCGATTTGAAGCGTCAGTTGGAGGAAGTGACCCGTCATCGTTATTTGCACAGAGAGCGCAGACAAAAGAGTGGTATTGTGCAGGTGGCGCTTGTCGGCTACACGAATGCGGGTAAATCAACGCTGTTAAAGCAACTGACGGCGGCTGATGTATATATTGAGAACCAACTGTTTGCGACACTGGACCCTACCTCCAGAACGATGGAACTGCCGAGCGGCAAAGAGATTATTCTTACAGATACAGTTGGTTTTATTCAAAATCTGCCCCATGATTTGGTTGCTTCTTTCCGCGCTACTCTGGAGGAAGCGAATGAGGCGCATCTTATTTTACACGTGGTGGATGCTTCTTCGGATATGCGTGACGAACAGATGAAAGTCGTGGAAACGATTTTGCAGCAACTGGGGGCTGCGGACAAGCCTCAGATCGTATTGTTTAATAAAAAGGACGCTTGTACTCCTGAGCAACTGGAAATGCTACCTTCCGGCGATGGCTATTTGAAAATTAGCTCATTTGACGAAAGTGATCTGTTGCGTCTTCGTGAGCTGATACAGGAGCATCTGAGCGGAGATACGCTGAGATTCCGCATACCGGCAGAACGTGGGGACCTGACATCGGTTCTTTATCGGATCGGGGATGTACTTGTGACTGAGTATGATGGCAATGATGTCATTTATGAGGTAGAAGTTCAACGAAGCGAGTATGAAAAATATGGTCATGCCCTTAAGGACTTCACAGAAGGTTAACATCTGATGACGTTTTTAGGTCAATTCAATGATAATGCAGATCATTCAAAGCAAACGGAAGTATAACATCAATAGTCTAAGGCTGCGTAAGAGAGAGGGTTAGAAAGGTAAAATGGTAGTTTTTAGTCCAGAAATCCAACATATTCAGGAAACAGCAGAGTGTAAAATACAGGAACGGCTACAGCGTATAGATCATATTGTAGATGCAAATCAGTGGAAGGTTATTCAGGCATTTCAGCGGAAGCAAGTGAGCGATTTTCATTTTGCTGGGTCTACGGGATATGCGTACAATGACCGGGGGCGTGAGGTACTGGAAGAGGTCTACGCCGATGTGTTCGGTGCCGAGTCGGCACTGGTACGCCCGCATTTTGCCTCGGGAACGCATACGATTTCAATTGCTTTATTCGGCGTTCTGCGTCCGGGTGATGAACTGTTGTATATTACGGGGCAACCGTATGACACGCTTCACAAAGTGATTGGCAAGCCCGGCGACGGGACCGGGTCATTGCAGGATTTTGGCATTACTTATCGAGAAACTGCACTGACAGCCGAAGGTAAAGTAGATTGGACAGCGGTGGAAGCTGCAATCCATGCCAATACGAAGGTGATCGGTATCCAGCGTTCACGTGGCTATGATTGGAGAGCTTCCTTTAGTGTGGCAGATATCGAGGAAATGACAGCCCGTGTAAAGGCGATTAAACCTGACGTTATTGTCTTTGTGGATAATTGCTATGGTGAATTTACCGAAAAGCTGGAGCCTACTCAGGTCGATGTCGATTTGATGGCAGGTTCACTAATTAAAAATCCCGGCGGCGGCATTGCCGAAACGGGAGGATATATTTGCGGTAAACAAGAGTATGTGGAACTGGCGGCCTACCGCTTAACTGCGCCTGGAATCGGTGGAGAGGTAGGAGCTATGTTAGGTACTACGAGAGGCATCTTTCAGGGCTTATTCCTCGCCCCAACATTGGTTGGTCAAGCAGTTAAAGGAAGTATATTTGCGGCTGCGGTCTTTGAGGAAATGGGCTTTGAAACAAAACCTGCCTGGCATGAGGAGCGCACTGATTTGATTCAGGCCATTTCTTTTAGCGGACCTGAGCATTTAATTGCTTTTGTTCAAGGAATTCAGCGTGCCGCCGCCGTGGATAGCCATGTGGTACCGGAGCCGTGGGATATGCCGGGCTACGAGCATCCGGTTATTATGGCCGCAGGCACTTTTATACAAGGAGGAAGTCTGGAATTATCCGCAGATGCTCCGATTCGTGAACCCTATATTGGTTACATGCAAGGGGGCTTAACATACTCTCATGTGAAATATGGAGTGCTGATGGCCCTGCAAACGATGAAAGAACGTAAATTATTGTGAGTTTTTCTAACATATCATTGACACTTTGCATCAGCTAAATGTACAATAAGGTGAAGAATAGATCACTGGAAGGTTGATGACAAATGGGCGACGAAATTCGCAGAAACATGGCCTTATTTCCAATAGGTATTGTCATGAAGCTAACGGACTTGTCAGCACGTCAGATTCGTTATTATGAACAGCATAACTTGATAGTTCCTGCCCGTACGTCGGGTAACCAACGTCTTTTTTCTTTTAATGATGTAGAGCGTTTGCTTGAAATCAAGGCGTTGATTGAGAAGGGTGTTAACATTGCGGGAATTAAACAAGTCATGAATCCGGTCACCAAGGAATCGGAAGAAGCGACGGTTATTACTGCAGATACGGAAGTCAAACGCCGTGAAATGTCCGATACCCAACTTCACCGCTTGCTGAAACAACAGCTTGTGGCAGGTAAAAGACCAGGACAGGTATCCCTGATCCAAGGTGAATTATCACGTTTTTTCAATAAGAGATAATGTATAGCCTGCATTTTGGCATACTACCGTTTTACTTGAAGACTAGACCTCATTTATTTAAGACAATTACGGAACAGCTAATTTGTATATAGTCGCTACAGAAAGGGAGAGGTTAGTGTGAGTTATACCAGAGAAGATATTCTTCGGATTGCCGAAGAAGAAAATGTTCGTTTTATTCGTTTGCAGTTTACAGATTTGCTTGGTACGATCAAGAATGTAGAAATTCCGGTTAGCCAGTTGCCAAAAGCGCTGGATAACAAAATGATGTTTGACGGTTCTTCCATTGAAGGTTATGTGCGCATTGAAGAATCTGACATGTACTTATACCCGGATCTGGATACATGGGTAGTATTCCCTTGGGTAACCTCGGATCGTGTAGCTCGTTTGATCTGCGATATTTATAAGCCGGACGGAATCCCCTTTGCTGGAGACCCGCGCGGTATTTTGAAACGTGTACTTAAGGAAGCAGAAGAGATGGGCTATACTTCGATGAATGTCGGACCTGAGCCTGAATTCTTTCTGTTCAAAACCGATGAAAAAGGCGAACCGACTACAGAGTTGAATGACCAAGGTGGATATTTTGACTTGGCACCGATGGATCTGGGTGAAAACTGCCGTCGGGAAATTGTTCTTAAGCTTGAAGAGATGGGCTTTGAAATTGAAGCGTCCCATCATGAAGTTGCACCCGGTCAGCATGAGATTGACTTTAAATATGCAGATGCAGTCAAAGCTGCCGATCAGATCCAAACGTTCAAGCTCGTTGTTAAAACCATTGCACGTCAGCACGGTCTGCACGCCACCTTTATGCCAAAACCTTTGTTTGGCGTGAACGGCTCCGGTATGCACTGTAACCAATCGTTATTCAAGGAAAATGAAAACGTATTTTATGATGAATCAGACGAACTCGGATTGAGCCAGACAGCCCGCCATTATATGGCTGGTATTCTCAAGCATGCACGTGCGATGGCAGCAATCACGAATCCAACGGTGAATTCATACAAACGTCTTGTACCGGGTTATGAAGCTCCTTGTTATGTTGCCTGGTCTGCCAGTAATCGTAGTCCGATGATTCGAATTCCGGCATCTCGTGGTCTGAGTACCCGCGTCGAAGTTCGTAATCCTGACCCGGCTGCGAACCCTTATCTGGCACTGGCTGTGATGCTGAGAGCCGGTTTGGATGGCATCAAACGTCAAATGGCTTTGCCAGCTCCGATTGATCGTAACATCTATGTTATGTCTGAGGAAGAACGGATTGAAGAGGGTATTCCAAGCCTGCCTGCGGACTTGAAGGAAGCTCTGTCCGAGCTGATTCGAAGCGAAGTTATCTCGGATGCTTTGGGTGACCACGCGTTGGCTTACTTCTACGAGCTTAAGGAAATTGAATGGGATATGTATCGCACCCAAGTACATCAATGGGAACGTGATCAATATCTGACGCTTTACTAAAACATAGAATCCCTTGGCGCTCTAAGCGTTGAGGGATTTTTAATTTGGGGTAGGTAAAGAATTTTATTAAGTTGATTTATAATTGCCCCCAAATTGCCCCCAAAATTTTTATTATCGAAATAACTTTTCAGTAAAAGATTCATATTTCTCCATGTTATTCATCTCTATTTTTTTAGATATATTTGCATAGATGTCCGAAGTTATTTGAATGCTACCGTGACCCAAACGTTCCTGTACATATTTCATTTCTGCCCCAGCTTAGAGATGTAGTACTGCGTGGGTATGTCGAAGTGAATGGTAGGTAAGGGTGAAAGTCCTGTTGGGCGATGAGTTGTTAGTGGTTGTAGACTATGGAGGCACTGTAGAAAAGCTTTCACCAGAGTCAGTCAAAGTCAATGGAAAATATATATGAGGGGTTAGTTTGAATTTAGAGTAGATGTAAATGGCTCTGTTGGTTAACTGGTATGAGTTTTTTTGAGTAGGACAGGGTTCCCCTTACGTTGTTAATAAAGTAACAGGAGAGACGTCGAGTTCCAACAATTGCGGAATTGTCCAGCGAGTTGTCTGTTTGGGAGCAGGCCCACAATCAGAGTCAAAAGGGAGTCGTTTGGCAGTTTACTACCTCGACGCCCGCATCAAGTTAAAGCGTCTTTATCCACAATTTAAAGACTGATGGAATACTAGCATGATCTTTTTGTACTAAAAAACCTTGAGAATGGCGGTTCTCAAGGCTTCCATATTCACCGGGCGGTCCGCATCGGATTCCTGCTCTCGCAAGGCACCTTGGTCTGGCACAGTCCGCAGCCGGCACCCGATTTGGCCTCACCGCCGTTTAGCACCGCAAAGTCCCGCGATGCCTGGCCATACACAAATTTCATGCAGGCGATTTTGTCATGTCCGCCCTCCTTGCTGATGGCCTGAACAGGGCAGCGGGTAATGCATACGCCGCAGATGCCCTTGCTGCACAGCAGGCAGTTTCCGGTATGGCCTGTGGCTGAAGTTGCTCTGGTATCAGGCGGCACCTTGAGATCGGTCACCACGGACAGCAGGCGGATGGCAATTCCTTTTTCGGTGATGAATCCGTCATTGATACTGAAGGTGCCGAGACCCGCAGCATATGCAATGTGGCGCTCCGACCAGTTAGAGACCGGCCCTCCTGCGGCGCTATGGATGCTGTACCAATCCGTATCCAGCGGGGCAACCGCACGGTAACCAAGGCCTGTTAAGTATCCCGTCAAATGCTGCCTCGCAGACTGTACAAAATATTCATCGCCGAAGGTCCGCAGCAGCGCCCATTCCCTGGAGGCTCTATCTTTTTGCGCACGATTAGCCTTGCGGATCGTCTCGCTGATCGGCAGCACAACGCTGATAACGGTGCCTCCATCAAAACTTCCCATTCCAAATGAACGTTCAAATGCTTCCTGCGGCGTGGCGTGGTCGGGCCCCACCACTCTTTTGTACTCCTCAAACAAAGGATCATCGGCCTTGGCAAATTGAATAATCGGCTCCTCGTAATAAGGAATCTGCAGTTCTTCACATATATTGCCTTTGTCTTCGCTCACATAGGCCTTTATCTCGGCGGTGATGATTTCTCTCATATCCGGTACGGATTCAACCATCCTATCCACATCCCTCTCCGTGGTTTTTGTTCACAGCAAAGCTTCCTTTCAGAAGCCTTGTAGCGGGCTAACGTATATCACTGACCTCTTACTACAGCTGGCAGTATTTCTCCGATGACCGCCCGGCGATGCCCAAGTGCAATACGGTCGCTATCATAGCATTCCAAAGACATTTCTAGCCTTCATACGCGATAAACATTTCAATCTTTTTCGTGTATATGCACGAATTGAGCAAAACACCTCATGTATGAGAGGGCGGCTAATCACAAACCCAAATTTTCAATATTGGATAAGAGTGCGGTCAGTATCTGCAGTTCCCCGTTTCCCAATGACTCCTGCAAAAAATGCTGCGCCTCCTCCCAAAGCTCTGCTGTGTCGTTATATATCGTTCTTCCACTCTCCGTCAGAGTAAGGCAGCGGTTGCGACTGCCCTCAGCAGATGTATCCTCCACATACCCGCTATGCTCCAGCGCCTTCAAATTGCGCACAATCGTGGTTCGGTCGAGCCTCATCTCCAGTGCCAATTCACTTACACTTGCCGGTCCTAGCGCAGTTAAGTGCTTGAGCAGCGAGAATTGGCCAATATTGAGTCCGCTCGGGGCCAGATACTGGTCGTACAATCGCGTAACAGCCATCGAGGAACGGCGCAGATTGATGCAGGTACAGACTGAGGCTGATCGCTCCTGCGAAGATTTCTTATTCTTCCTTGTCGTTGTCATAGGTTCTCCTTACTTCGCGCTGTTTCGTGTATCTACACTATTTCAAAAATAATAGGTTTTGTCAGGGAGATTTGTCACAGCAGTCGCATTGAGGTCTCCGTGACCGTATTTAGCCCGATCAACGACATGGTGATGAACTTAGCTGGATTAAGCTGGAGAATATCGTTTCGGCAAATTAAAAATAATTACCTCACATAATACATAAATAATTCCAATTAAATTAGTAATTGGATTGCCTCTAACAAGTAACAACTATAGAATTAAAGGATATCTATTACCATTTACGTGAAGGGGATATGTGTTATGTGGGAGCCGATACGGTTCTTACTTTTTTCAACTATAGAAACGTTTGCGGCGTTTGTTTTAATGTTAACTATATTTAGACTTAGGGCTTTGGATTATATATGGCCTGCATTATTTATTGGATTGATCATGAATTTACAGAGTTTCATTCTGAGAGAAGAAACATCTTTATCTTTCTTTGCTCCAACCATAAACATTATATTGTTCATTTTTCTTATAACTACTGTTGTAAATATTCCAGTTATTTGGTCTGCTATAATTTCCATTACAGGCACATTTTTGTATACGTTATTCCAAGCGGTAATTATAGTGATGCTCTTTGGAACATTAACAACAGAAATGCAGACCTCAGCAGAGGGATCATTGGCGCAAGCAGTAACCAGTGCATGGGTACTCGCTATATCGTGGTTTTTATATAAATTCAACATTGGATTTGCAGCAGATTACGAGAATCTAAGGTTTAGATGGGAACATGTATTGGTTATTTTTTTAATCATCGGAGTATTAGCTGCCTGTACTTTTATGTTTTATTTTAATAACTTTCCATTAAGTATATTATTTATAGCATTGGCATCTGGAATGTTCCTGTATTATGCGTTAAAAACGGAGCGTGAGTATTATAAAAAGCCTTGATTCCATCGCCCTTGATATTGCCACACATATAAAAAATGTTGTGCCAGATCATCCATCCTCTATAAATGTTTTAAAGCACGGAATAGCCGTGGTGATTAATACAGCGTCAATCATTTTGTTAACAATTGGGATTTCGTTATTGACAGGGCAGGTGCAGGGAGCTATATTGGCAATGTTATCTTTTTCATTATTACGCCAAGTTGTAGGTGGGATACATTTAAAAAGTAGTATGGTGTGCATTATTGTATCTACAGTTTTACTTACCGCTTTATCCTTCGCAAATCTGAACCACAATTTAATTGTTGTTACGTCGATATTAAGTACTATACTAGTCTTGCTATATGGTCCGTCTCGGATAGAGGGGAAGACTCGTATACCAAAGCGGTACTACCCGTTGTTAAAAGCTTGTGGGGTTGCCTTGATCGCCCTTAATTTGTGGCTGGGTTTACCGGTAGTATCTGCTAGTTTTTTTGTTCAGAGCTTAACACTAATAAGGAGGAGGTTGTAAAGAAATGGAGAATCTTAAATTCAGAAAATTAAAGATTAGTATGTACTACAATGTTGCTGTTCTATTAACTACTCTCGCAGTTGCTTCTGTGAGTACAGCGAGTTTATCCTGGATTCATAATCCCGAGCCACCGGAAGAGTTGTTAAAATAAGTGGGGTGTGATTAAATTGTTAAACCTAACGGTAGCAACAGATCCCGAGGCTATTAGTGGTGGAGAAAACATACCAGTAAATAAGGTTCTCTATATATCTAGAGTTCGTAAGAGGAATCAAATCATGGTTCACACGTTCGATAAAATCTTCTATATGACAGGGACGCTAAAGTATTGGGAAACGTTCCTTAACAATAGCGGGTTTAAATTTTTGAATGTAGATAGAGGCAAAACGTTAAATGTGGAAAAAGTCAAAATTGTGAACGGTATTTTCAAAGACGCTTACTTCGAGAGTGAAATAGCTAAGCTGTCACAGCGATGCCCTATTGCTTATCATCGCTATAACGAAGTTATAAAGGAATTGGAGATTATGAACCCAAATATAATATTTACAGGAGCTGCTACTACATAGTGGCTTTTTTTGTCGGAAATAATTGTCTTATAATACCGAAATATGAAACACTTCAGCACCTGAATTTATGTTGTTAATGTCCCTGTTTTTTGGGATTTAGTATATATGAGAGGTTTGATGCCTAACTATAGAAAAGGAGATGTGAGATTTTCTCCCTCCGTTTGCCTAAGCAACAGTCAATCATGTAGATCTTCCATGTTGCCATTAGGTATTGGGGAAGCACTCATAGCATGCTCATAAAAAACATCTTTTTTCCAGCAATGATTTGGGAAATGAATGCAGCCATTTTTCACCCCATACCCAAATATACTTTTAAGGTTTGCATGGAGAGTATACAGGATATAGACTCGTCAGAAAACTACTTTTTAATGACACACTTGGGAGAGGTTTTTTATGGTAAGGTCATTAAACAAAGAAAACGACATGAACAAGTGTATCAATGGGAATGTGATCAATATCTGACGCTTTACTAAAACGTGAAAACCCTTGACGCTCTAAGCGTTGAGGGATTTTTAATTATGTGGGGAGCAGGGAGGGAAGTTAAGCAATATCATGAGGTTTGCCCCCAAATTGCCCCCACGAAACAATATTATTGCAGAGATTTTCGTGAGATTCGTATGGAGATGAATTCGATACCAGTGGGGTTCCTTTCGTATTTATCTGGATGAATATTCGCTTACTTCAAATGTTAAAATTCTGTTGAAAATGATAAAGTCCTTCCGGCTGCTAAAGGGTCCTTTATTATTGACATGCTTGTCAATGGCATAAGATGCTGTGCCTGACCCGGCCTGTTTTGCTTCGTACCAAGAGATGAATGAGTTAACCTTTGCAGGAGAAACACATTGATCGTATTGTGGGATGGTGTATACCGTGGCGCAAAAAAAAGCGGGAAGAAATCCTTCCCGCTTAAGAATGATCTTTAACGTCTGCGTTGTCTATCATTTACGCTAAACAGATTAACAGCCAGTGCATTACCTCTAGCGCGCGCAAAGGCTCTTTGATTTGAACGGATCGATAATCCTCTTCTTCTCACATGACGTTTGAAATGTTTTTTACACATGATATCACCTCCCTTCACAGGAAAAGAAGGTACGATGAATCTTAGAAGCGTTTATGATTCCGCTTACGGTTGCGCTTGGAAATTTTGATGTTCAATGCATTGGTGGCTAGTGCGTTACCGCTTCTTGTTTCGGCAGCAGCGGCTTGAAAGACTTTTACGACCAGAAATTTGTTCTTACCAATACGATGCTTATACGTTTTGACTCTATTTTTGATCATCTGCATATCTCCTTTGCTAAGGTCTACTTTATTCATATGTCAGTAGCACTAACAATGTATCAGCATAAATCTATTAAAACCAAAAAGAAGCTATTACCTATGACCCTGTTATTCAGAAACTAATAAAGTATAAAGGTAAGGAATGCAAAAAAACTCGTGCTTACCTGCCTTATCCTTACCAACTTTACGTTGTAGGAAAAGTTACAGCAGATCAGCACGAGCAAAATGATAAAAAGTGAAGATAACAAACGGGGAGAAGTATATTACTTACTATAAAGGGCTTTAAGTTTTTTCTGGTAATATGTTTCCTGCTCAAGAATGTGATTCATTTGTTCAGAAAGCTCTTTATATTTTGGACTGTCCTCTGGGTAGTTATTTCTTTCGGAAAGTACAGCTTCAAGTTGCTTTCCCAATGATTTAAAATGGATAATTATTTGTATGTAATGAATGCGATCAAAGGTTGTTCTGGTTGAATTCTCCTCAGCATACACATAATCCATTGTTGGAGCTGTAAAACCTATTACGATAAAAGTCACAATAAACACTGAAATTATAATTTTTTTCATTTAATTCTCCTTAATAAAACTATAAATATTAATATACCATATTTATCTAAAATAATTACAAAGTTATTTTTGATCCGCCAATAAGCAGAACAGTAATTGCAGATTGCAGATATATACCGATTAATCCATGGGCTATCAAAAGGGAAAAGGATAGTAGTGAGGTTAGATTCTATGTACATAAGATCAATACAAAACCGGCTTGCTATGGGCAGCCGGTTTTGTTGTAGCGAAAAGAATAACGAGGCTGAAAAATGAAAAATCAGTGGAAGTCCCGGAAGAGTCCTACAACCTTGCCCAAAATACTGACGTGCGTCAGACGAAGCGGTTCAAAGGCCGGATTTTCCGGCTGAAGTCGGATATGATCTTTTTCCTTGTAAAAAGTTTTAACAGTAGCTTCGTCCTCGTCCGTCATGGCGACGACAATGTCGCCGTTATCGGCTGTCTGCTGCTGACGTACAATGACATAGTCTCCGTTGGCAATACCAGCCTCAATCATGCTTTCTCCTACAACAGATAACATGAATATTTTATCCTCACCAACAAAATGTTGGGGAAGAGGAAAGTAATCTTCAATATTTTCTGTTGCTGTAATAGGCAGACCGGCTGTTACTTTGCCGACGACCGGAACACGACTAATAGAGTAATTAATCAAGTTGCTGTTATCCGATTCGTCTTGGCCGAGTAACTCGATAGCCCGTGGTTTCGTTGGATCACGACGAATCAGTCCCTTTTTCTCCAGACGATCCAAATGACCGTGAACCGTAGAACTGGAGGCCAATCCGACAGCCTCACCTATTTCGCGTACAGAAGGGGGATAACCCTTTAGACGCACTTCATTTCGGATAAATTCAAGAATGGCCTGCTGGCGGCTTGAAATCTTAGACATACCGTATCAACCCCATTTAGTAACGTTTGGGAAAATTATAGCATAGAACCTCCGTTCGTACAAACATAAGTTCTAAATAATCCCTAAAAATAATTACGAACTTTTGTTCTCTTTTCTATTGAACAAAACAAATGTTCGTGTTATATTGTGAAAAAACATAAGAACAAACGTTTGGAGGACGCAGCCAATGATGAAATATAGCACATATCAAAGTGTTTTTCCAATGAATTTAGAAAAGATGCAAAATGTCCGGAATGAGAGAAGGGCGCAGCTTGTACGGACCATTTCCAACAGTCTCCTGTCCAAACTTCTTATTCTGGTTATCGTTGCCTGGATTGCGGGTGCAGGTGTACTGACGGTATTCGCGGCTCCTTCTGTTTCGAATGAAGAGGTGGCCAAACTTATTGTACAACATGGGGATACATTGTGGCAGATTGCCTCCAATCATAAACCGGAACGAATGGATACACGGGTATATATAGAAGGAATTGTTCGGATTAACGGACTGGAAGATCGGGGAGTGCAGGCGGGCCAGGTTTTAAAGCTTCCGCATTTCTGATCTGTCACGATTAGAGCTTGTCAGGGAACGTAATGAGGGAACCTTGACAAGCTCTTTTCTACATGTCAAAGTGTATTATATCTTTGCTTATATGGAGGGGACAGAATTTGGATATAGACAGCTTGGTACAGCGCATCAATGAATTGGCTCGCAAAGCAAAAGCCGAAGGATTGACGGAAGAGGAAACAACAGAGCGCGCCAATCTTCGGGAAATTTATTTGGATAACATTCGCCGTAATTTCCGGCAGCAACTTGATACGATTGAAATTGTGGACGAAGATACATCGAAGGGAAATGGTGGGCTGACGCATTAATGTTGCTGAAGCGGCTTAGCCCACGTAATTTGCTTTTCGTTTTTTTAGGTATCTATTTTTGGTATCTATATAGATTAGGATTGGTGGCAATTGTTTTTACGCAATATATTTGGGAAGGGAATTGAGAGATGGCCCGGTCATTTGAAAGAAAAGTTCGCAAAAACACAGCGCATTTGAATAAATCGCGTAAAAAGCAAGGTATTCAAACCATTAGTGGTGCCGGTTCTGCAATGGATATTTTCCGTGGACGTAATTTTACCGTGCCAATCATGCTGGCTGGACTTGCAGTTTTGTACATGCTCATGAGTTATTTTTTGACTAAGACTGGCATGCGGGGAATGGACTGGCTTGTATTCGGTTTGTATTTGATGCTGGCTGTTATCTTTTTCATCCGTCGTCCTTATTTGAAGGTTGGAAAGAGCACGCTGTATATGCTGAAGGGTGGCAGAGAGCGTCCAATGACAGCAGAGGATATGAAAGCCATCAAGATTGAAAAGGGTTACGTAACGGTTGAAAGAAAAGGTAAAGGTGGCAATTTTATTTTCACAAAATCACTGGGCCGTTATGATACGGATGCCATTGCAGAGCGGCTTGAGAAGTTTGCGCTATCTAATCAGGTTCAAATAGACAAAAAATAACGACTTCTTTGGTACGAATCGTTTAAATTGTCTGTGGGCTGTAGCCTCTGTAAATAAGGTCGCATGATGTTATCTCATATAACACATCGCGGCCTCTTGCTTAATATGGGCATAACGATTGGAATGCTTGTAGACGCGACAAGGCAGAACAAGCGTACATATAAAGTGGAAAGAGAGTGGATAATTCAGATGACGATTCAGGCGGTAATGTTCGATCTTGATGATACACTTCTGTGGGATGAGCGCAGCGTAGAAGAGGCATTTGACGCGGCGTGCCAGACAGGTTCCCAGGAAGCAGGCGTTGATCCGAAGGCTTTGGAAGAAGCAGTCCGCAAGGAAGCGCGTGCTCTGTATGAGTCTTATGAAACCTTTAGTTTTACTCAATTGATTGGTATTAATCCGTTTGAAGGATTGTGGGCGAATTTTACGGCAGGAGAGCAGCCTGAGTTCCGGCAATTGGAACAGTTGGCCCCTGCTTATCGAAAGGAATCTTGGCGTAGAGGTCTTCAAAAGCTGGGGATTGATAATGAAGAGTTGGCGCAAAAGCTGGCAACCCAATTTGCCTTGGAAAGACGCTCCCGCCCCCATGTTTATGAAGAAACATTTGAGATTCTGGAGCAGCTAAAAGGGCAGTATAAGCTGCTTTTGTTGACAAACGGTTCCCCTGATCTACAACAGGAAAAGCTGGATGGGGTTCCGCAGCTAGCCCCATTCTTTGATCACGTTGTTATTTCAGGTTCGTTTGGTAAAGGAAAGCCTGATCCGTCTATTTTCCAGCATGCTTTGGGACTTCTCGGTATTGAGCCTGAACATGCTTTAATGGTGGGGGATAAGCTGACGACTGATATTCAAGGGGCTCTGACGGCAGGTGTGCACTCCGTGTGGGTGAACCGAAACGCCAAAACCAATACTACAGAAATCAAGCCAAAGTTCGAAATTAAGCATCTGTCCGAATTGGATGGGATTATTCAATCGTTTAAGTAAGTGCTTTTCGGCTCTTATTTATAGTAACAAGTTAAAAAAACTCCCTCCGCTCAGGTGTCTCAGAGCAGAGGGAGTTGCTTTATCCACATTAGGATGAATTCGCTATTATAGTATTATGCCTTAATAAACGATGAATCTTCAAACGGCTCGGCAATCCAGCCATTTTCTTCGATGAACAAACGTACTGCGACGATCTTCTGATTTTCCATTAAGGTGAAGAAGTGAGGAATATTTTCTGGTACCGAAATAACGTCACCAGGTGAAAGCTCAACATTAAAATATCCGATTTCTTCAGGACCTTTAATGATGAAAATGCCTTTGCCTGCCACAATAGCACGAATTTCATCTTCAGTATGCGTATGAATTTGCTCAAACTTGGCAAGCAGCTCATCCAGATTCGGTGTTGCTTCGGACAGGGTGATAACATCCCATATTTTATACCCGCGACGGGCGGCTAAATCCTTGATTTCGGGTTCAAAAGTGCTTAGAACAGCCGCTTTTTGCTCATCCGTCAGGATAAAGTTTTCTTGCAGCTCCCCGGCCAGCTTGGAAGCATCCCAATGCTCGTACAATACCTCTTGGCTCTCCAAAAATTCACGTACCTTGTCTTCATCGCTAATTCGTACATTCGTATTGCGTATTAGGATTTCAGCCATCGGTTATCCCTCTTTTCCACTTGGTTTAATGTTGTATACAGGATACCATGTCTTGAATCGTTGTACAATATTGGTTTGTAACAATTTATACTACAAACTGTAAAAATGAATATCGAGAGTGGCTTTTGTACGGAAGAAGCCGTATAAAACGTATGATTTTACTTCAATCTATCTAAATGATACGGTTTCTGCTAAACTAGGATTTAACGTTTTGCGGGGGTGAAGAGATTTTGGATAAAGTTAGCTTACAGGATGCATTACAACGAAGAATACTCATTCTTGATGGGGCCATGGGCACCATGATCCAGCAAGAGGATCTTTCCCCCGACGATTTTGGTGGGGAAGAGCTGGAGGGCTGCAACGAGATGTTGGTCTTGACCAGACCGGATGTCATTCAAGGGATACATGAAGCATACTTGGAGGCCGGATCAGACCTGATTGAAACGAATACTTTTGGAGCGACATCCGTTGTTTTGGCGGATTACGATATACCGGAGCGTGCCCGTGAGATTAATCTCGTTGCAGCTAGATTGGCGCGTAACGCGGTGGATAAGTACAGCACACCGGACAAGCCTCGTTTTGTTGTAGGAGCCATGGGACCGACGACGAAAACATTATCCGTGACAGGTGGTGTTACGTTTGCGGAGCTGATCGAGAGCTATGAAGAGCAAGCCTTGGCGCTAATTGAAGGCGGCGTGGATGCCCTGCTTTTGGAGACGTCGCAGGATACGCTTAACGTCAAAGCCGGAAGTATTGGAATTCGGCAGGCTTTTGAGAAGACGGATATGGAGCTTCCCATAATGATTTCGGGAACGATTGAACCGATGGGAACGACGTTGGCAGGGCAAAATATCGAATCCTTCTGCATTTCGCTGGAACACTTGCACCCGGTGTCGATCGGGCTGAATTGTGCTACAGGACCGGAGTTTATGCGGGATCACATTCGCTCTCTCTCCGATATGTCCTCAGCAGCAATTAGCTGTTATCCGAATGCAGGTTTGCCTGATGAAAACGGTCAATATCATGAATCGCCTGATTCATTGGCCCGTAAAATGGCCGCTTTCGCCGAAAAAGGCTGGCTGAATATTGCAGGAGGTTGCTGTGGTACCACGCCTGAGCATATTCGGGTTATGAGTGAACGTATGGCGCAGTTTGAGCCGCGCCCGCTGGCAGGTCATCACCCACCGGCTGTATCGGGTATTGAGCCTGTCTATATTGAACAGGAAAATCGTCCCTATATGGTTGGTGAACGAACAAATGTTCTCGGCTCCCGCAAATTCAAGCGTTTGATCGTGGAAGGCAAATATGAAGAGGCATCTGAAATTGCCCGCGCTCAGGTAAAGAGCGGAGCGCACGTCATAGATATTTGTGTACAGGACCCGGACCGCGATGAAATGACGGATATGGAAGCCTTTTTGAAGCTGGTCGTGAATAAGGTAAAGGTTCCTCTTGTAATTGATACCACGGATATTCAGGTCATTGATACCGCCTTGCAATATTCGCAAGGAAAGGCGATCATTAACTCCATTAATTTGGAGGATGGCGAAGAGAAATTCGAGAAAATGGCAGCTCTTATTCATAAATACGGCGCGGCTGTTGTTGTTGGAACCATTGATGAACGTGGTCAGGCTATTTCACGTGAGGATAAGCTTGAAGTGGCAAAACGTTCTTATGATCTACTGGTGAACCGTTACGGTCTGGCACCCGAGGATCTTATTTTTGATACACTCGTATTTCCCGTCGGAACAGGTGATGAGCAGTACATCGGTTCGGCCAAGGAAACGATTGAGGGGATTCGGATTATTAAAGAGGCACTTCCAGGGGTTCACACCATTCTGGGTATCAGTAACGTGTCCTTTGGCTTACCGGAGGCGGGGCGTGAAGTGCTCAATTCCGTCTATTTGTACGAGTGTACCAAAGCAGGCTTGGACTACGCGATTGTAAATACGGAGAAGCTCGAACGTTATGCTTCGATACCCGAGCATGAACGGAAGCTCGCCGAAGACCTGATTTATAAAACGAACGATGAAACTTTAGCCGCTTTTGTGGCTGCTTTCCGTAATAAGAAAGTGGAGAAGAAGGAGAAGGTGTCCAATCTGTCGCTCGAAGAGCGGCTGGCTTCCTATGTAGTAGAAGGCAGTAAGGAGGGACTGATTCCGGATCTGGAGCAAGCGCTCGCCAAGTATTCTTCGCTGGAGATTATTAATGGGCCACTGATGAAGGGTATGGAAGAGGTAGGCCGTCTGTTTAACAATAATGAATTGATCGTTGCAGAGGTGCTGCAAAGCGCTGAAGTCATGAAGGCGTCGGTAGCTTACCTGGAGCCGTATATGGAGAAAAATGAATCCTCGGTAAAAGGTAAGATTTTGCTAGCTACGGTCAAAGGCGATGTGCATGACATCGGTAAAAACCTGGTGGAGATAATTCTATCCAACAATGGTTACCATATTGTAAATCTGGGTATAAAAGTACCACCAGAACGCATTATTGAGGCTTACCGTGAAGAAAAGGCCGACGCGATTGGCTTATCCGGTTTGCTTGTTAAATCGGCTCAACAGATGGTGTTGACTGCACAAGATTTGAAAAATGCGAATATTGATATCCCGATTATGGTTGGCGGAGCTGCTTTGACGCGTAAGTTTACCAAAAACCGTATCCGTCCAGAGTATGACGGACTGGTCGTCTATGCCAAGGATGCTATGGATGGTCTGGATATCGCGAACAAGCTGATGAATCCTGAGTCCCGTAAGAAAATGGCTGAGGACATGGAGGCCGAGCGAGAGGCGGAAGCTGCGACGATCGTGGAAACTAAGCAGTTGCCTAAGCTAACCCGGGCGGTTCGCTCTAACATTGCTCAGGATTTACCTGTTTATTTGCCGCCGGATACGGATCGTCACGTACTGCGCAACTATCCGCTCAATTATATTTTGCCTTATGTGAATATGCAGATGCTGATGGGGCATCATCTTGGTTTAAGAGGAAATGTAGAGCAGTTGCTGGCTTCGGGGAATCCGAAAGCGACTCAGTTGAAGGAAACCGTAGACAGCATCATGTTTGAAGCCGTTACAGACGGGATTATTCAGGCACATGCCATGTATCGTTTTTTCCCTGCACAGTCCCAAGGAGATCAGATTTTGGTCTATGATCCAGCGGATACGAGCAAGGTACTGCACACCTTTACGTTTCCACGCCAACAGGTAGAACCTTATCTGTGTCTGGCTGACTTTTTGAAGTCGGTGGAATCCGGAGTTATGGATTATGTAGGTTTCATGGTCGTTACGGCGGGTCATGGTATTCAGCAGCTTTCCACGCAATGGAAAGAAAAAGGCGATTACTTGCGTTCTCATGCGCTTCAGGCAGTTGCTCTGGAAGTGGCAGAGGGGTTGGCCGAGCGGCTTCATCATATTATTAGGGACAGTTGGGGCTTCCCGGACCCTGCCGATATGACAATGAAACAGCGGCATGGTGCCAGATATCAGGGCATACGGGTATCCTTTGGTTATCCGGCTTGTCCTGATCTGGAGGATCAGGGGCCGTTGTTCCAACTGTTGAAACCTGAGGATATTGGCGTTGAACTGACAGAAGGGTTTATGATGGAACCGGAGGCTTCAGTATCAGCCATGGTGTTCAGCCACCCTCAGGCGCAGTATTTTAACGTCGAAAAGGTATAACACCTTTATCAGATGGGATAGCAAAGACCCTCCGAGCTTCGGAGGTTTTTTGCTGGTCAGCAGGAAGAAGGTTAAAGTCATGGAATTTTATTTTCTCGGCACGAATGCAGGTGTGCCAACGATCCAGCGAAACGTGACGTCTATCGCACTCCGTTTGCTGGAGGAACGAAGAAGCATGTGGTTGTTCGATTGCGGCGAAGGAACTCAGCAGGAGGTACTGCGTTCGCCGCTTAAGCTAAGCAGGCTTGAAAAAATATTTATTACCCATTTGCATGGAGACCATCTCTTTGGTCTACCGGGTCTGCTTTCAAGCAGGGCATATCAGGGAGGTACGACACCGTTGACGGTATACGGGCCACCCGGATTAAAGCAGTACATCGAATTATCACTGGGAATCAGCCAATCCCGTATCAACTACCAACTACATATTGTGGAGCATACGGGAGGGCTGTTGTTTGATGACGGGCAGTTCCGTGTGGAGTCGGCTCTACTGGACCATCGTATTGACAGCTACGGCTATCGTATTGTAGAGATGGATAAGCCCGGTAAGCTCAATCAGGAGCTGCTGGAGCGATACGGAATCAAGCCCGGCCCGGTGTATGGCAAGCTGAAGCGTGGAGAAAGCGTAGAGGTGGAGGGTGGAGTCATTCTTCATCCTGAGGATGTATTGGGTACACCGAAAAAAGGGCGTATCATCACCATTCTTGGTGACACGCGGCCTTGTCCGAATACCGTAGTATTGGCTCAAGATGCAACGGTTGTCGTTCATGAAGCTACTTTTCTGCATGAGTTGGCGGATACGGCGTATGAATATCATCATAGTACAGCACTTCAGGCGGCGGAAGCAGCTAAAGCGGCAGGTGCGGGCCAATTGATCATGACGCATTTTAGTTCCAGATATAAAGATCAGGAGCAGCTTCAGCCGTTGCTGGAGGAAGCACGGAGTATATTCCCCAATTCATTGCTGGCGGAGCAGCATGTGCTGTTACCGGTACCCGATATCGGTTCATAAACGGTAGTTATAAAAGATAGACGTGTATGGGTGCCGGGGCTTGCTCCGGTGCCTTTGTTTTTCCTGCAAAATTATTTTCCGGGAAAGCGCAGGATGCGACAAGAGATGAGGACGACATATGGGCGGGGTCGAATGAATTTGTACTACCACATATGGAGGCGTGTCATATTCGGTTTTCTATATATCGAATTTTAAGCATTTTATATTTTGAGCAGGGCCAGGAAATACAGGAAATTTTCCTTGTAGAAAAGGCATCTTCGATGGATTTCGACGGAGATGCAAGCTTATTCCCTGGGAAAGCGACGGCTTTTAGCGAGGAATGGCATTATTTTGAACGGTTTATCAGCAATTCATGGACTTCATACGTATTTTTGACTTAAGATAGATAAGATGAAATGGGGAGGCCAACTTATTTTATGACCTGAATGATTAAGGTGATTAAATAAGAGGGTGAACATCATTCATGGGATGAATTATAATTTCAATGTTTATGATGAATTGATTTGAAGTGCGGGAGGGAATTACGATAAAATCGTTACTAATTGATCTGGATGGAACATTGTACCATGGGAACCGGATGATCAAGGGTGCGGATCTGCTCATATCCCAATTGCGCACGAACCAGATACCTTATGCTTATGTTACGAACAATGCTTCACGCACACCTGAGTCGGTGGCGGAGCATTTGGTCGGTATGGGAATTGATGCAGTTAGCGATGAAGTATGTACTTCGGCGCTGGCGGCTGCACAATATGTTGCACAGCAAAGCCCTGGAGCACGTGTATATTGTATTGGTGAAACGGGATTACGTCAGGCGCTTACGGATGCCGGATTGCAGCTTGTGGAGGATCACCCTGATTATGTGGTGCAGGGGATAGATCGCCAATTTACATATGATAAGCTGGTTGCTGCCATGCGCTGGATTCGGGAAGGGGCCATTTTTGTTTTGACAAACCCGGATCTACAATTGCCTTCACAGGATGGACTCACGCCGGGGGCTGGAACGATTGGAGCTGCGATTGAAGCGGCATCACAGGTAAAACCGGTAGTCATTGGCAAGCCTTCAAGTGTGTTAATGAACTATGCGCTGGATCGCTTGAACATTAGAGCGGATGAAGCTCTGGTTGTGGGCGATAATATGCTTACCGATATTGCGGCAGGTGCGGCGGCAGGTTGCAAAACAGCTCTCATACTATCGGGTGTTTCGACCCGCATTAACATGGACGAACATATACGTGTCGTTGGAGTAAAGCCTGACCTGATTTTTGACAATCTGGATGAATTGTGGGATTGGCTCCAGGAAGAGTGTAAGTAATAGTAAATATACATTTTAAAATAATCTGCAAGAATCAAAAGTGATTTGCAGCTACGAAAGGAAAGATATTGACATGCCGGAACTTCCTGAGATGGAGAATTATAGAACGCTATTGTCAAAACAAATTTTGGACATTCCGATTACTGGGGTGACGGTTAACCGTGTAAAGTCCATTAATACCGATGTGGAAACGTTTGAGAAGCAATTGTTGGGAACTACCGTTGTATATATGGAGCGTCGAGGCAAGCACTTGATTTTTCATCTGAACACGGGCGGGCGGCTTGTGCTGCATCTGATGCTGGGAGGACTGCTGTATCTGGGAACGGAGGAGCAGCGTCCTGACCGTACGGTTCAGATTGAACTGGATTTCAGTGGAGTAAAGCTTTATTTTATCGGGCTGCGCTTGGGTTACCTGCACCTGCTGACGGCTAAAGAAACAGAAGAGGCGATGTCTGAACTCGGACCTGACCCGCTGGATCGTCGTATGACACTGGAAAAGTTCACTGCACGTTTGAAGGGACGTCGGGGTATTTTGAAAACAACGCTGGTAAACCAGCATGTTTTTTCCGGTATCGGGAATTGTTATTCAGACGAAATTGCTTATATCGCTGGATTTACACCAGGTTCCAAAGTACAAAACATTGTACAGTCGCCAGAAAAAGTGGAAAAGCTGTATCATGCTATGCAATCCGTGCTTCGTGAAGCTACTGCGGAAGGCGGTTATATGGAAATGCCTTTGATGGAGGGGGATACACTAACGGGCGGTTTTGACCATCAGTGCCGGGTGTATGACCGTGAAGGAGAAGAATCGCCAAGTGGCGGGAAAATTGTACGGGTGGAGCTGGCGGGAAAAAAAGCATTTTATTGCCCGGTACAGCAGCATGATGCCTAAATTGCTGATCGGTTCTCATGTTAGTACGCGTGGCGGTTTTTCCAAAGCAGCTGCGCGTGCACGAGAGCAGGGAGGGCGTTCTTTTCAATATTTTCCGAAAAACCCGCGTAGTCTCAGGCTAAAGGAATGGAATGAGGCTGATGCAGCCGCTTGCAAAGCTTACTGTGTAAAGCACGAACTCCAATCTATTGCCCACTCGCCATATCCCGTTAATCCAGCCCACGGACGCGAACGCGGTCAGGAGCTTTATGATCTGACAGTTGCTTCGTTGCGGAATGATCTGGATATTGCTGAAGCCTGTGGCTCCAAGGGGATTGTCGTTCATTTTGGCCACACTCATACGTCTGATCCGCTGGAGGGCTACCGGAATATCATTGGTTGCCTTGATGATGTGCTGGAAGGATGGAAAGGAAATGCTAAAATATTGATTGAAAATCAGGCGGGGGATCACGGTTTGATGGGAACGACGCTGGAGGAATTGGTGCAAATTCGCCAGTTGTGTCAATACCCTGACAGCATCGGCTTTTGTCTGGATACCTGTCATGCCTATGCAGCAGGATTGTGGAACGGTGGAAGTGATGAGGCGTTGATCGAAAAAGGGGATCGTCTTGGCTATTGGCCAGCCCTGTGCGGAGTTCATCTGAACGATTCCAAATACCCGTATGGCTCAAGAAAAGACAGACATGCGCGTGTTGCGCAGGGATGTATTGGTCTGGAGGGCATGCGTTGGATGACGGAACAGGAGCCTGTAAGGGGCATTCCAGTCGTTTTGGAAAGTGAAACGGGACCTGATGGGACCCATCGCGAAGATATTCAATTAATCCTAAGCTGGCAGTAAATACAGTTTGGCGGATGTTCTTCATCTTTAAGGCTTAGGAAGCTTGCATCCTTGGGAAAAAGGAGGAGACGTTAATGCATTTGTTTATGGACGATTATCGGCCTTGTCCTCCGGGCTTTAAGCTGGCAAGGGATGCGGAGGAGTGTTTGTTATTGCTTCATGAATACCCGATTTCGGTGTTATCGCTGGATTATGATTTGGGGCCGGGTCAGCCAACGGGGAAAGATGTGGCTGCTGCTATTGCAGGGAAGCAGTTGTATCCGCGTGAAATTTATTTGCATTCCTCCAGTGCCGAGGGCAGACGCGCCATGTATGAGCTGCTGTATGCCAACAAGCCGGAAGGAGTCACCGTGTATAACGGCCCGGTACCAGAGGAACGTATGCGTGAGATCAGAAAAGAGTTGGAACGATGAAGGAACTGGGACAAAAGGAGGTACGTCGTGCCATATGGGAGGGATGCAAGCTGGCTTTGTTTGTGTACACTCCCATGTGCGGAACCTGCGCGGCGACCCGGCGGATGCTGGAGGTGGCAGAGCATTTGCTCCCCGAAGGAGTCGTAGTGCAGAGCAACATTAACTATATTCCCGAACTGGTACAGGAGTACCGAATTTCCAGTGTCCCTGCGCTGCTTTTATATAACGGTGAGAACGAAATTCCTGAGATTATCTACAAAATGGAATCTGTGGAACGCTTGCTGAGCAGGATAAGGAGCGTGGTGGAATGATATCCATGAAGAACATCACATTGCAGCGGGAAGAAAGCCGAATATTGGACGATGTGAATCTTGAAATACGGGAAAATGAGCATTGGGCCATTCTGGGGCGTAACGGCTCTGGTAAAACGACATTGCTGGAAATGATGACAGGCTATATGTTTCCAAGTCGCGGAACGGTCAAAGTGCTTGGGCAAACATATGGTCAATGTGACGTACGGGAAGTGCGCAAGCAGATTGGATATATCAGCCAGACGTTGCTGGAAAAATTGGCTTTAAAAGATCCGGTATGGGAAGTAGTTGCTACTGGAGCGTATGCTTTTTTGCGTTTTTATCAGGAGATTCCGACAGAGACAAAGGAAAAAGCCGTATCTCTGCTGGAGGGGATGAATTTAGGTTCGCTGATGAATCATCCGTTGGGTACTTTATCTCAGGGGGAACGCAAAAAGGTAATGCTCGCCCGTTCGTTGATGGCGGAGCCTCGTTTGCTGATTATGGATGAGCCTTGCGCCGGGCTGGATCTATTTGAGCGGGAAAAAATGCTGGTTGAAATTGATCGGCTTCGCAAAAGGGATTTGTCAGTGGTCTATGTAACCCACCATATTGAGGAGATTGTTCCCCTCTTTACCCATGTGGCACTTATCCGTGATGGCAAGGTGGCAGCAGCCGGACCGAAAAAAGAGGTTTTAACGAAAGAATTGATTATGCATACCTATGAAGTTCCAGTTGAGCTGGATTGGGATGGAGACCGTCCCTGGATTCGGGTGTGCACTGGAGGGTAACGTTATTTTGGAGGAAACATATATGAGTACAGATGAACAGGGCGGAACCGCTTTGTCATCATCAAGATTTGTTTGCACGGCTAACCATGGGTTTGCACCTTATGCCCAGGAAGAGCTTAGAAGAATGTTTGGCTCGGTGAAAAGCACAATACTTTTACCTGGTGAAATTTTTCTGGCTACATTACCTGCGGATGCAAGTGAGGTTGTGGGAACGATTACGGGTCAGCCGCCAATGTTTTTGCGTCACTTATTTCCTGTGCATTTTCAGGAGGAAGGAACGAACTTGGCTCAGGTGCTGGAACGTTTGGTTTCTTTTATCCGTAACCGCCGAGAACTGATAGATCAGCGCGTTTCTTTGCAGGTGCGCAAAGGAGCTGACAGTAGTTGGGCTGAAAGCGCAGGTGCGCTCAAGCAGGCTTTAAGTGAGCAATTAAGTGATCTTCCTATGGAGCTTACGGTGCAGGGAGCAGAGGTTATTGTGTCCGTTTTTGCGGATACGGATACATGGTATGCAGGTGTGTCGCATCCTCAGGATAATCTATCGGATTGGAGCGGAGGCGCAGTTCGTTTTCAAAAAGAGGACGGGCAAATCTCTCGTGCCAAATTCAAGCTGCTGGAAGCAGAAGCGACGTTTGGCATTGATTTTAGCGCTTTTCATCAAGGACTGGATATCGGGGCGGCGCCGGGTGGATGGACTTCCTTTTTGCTGGAGCGTGGACTCAAAGTAACGGCGGTTGATCCGGCAAAGATGGAGCCTTCGTTGATGAAGTATGCCAATCTGACTTTTTTGCGTAAAAATGCGAGTGAGGTCAAATTCAAAGAAAATACATTTGATCTGCTGGTCTGTGATATGAGTTGGAGTCCAAAGCAGATGGCAAGGCTTGTCACTGATTTGCTGTATAGTTTACGCAGCGGCGGTACTGCCATCGTAACGGTCAAGCTAATGCATAAAAAGCCTTTGGCGCTTATTCATGATGTGATCGCTTCGTTCGAGCAGTCCGGCATGCAGATCCAGCGGGCCAAGCAGCTATTCCATAACCGGGATGAGATTACATTGTATATGATCAAGTATGGAAAATAATGCTTTACAATCGGTATAGGTGTGCTATATAATAAACCCAAATTGTTCCTTAAAAATACAATAACCACGTTTAAATAAAGGGAAAGCATCCCGCGAACATCGTTTTCATGGTGACATGAAGATTGTGTTTTTGCGGTAGGCTTTCCCTTTTTTGCGTTGTTTGCTTATAGAAAGGAGGCAAGAGAGATGAAAAAACAATCGCATTTGGAATACGGTTCGGTTGTGGGTGAGCGTTACCGGATTGTCCGCACGTTGGGTACGGGAGGGATGAGTAGCGTGTTTATGGCAGAGGATCTGAAGCTGCCAGGTAAGCAATGGGCTGTGAAGGAGTCCGTTGCCAACCCGCAAATGATGAAGATTGTACGCGCGGAGGCTGAGATGCTGATTTCGCTGAGCCACCCACGATTACCGAGAATTGTTGACTTCTTCGAGCATCTGCCATCCGGGGCGGTATATCTGGTTATGGACTATATTGAAGGAATTACGCTGGAAGCGTACATGAAGGGTTACCAAGGCCATATTCCGCAGGAGCAAATTGTTCCATTAGCTTTGCAGTTGCTGGATGTGCTGGATTACTTGCACACTCGCCAGTCCCCTGTCATCTACCGGGATCTGAAACCAACGAATATTATGCTGACACCGGAAATGGAATTTAAGCTGATTGATTTTGGCATAGCGCGGAGCTATAAGGCTGAGATGAATCAGGATACGGTAAAGCTGGGCACAGTGGGCTTCGCAGCCCCGGAGCAATATGGAGCAGGCCAAACGGATGCCCGTTCGGACTTGTACAGTTTGGGAGCGTTGTTGTTGTATCTCTGTACTGGTGGCAAATATAGCGAGTGGACGGCCGGAGTAGAAGGATATATTCGTGGAGAATTACCTCGTCATTTGATCCCGGTGATTCGTAAGCTGCTGCGTCATCATCCAGGGGAGCGATTTCAGTCTGCCGGAGAGGTGATTGGGGAGCTTCGACGCAGTGCAGATTTTCAGCCTGCTCAACAAGGAGTGTTCGTTGGCGATGCTTCTATCGAATATGGAGGTACAAGGGTTGTAGCTGTACTGGGCGTGTCTTCTGGTTCCGGTGCAACGCACACAGCGATTGCGGTGAGCCACTATCTGGCCCGAAGGTCCCGTTCAGTGGCATTGGTCGAACTGCATAGTACAGCCAAAGCATTTGCCCGGCTTCAAGAAGTGGTAGACGGAGTACCCGATGGGCGAGCGAGTTCAAGCCGGCGCTTTGAGGTAGACGGAGTACACTATTGGCGCCAAACATCCCGTGCCGATGTCATTGCGTTACTGGGGGGCTCTTACCAATTTATTGTGCTGGATTTGGGGAGCGGGCAGGATAATGAGCGCTTGGAAGAATTTTTGAGAGCCGATTACCCGTTAGTGGTCGGTTCTGGAGCTGAGTGGAGAATTCAAGATATAGCAGGACTGGCTCGTTCTCTCCAGCGCCATCCGCAGCATAAATGGAATTACTGTTTGCCGCTGGCAGCAACGGAGGCTATACGCAGGCTGCGTAAGGAATTGGATCACGACAAAGTGTTTGCTTTACCATTCCATTCCGATCCATTTGAGCAAGAGGACGAGATGGATCAAGTGCTGGATGAACTGTTTCGTGGGGCCATTCCCGATACGCGAAAGAAACGCTTTGGATTCCTCAAACGCAGTCAGCGCTAGATAAAAGGTATATATCAAAAAGGCAGGGGAGAAGTTGTGTGTCCAAGCTAAGAAAAAGCAGTAAGCAAAAGCTTTACGCCGGTTTTATTGGTGCGGGTATTGTTGGCGTTGTCTTCGCGAGCTACCTTATAATTAACACCCATCAATTGAATGATGTCAGGAAGCAGGCCGAAGCAGAGGCAGCACAAAAATGGAAAGGCTATGAGCAAGAACAACGAACGGCGAAAAAAGGATGGGTTGTCGTTCGTGATATTTCTCCGGGTGAGCAGATTACACCTAGTGATTTGAAGGGAATTACGGTCCCTGGCTCTCAGGCTCCAGCCAATTTGGTTGCGGGTAAAAATGAAGCTTCCGGCAGCACGGCTAAAATTGAGCTGAAAAAAGGGTCCGTGCTTACATCAGCTATGATTACTGCCGAAGAACCTACATCTAAAGACTTACGTAATCGGGAGCTGAAGGTGGTGGTCCTCCCAAACAGCCTCAAAGCCGGAGACGAAGTAGATATTCGTATTCAATTTCCAACGGGTCAGGATTATATTCTGCTAGCCAAAAAGAAAATTTCCAAGCTGGAAGGTCCGGTCATCTGGGTTACGTTGAATGAGCAGGAAATATTATCGCTTTCGAGTGGGATTGTTGACGCCTATCTGCATAAAGCATCGATCTATGCATTAACGTATGTCGATCCGCAATTCCAGCCGAAGGCGATTCCAACCTATCCACCCAATTCGAAGGTGATAGAGTTAATGAATAGTGATCCTAATTTGATCCGCGTTGCTGAACAAAAGCTGTCCAAGCAGTTGCGTGGTTCTCTTGAAAATGCACTTAGTGCGTCAAACAATGTCATATCGACACCTATAGAAAGGAGCCTGAGTGAGGAAGTTGCGGCACAGCATGCGGGAACGAATGCTGGTGGAGCTTTGAATGAGAGTACAGGTACAGGGGACGGATATGAAAACGGGCAGGATGCCAAAGAACAAGCAGACATCTTGACGCAGAGCGGAAGCTCTGATCCATATGGTAAATAAATCAGAGAAAAGGGACAAACGTATGAAAACTTGGATATTTGCCGGGCTATGTGATAAAAGCGATACCTTGTTATACATCAGCAGTATATTGGCAGCATCCGGTCAACAGGTATTACTTGTGGATGCTACGCTGCGAGGACAGTATCGATACAGCATAGGGATGCTCGACAAACCACTTCCCATTGTGCAGTTTGGCGATTTTGATGTCGCCACGGGTTTTACATCTTGGGATGATCTGCATATCGCTATGATGGCAGATCGGAAAGCAGGTTTGACTTATGACATTGTTCTTCTGGATGTAGAGTCACCTGATTTCTGCCCCGTATCTGTTTGGCAAGAGGCAGAACAGCGGGTTTGGGTCAGTGACTATAGCCGGATGTTAATGGACAACGGACAGGTGTGGCTTGAGCGTTTGTTTAGTCAACCTGAATTTCCGAAGAATCTTGTATTTCTCAAGTTATTTATACAGGCTGTAGATTGTGGCGTGGAGGAGCCGTATTTATGGGAATACATGAACCGCTTTCCGGCCTCTTGGCAGCAGGAGCCGTATATACTGCCATGGGATGAAGGGCATCTTGCCCTGAAGCTGGAAAATGAGCACAAACAACAGCTCAAGCTTAAGCCATTGTCCAGAATGTATAAGAAAGAACTGAGTCGTTGCATTGGAGAATTAATGGGTTGGGAACCCAGAGAGAGCCGTCATGCGTTAAAGCGTGCGGAAAGGAGGAAAGCATGAGTACTATTTTGTTTTGGAGCCCGGTTAAGGGAGCGAGTGGAAGCAGTTCTTTGGCGGCATCCATAGCTGTTACTATAGGTAATCTTTATAGAGGGCGACTGCTGCTGACCCATTTGGGGCGCAGACATAGCGGGATTGAGTCGGGATTTCCCATACAAGAACATCGGATGGACGATCCAAGCTTACAGCTTCAGGAGGGAGGTTGGGATGCTCTTGCACGATTAGCTCTGCGAGGGACATTATCCAGAGAAAATATTCGCAATTATACGACGCCTATACTGGAGCAGACTCTCGATGTGCTTGAGGGAACCTCAAGCTTTGGAGCCGCGCCGCCATTGTTATCCTCTGCTCTTGTACGAGCAGTTATGGATACGGCAGATCAGTATTATGATTTGACGCTGGTCGATGCAGGGAGCGGGGCAGGATGGGGAGCTGTACAGCATGAAGCATGTGTGCGAGCCAAGCTGGCAGTCCTTTCGCTGACTCAAAATATGAGAGAACTGGATGCCTACTTTGAATCTGTGTCTCCATTATCCACTTACTTAGAATTGCCGCTATTGATCGTACTTGGAAAATATGATGTGCACTCTCAAGCAAATGTGGCTAATATTCGCAGGAGATATGGCTACAAGGGAGCACTCCATACCGTTCCTTATAGCACCGAATTTATGGATGCGTGGAACCGCAGAGACGTGATAGGTCATGTGCAGCGGGATGTACGAAGCGGGAAAGAGAAGGACCGTAAGCTTTTTATGCCAGTGGGATGGGCACAGAGCATACGGCAGATTAGCAAGGCTATTCTGGAGGCGGCAGAGTCCGATCTTCGGCTCAAGGCTTTGGAGAGGGGCGCTTAAATGCTCTCCCCTCAAATGATCAACGGGCTAATTCTTACTTGCATCATTCTGTTGTGTATCATACTGGTTATCGTTAAATACCGAGGGAGCCTTCGCTTGCGGCATTCAACTATTCGAGTAGCTCCAGAGAGTGAAGATGCCACATTGGAGGTGCTGATGGAGTATATCAAAAATGCGCTGCACGAGCTAAGTCATAGTCAGATGGCGGATGCCGGATTACATGAGGAGGAATACAGGCGGCGTATCCATCAAAGGGCCGAACTGCGCAGGGCGTTAAAGGACTGTGCCAATGGCAGCAGTGGAGACAAACGTTTTGTTAAAAATTTGATGGCTGAGCTGCTGATTAACGGTTATGGCTTGAATGAAAAGATCGTTGATACCGTTATGCCATTCTCCAGACCAGAGCTGTTTAGCGTACAGGACCAATTCGAAATTGTATTTTACCAATATCAGCAAAAGTTTGGTGTCGATGCCCTGTCTCGCTTGCTGGATACTTATGATTTGGCGGAAATGAGATATTCGCAGCAAGATGAAGAGGATGGAAGCTATCATATCACGGCAGAGGATATCCGCTATATCTATGACTGTGAGCATCGCCCTCTCTCCTTTCTGGAGAAGGTAGATATTATTGTGCAGCGGATTTATCAGCACTATAAAGGCTTTTCCGTTACTGATGATATTCGTGACCAGCGGATCGACGGTGTCAGTGGGGGCGTTAGCGGTGTGCCGGAAGGCGGAATCCCTGTATCGGCCGATTGGCCTCAGGATCAATATGCATTCGAACCAACATCTGAACCGATAGCGAATGGTTATGAGAGTGTGTGGATTTTTTATAAAGGTAAGACCATCCACCTTTCGTTCCTTTCCTTCGGTTCAGAGCGGGAGCTTAAAAGGGTGTGCCAAAATATTTACAAATACAATTACCCGGGGCAGCTTTCCGAAGCCAATGGTTATAAGGTGAACGAAATGAAGGATGGGTCACGGGTTGTTGTGGTACGACCTCCTTTTTCAGAATCGTGGGCTTTCTTTGTCCGTAAATTCGATATTCAAAGCGCATCGCTTGAGCAATTAATTAAGGGAGAAAATGCCGAGTTTCCGATACAGTTACTTTCTTATTTAATGAAAGGCAGTCGCATCACAGCAATCACCGGAGCGCAAGGTTCAGGTAAAACGACGTTGCTGATGGCGATGGTCAAGCATATTTACGCTTCGTATACGCTTCGTGTGCAGGAAATGGCCTTTGAGCTGCATCTGCGAAGCATTTACAGCCGCCGTAACATTCTGACCTTTCGGGAAACGGATCATATTTCAGGGCAACAAGGGCTCGATTTGCAGAAAAAGACAGATGGAACCGTCAATATCCTTGGTGAAGTAGCCAGTGACGAGGTAGCCGCATGGATGATTCAAATGTCGCAGGTCGCCAGTCTGTTCACCATTTTTACCCATCACGCCAAAACCTTTCGTGATCTTGTGTTCTCCCTTCGTAATTCACTGCTCAAAACAGGAGTGTTTCAGCATGAAGGTATTGCTGAGGAACAGGTCGTTCATGTCATTAACTTTGATGTGCATCTCAAGCGTGATGCTGAGGGACGGCGATTTATTGAACGGATTACGGAATGTGTGCCGCGCGATCCCGATCATACAGGTTCAGGCTCCAGCTCTGCATCGAGTTATAGCTACCGTCATGTTATGGAATATCGGAATGGGAGATATATGGCGATGGAGCCCCTGACTGTCAAAAGTACAGAAGAAATGTGTGAACAGATGAACGTCAAGGATGCCGGAGATTTTCGCAGATTCCTGACTCGCTATTGGGAGGAAGCCTATGAGTCTTAAAGAAATTTCACTGTGGGTTTTGCTCATTTCGGGTGGGTGCTTCGCGCTTCTCTATGTGACTTTGTGGTGGCTGCGCAAGCGTAATGGTCATGCAATCCGAAGAGGGCGAATTCATTCTGTGCGAGAGGGACGGAAGGGAAAGGCAGTACTGCAACGGCAAATGCAATCTGCAATGCACAGGTTGTACACGATAGGCATGAGATTTCCTGTTACATCCGGGTATATCACGAGTGTACGTAAACGATTATCCGGTTTGCACGCCTACGATGAATATAAGCTTCGCCTTGAGACGATGAAGATGACGTTGTTCATTTGGGGGGCTTTTGCTTGCAGCGGCGTTGTGTTGCTTATGATGAAACCGGGGATAGAGTTTGCCATACTGGCTCTGTTATGCGGAGTGGTGATTAACAGTCTCATCTTGGATATGGCGATTAGCCGGATGGAAAAAAGGCTGCATGCACAGATGATCGAATTGTTCGCCAATGTACGCCATCATTATCATCAGCACGGCATGGTGGAGGAGGCAATATCCGAGGCGGCCGATTTGGCAGGGGCTGAGGCTGGAAGGCATGCGCGACTTATTCATGAGGCGCTGACGGACGCTGATCCGCACGAAGCGCTGGAAAGATACTATGAGTCCGCTCCTAATCGGTTTTTAAAAGCATTTGCCGGTATTTCATATATGGTAATGGAGTTTGGTGACCGGATTGAAGAGGGAGGCTCCATTTATTTAAAGGGACTTGGCAGTCTTGCGCGCGAAATCCAACTGGAACTGCTGCGGAGAAATAAACTGGACTACCTGCTCAAAAGTTTAAATGTGATCGCACTTGCACCTGTTTTCTTTACAATGCCAATCGAAAGATGGGCAAGGTCCAGCTTTCCATCTATGGATGAGTTTTATCAGGGGAAATGGGGCTTTATCACGAAATTGTCCGTCTATATTGTAATTATAGTATCTTACTTCCTGCTCCAAAAGCTGCAACAGACCGACGAGACTGGATATCGTGCGGGCAAAGGAAAACGGGTCTGGGAGCAAAAGCTGTATCGTTTCCCCATTATTCGTAATGTGGTGGATGCTTTAATTCCGCGACAGCATATGCCCTCTTATTTCCAACTGACCCGGCTGCTTAAGGAAAGCGGTGCAGAGGTCAAGCTGGAGTGGCTGTACATACGCAGAATCACTCTTTTTATCGCAGGATTGGTGTTCAGCATCAGTACGGTATTTATTTTACATCAAGCTGAGAAAACACATATCCTTCACGCTCCGGTTCAATCGGGACAAATGTTTGGGCGTTTGGGTCCAGCGGAGAAAAAAGAAGCTTTCAAGCAGAGTGAGATTGACCGCAAAATGATGCATGCGCTAAACATGAGGGCAGACAGCACCTATGAGCAGACGTATGCAGCATTGAAGCAGGTTTCTGGTGGCAGATATACTCCAGAGCAGCTTTCCGAAAATACGCGTCGTATCCTGCAAAAGCTGGAAGCGTGGAACGAGGAATACATCAAGTGGTGGGAAGTGCTGATCAGTTTGGTTGCCGGGTATGTAGCCTATCAGATGCCTATGCTTTTATTGTACTTGCAGCGAAAAATGCGGCGCTTGGATATGAGGCATGAGGTTTACCAGTTTCAGACGGTTATTTCGATTTTGCGAGCCATGGAACGAATGTCTGTTGAGGAAATATTGGAATGGCTAAACCGTTTTTCGGTTATTTTCAAAAGACCTTTACAAAAATGCTTGCTTCATTATGAGCACGGGCCTGAGGCAGCACTTGACTTGTTGAAAGAAGAAGCGCCACTGCCCGAATTTCAACGCTTGGTGGACAAGCTGCATCTGTCTTTGGGCAAAATTACGATTCGAGAGGCTTTCGACGATTTGGATTCCCATATGTCCTACTATTTTGAACAAAGAAAACAGGAGTATGAAAAAATTATAGATAGCAAGGCCATTTGGGGAAGGTTGATCGGTTTTGCTCCGATGTACGGTCTTATCTTTTTGTATTTGGTCATTCCTTTGATCGGTATGAGCTTTGTCCAAATGGATAGCTATTACGAGCAAATACAAAAGATTCAATAGCAGTTCTAATACGAATATTACGATATTACAAGCTAAGGAGAGAAAAATAATGAATAACGCATCAACAGCCTTAAAAGTAGCTGCTGGCATATTTTTGACCATTGCACTGATCACAATTGTAGTTATTTTGTTTATTTCAGCACAGGAGGCAACCAAAACGGCACAAAACAATTTTGCCGATATCCAGACCGAGTTGTCTCAAGCCTCTTTTACGGTGTATGACGGTACAACGATCAGCGGGTCCCAGGTGACCAATGCACTGCGGAAATTTCAGGGCAAGGACCAATTCGGGATTCAGATTAAAACTGGAAAAAACATGGCAGGTCAGTGGTATGGAAATGCGCTGAACATTAGCCCTGACAGTGAACAGTATGGAGCGGTGAACGGTGGAAGTGATAAGACCGGAAAAATAACGAATACGCTGAATGAGAAAGAAAACGAATACGTAAATCCAAGTGGTAAATTCAAGGCTGAAATCGTCAAGGATAAATCGAATGTTGTACGCGGGCTATTGTTCACTCAATCCTAAGCACCACAGTAAGGATATCAATTGTAAGGGAGATGGGTAGCATGTCTGATCACGCTTCAAGTATGCTGCGGCTTGGTGTGTCAGTTACGCTGTTTATAACCGCATGTGTAGCGGCAGCAGAGTTGTCCAGTCAGATGGGTACTACACTGGAATTAAGATCGCAGCAGGAGGAACATTCCGAGGGCCGTATCAATCGTATTTTAGAGGTGAGTATGCCAGAACGGATCAAAGGCACTCAAGTTATGCAGGCAATCCGTATGAACTTGCAGGACGGCATTCCTGTCCAGGTCGATGGTACAGTGTACGATATGTATTCTGAACCGTTTGAGCCCGATGTAATAGCCCTTGATGCTTCCTCTTTATATTCCATGCATCCACAGCGTGATCAGTATGGAGATATACAATCCATACGTTTTGAGAAATTGGGGGAGGATTGAAGTGGTTCAATCAATATCCAAGCTGTTGGGGGCATTGCTCGCTGTCCTGCTCTTGTATATAGTGCCCGCAGCCCAAGCCGCTGAACGGCAGGACGATATATCCGGGTTAAATACATATCATTCAACCGTACGTTTTGTTGATATGGTGAGGACCAAGGGATATATTACACCAACGATGTACGACGATTTTATGCGCGAGCTGGATCTGACGGGAAATACGTATGAGGTTGAATTGGAGCATATGCACAAAAAATATGTACCTGACTATGCAGATTATGCGAAGCCGGACACCTTTCTTGGCTACTATTCCTCCGTATATGATGGATACTATAACCCGCAAATCTTGCCTGTACTGTTTCCTGACAATCAGCAGCCAAAGTCAGATCAAACACGTCGGTATACCATGATGTCAGGAGATTATTTTACAGTGCGGGTGCACAATACGAATCGCACCCCTGCGGATTTGTACAAATCATGGCTTCTTGGTGGGGCAGATAGCGGCAAACCGGCGGTTACAGCTTCTTACGGGGGCATGGTACTGAATGAAGATTACTGATTTTGCAGTTATATTTATCCTGCTGTTTTTGCCCTTTGGCGTAGTTAGTGACCTGCGGGTGCAGAATCAGCGCGAAGTACAACAACTGGAAATGAAATATACCTCGGCCCTCCGTACCGCAGTTCAGGATGCTGGTGTCGTGCTTTCACAGAATGAACGTCAGGAACGAGAGGCTGGGTATGGCTCGGACAAGTTTTTTCGTGTAGATAAAGAAGAAGCGCTGCACACCTTTCTGCGTAGCCTTTTTCTTAACATGGGAATTGATGGGGATACAGTGGCACAACGTGCACTATTGGATTATATGCCTGCTCTTATGGTTCTGGACTATGACGGCTATTATGCGTTTGCTTCCGTATCTTACACAGATGAGCATGGACAAGCTGTCCAAGGACCCAAATGGAGTGAAAAAAAACCTTATGCCTATGTTGATTCAGTAGGTAACAGTGTTGGATTTACTTTGGACAATTATGTACACGCCTATGATGCTCGGAATCACAGGTGGGTAGAGGGCTTTCAAAAGGAACTTCAGGGACAGACAACGATCTCGTTGCTTAATGACCCGGAAGCTTTTGAGCAAGTACGACGTTCCACCATTGTCCACAGCATTCAGGAGGATCTGGGCCGACTTATTAATCTCCATAACGAAAAGGCAGCACATAATGGTGTATCCTATACTTTCACGCTACCGCTCATCTCACAAGAGGAATGGTATAACACGGTAGATGATGTGGGGCTGATGGCGTTTATCCAGGGAATCCCGGTTGGAGACAGGTACTATAATAACTATGGGTTTGGTGGCGGAAGAGTCGTGAGGAAGCAAGCCATTATCGGCGGCGTAGAGCCGGATACCGGAATGAAATATTTTTACAGAGATTCTTGTCCAGCTCCATTTAAAGCGACAGAGCGTTTTACGGATGAAAAATCTGCGGCGGCCGCAGGGTATTTTGAATATAAATGTTATAATGAATATAAATAAATCTTTAAACAATCTTTAAATAAATCACTCCTACGAGTGGTTTTTCTTTTTTTATAAGCAGACAATATCAAAATCCTTCAAATTCACCCATTTTCAATATTCCGATAAGGCTGCTGAATGTGCTACAATAAGGCTTTGAAAGAAATGCATATGAAATAAGAACAGTCGGCATTGCCGATGACAATAAGGAGCCAAAAACAGCTTATGAGTTTATTGACTGTAGAAAATGTATCCCATAACTTTGGGGACCGCGCATTGTTTAAAAATGTATCCTTCCGATTGCTCGGAGGGGAACGTGTAGGTTTGGTGGGAGCCAATGGTGTTGGTAAATCGACACTGATGAACATTCTGACCGGAAAATTGCTTAAGGATGAAGGCAAAGTGGAATGGACTCCACGTGTACGTTATGGGTATCTGGATCAGCACACCAAGCTGACACCTGGCAAAACAGTGCGGGATGTACTGAAGGATGCCTTTCTCCCGTTGTTGGAATTGGAAAAGGAAATGATGCAGATCACTGACAAGATGGGTGAAGCTTCTCCCGAAGAACTGGAAGTGCTGCTGGAAGAGATGGGTGAAATTCAGGAACAACTGGATATGGGGGATTTTTACCTCATCGATGTGAAAGTTGAAGAAATGGCGAATGGATTGGGCCTTTCCGCGATAGGACTGGATCGGGATGTATCCGCACTTAGCGGTGGACAACGGACCAAGGTGCTCCTTGCCAAGCTGCTGCTGGAAAAGCCGAATGTGCTGCTGCTGGATGAGCCTACCAACTATTTGGATGTAGAGCATATTGAATGGCTTACACGTTATCTGAAGGATTATCCATATGCATTTATTCTTATTTCTCATGATACTGAGTTTATGAATCAGGTCGTTAATGTCATCTATCATCTTGAATTTGCCAAAATGACCCGTTATTCAGCCAACTATGAAAAGTTCCTTGAAATGGCGGACCTGAACAAAAGCCAGCATATTGAAGCTTATGAGAAGCAGCAGGATTTTATTAAGAAACAGGAAGATTTCATTCAACGCAATAAGGCTCGCGCCTCTACGTCAGGTCGGGCGAAGAGTCGTGAGAAGCAGCTTGATCGAATCGAGCGCATCGATAAACCGGAAGAAGCGGCTAAGCCAACATTCCAATTTAAAGAAGCGCGTGCGAGTGGGAAAACGGTATTTGAGGGTATTGATTTTGAAATTGGCTACACCCATGCCCTGTTGCCTAAAATGTCCATGACGATTGAACGTGGCGATAAAATTGCGATTGTGGGCTACAATGGTGTCGGTAAATCGACATTGCTCAAAACCATTCTGGGAAAAATTCCGCCGATCAGCGGCAAGACCTATCAAGGGGATTTCTTGCAGCCGGCTTATTTTGAGCAAGAAGTACGCGCAGAGAAAGTTACACCGATTGAGGATGTGTGGAATGAATTCCCGCACTTGAACCAGCATGAGGTACGGGCGCATTTGGCGCGTTGCGGTTTGAAAAATGAGCATATCACCCGTCCGCTATCCGCGCTCAGTGGTGGTGAGCAGGCCAAAGTCCGCCTATGCAAACTGCTAATGCGGGAAAGCAATTGGGTGCTTTTCGATGAGCCTACTAATCACTTGGACATCAAAGCGAAGGATGAGCTGAAACGTGCCTTGAAGGAATACAAAGGAACGGTATTGCTCGTATCTCACGAACCGGACTTTTACGAGGATTGGGTAACCAAAACGTGGAATGTGGAAGAATGGTCAAGTAAAGTCAACTAAATATCCAGTTCTGTACCAAGCTTCACAAGAAGCGGGGTTTGCAGGATTAGGAAAATATGCTAAGCTATCTTTAGCTGATACAATAAAATAGTTACACTAGGGGAGCCGCCCATGCGGCTGAGACGGAATAAACGGATTTCGGACCCTTTGCACCTGATCTGGGTTATGCCAGCGTAGGGAAGTGAGCGCCGTACAAACGAGGTAACGAAAATCATTACTTTGTTTGTTCGTGGGACAATATACGTATACGGATATGATGGTCCGTTCGGTTATTGGACGTACGTTAAACCACTTCCTTTGGGAAGTGGTTTTTTTGCGTTTTCGTTTGTGTTCATATGTTCGTATTCATATATCGTACCCCTTCATTTTTTTGCTGGTAAACGTGGCTAGTCCATACCGTATAGCACGATATGAGACTGTAAAGATACAGGGTCAGCTTACAACCATTTAGTCCATTGTGAGGTGAGAATGAGATCGAATTGCACGTAATTACGATGGAAGGCGATTCCAGTGCACATGCACATACTGCCCAAGTGGCTGCTGCTATTCATCCGTATGTTCATTATGTACACGTGCGCTTGAAGCAGAAGGGCGCATTTGAATTGCTTGCTTTAACCCGCAGTATGGTGAATCGAGGAGTTCCTTTACAGCAAATTGCAGTAAATGACCGAGTGGATGTTGCTTTGCTTACCTCCGTTGGAGCTATCCAGCTACCGGCTAACGGATTACCTGTTGAGGATGTCAAAAGTATACTTCCAGAGGGTACGCACTGCGGGGTGTCGGTGCATTCTTTGGAGGAGGCACAGGCTGCCGAACAGGCAGGAGCGGATTATGTACTCTATGGTCATGTGTATGAGACTCACTGCAAGCCGGGGGTCACTCCGCGAGGTATAGTACAGCTTGAGCGCATATGCAGGCTGCTGAGCATCCCTGTAATTGCTCTAGGCGGCATACAACCACGCCATATTCACGAGCTGTATACTGTGGGTGCAAGCGGAATTGCGGTGATGTCTGGCATCTGGGAGGCTGAGTCCCCCGTTGCGGCTGCGATGGCGTACAAGCGAATGGCGGATCGGGTAGTGCACAGCCTGTAGTGGTGAAACGAAAGTAGGAGATCGCTGCAAGCAGAATCGTTTAGGGGAGAGGAGAGATGGAACATATGCCAGAGATAAAAACAGAGGCACAAGCTATTGGACACGCTGAATGCTTGGTGATTGGTGGAGGTGTCATCGGTAGCTCCATTGCTTATCATGTGGCCAAGGAGGGTCGCAGTACGATATTGGTGGAACGATTCATTCCGGGCGGGGGAGCCTCAGGGGCTGCGGTAGGGATGCTGGCAGCAGAGAGTGAAGAATTCACCGACCCGGAGTTGGCACAGTTCGCCCGCACAAGCCGGGATGCACTTCCCGAGCTGGTTCGTGACCTGGAGCGTTTGTCTGGTGTTGCGGTGGAATTCCGAACAGAAGGATTTGTGACTCCCTTCCGTTCGGAAGCAGAGGGGCAAAAACGCTGGAATGCGGCTATTGCGCGAGAGGGTGATCATCCTGTGTGGTGGGATGCCAGAGAATTGGCCTGCCGAATTCCAGGTTTGGATGGTCAAGTGATCGGGGCTATATACCGATCAAAGGAGACACAGATTTCTCCTGCCCAGCTTTGTCGTGCTTATACGGGGGCAGCTGTCGTACTGGGAGCAACAATATGCTCTGGTACACAGGCGGAGCAACTCGTAATACAGAATGGGCGAGTTTGTGGCGTACAAACAGACAGTGGTTTTTTTTCCTGCGAACAGGTCATTATTGCTGGAGGCTTGGATAGTATGAGACTGCTGGAGCAGGTTGGTTTTGAATATCCGCTTAATCCGGTCAAGGGTGAGGCTGTTGCAGTCTCCTTGAAGGATCATCCATTGGAATATACTGTTTACGCCGATGATATTTACCTGGTGCCCAAGCGGAATAACGAGCTTTGGATTGGGGCGACGAGTCTGCCACATCTGTATGACAAAGAGGTCACCATTGGGAGCCTGGAGGGGCTGCTGGCCCGTGCTTCTGCCTGGCTGCCTCGCGTCCGTGAAGCTTCTTTTATACGCACTTGGGCAGGCTTGCGTCCGCAGGCAGCGGCGGGGCGTCCTTGTATTGGAGCTGTTCCCGGCGTGGACGGAGTATATACTGCGGTCGGACACTACCGGAACGGTGTGCTGCTGAGCGAAGCTACCGGGCGTGCGATTGCAGCGCTGTTAAAAGGGGCTGGTGTGGCTGAGCTTGGAATAAGCAGCTTTTCTCCTGAACGTATAAAGGAGGCGAGCAAATGAAGCTGACGATTAACGGTCAGAACATGACCTTTTCCAATCGGATCATTCATGTGGATCAACTGCTGAAAGAGCTGGATTTGAAAGTGAAAACTGTAGTGGTGGAGCTGAATCGTCACATATTGACTCGTGAAGATCATGATGAAGCGGTACTGAAGGATGGAGATAGCTTGGAAATTGTACATTTTGTGGGAGGCGGTTAATCATGTTAACGATTGGCAAAGCATCTTTTACGTCAAGGCTGCTATTGGGTACAGGAAAATTCCCCGATCTGGATATTCAATCCAAAGCTGTGGAAGCTGCGGAGACCGAAATATTGACGTTTGCCGTGCGGAGATTAAATTTGGAGGAACGGGATAAGCAACATTTTCTGGATACGCTGGATTTGAGTTGTTATACGTTGCTGCCTAATACGGCAGGAGCGACGACAGCGGATGAGGCAGTGCGTATCGCTCAGCTGGCGAGAGCCTCAGGTCTGTGCGATATGATTAAGGTGGAGGTCATTGGGGATAGCAAGACCTTGCTGCCTGATCCTTTTGAAACGCTCAAGGCTAGCGAAAAACTGCTGGAGGAAGGCTTTATCGTGCTGCCTTACATATCGGATGATGTGATTCTTGCCAAAAGGCTGCAAAAGCTTGGTGTACATGCCGTTATGCCTGGAGCTTCACCCATTGGTACCGGACGCGGCTTGCTAAACCCGTTCTCATTGGAGCTCATTATTGAACAAGCGGAGGTTCCGGTTATCGTCGATGCCGGTATTCGCTCACCTGGAGATGCAGCAATGGCGATGCAACTGGGGGCAGATGCCGTGCTGTTGAATACAGCTGTCTCAGGAGCTCAGGACCCTGTAAAAATGGCTGAAGCGATGAAGCTGGCTGTTCGCGCGGGCAGATACGGTTTTGAGGCGGGCATGATTCCTGTAAAACGTTATGCCTCGGCAAGCAGCCCGACAGAAGGCTTGGTTCAGGCATGAAGGCGACTGAAAAAACTGGTGTGCAAGTACAACAAAATGATCGTTATTCCAGACAGGAAAGATTCGCCCCTTTCGGGCCGGAAGGACAACGTCGTCTGGCTTCATCCCACGTACTGATCATAGGTGCTGGAGCGCTGGGTACCGGGATTGCGGAAACGCTCGTTCGTGGAGGCGTAGGCACTGTGACCATTGCAGACCGGGATTATGTGGAATGGAGTAACTTGCAGCGCCAGCAGCTTTTTCAGGAGAGTGACGCCGCAGAGAGGTGCCCCAAAGCAGTAGCTGCCCAGCGAAGACTAAAGGAAATCAATTCGGAAACGATCATACATGCACATGTACTGGATGTTGGGGTAGAGGAATTGGAAGAGCTGATTCAGGGAGTGGACCTCATTATGGATGCCACCGACAACTTTGATACCCGGCTACTTATGAACGATATGGCACAAAAGCATCGCATTCCTTGGATTTATGGGGGATGTGTTGGCAGTTATGGTGTAACCTATACCATTTTACCAGGGAAAACACCTTGTCTTCATTGTCTGCTTGGAGCTGTACCGTTCGGCGGAGAAACCTGTGATACCGCGGGAATTATAGCACAGGCGGTGCAGATGGTCACGGCCAACCAAACCACGGAAGCCTTCAAGCTACTTGGTGGATACCCGGAGGATCTTAGGGGGAAGCTGCTTTCGTTTGATCTGTGGCAAAATGAGTATGTAGCGATAGCAGTAGACAGTATCAAAAAAGCGGATTGTCCTTCTTGTGGCACTCATCCGACCTACCCTTATTTGTCGGCAGCCCATCGCCAGAAAACAGATGTACTGTGCGGCCGGGATACCGTTCAAATTAGACCAGCGAAGCCGATACAGGTGAATCTTAAAGAAACAGCAGACAGACTGGCTTCTTTGGGAGAGGGAAGAGTGGAGCAAAATCCGTTTCTGGTTTCTTTCAGTCAGGGAGCGCACCGTTTAGTTATTTTTGCAGATGGAAGAGCCTTGATACACGGAACGAAGGACGTAACAGAAGCAAGGAAAATCTATCACCGCTATTTAGGCTAAACCGTAAAAGCAGGAAGTCTTCCCCCGGGGAATGATTTCTCTGCTTTTTTGTTACAATATAATAAATAATGCTTAAATCATTTGTATCAAATACGTCTGTATCCATATCGCAGTCCTATGTCCAAACACAGGTGGGTGAGAAGAATGAACCCGTTAATTTTACTCGTGAATGGGAATGAAGCATCTGCTACTACGTACGTGCATCAGTTGAAGCAGGAAGGCTATCAGGTTGTTTACGCCCGCAATGTAGCGGAGGGAGAGTCCTATTTAGACGAAAATTCTGTGAATTTGCTGCTACTCAATATGGAAAATGAGCAGGCCAATACACAAGGCTTGATCCGCATCATGCAGCAAAATGATCCCACTGTTCCCATGTTCGTAATGACCTCATCGGACGATGAAAACCATATTGTTTCCTGTTTTGAGCAGGGAGCACACGATGTGATTGTCCAACCCTTTTCCCCTAAAGTGTTTCAAGCCAGAGTGGCTAATTTATTGCGGATTTTTGGTACTGCATGTGATGTGAAAAGGCCGATACAGGCGGGTGATTTACATATTGATAGTGGAAGTAGACTGGTAAGCAGAGGCGGACAGAAGCTGGAATTAACTCCGAAAGAATTTGATCTTTTGTTTCATCTGGCTATTCATCTAAATCAGGTTTGCAGCAGGCAGCAAATTTTGAAGGATGTCTGGAAGCATGATTATATTGTTGATACGAACGTAGTAGACGTGTATATCAGGCATTTGAGAGTCAAGGTAGACAAAGGACAAAGATTCAAAATGATTCGCACGGAACGAGGCATCGGCTATTCACTCAGAACACCCCCTGAAACAGAGTAGTAAAGTATGGGGAAATATAAAAAAGCCGAGACCCAGAGTCCCGGCTTGAATAGGCTAAATCAAATGAATGCTACAGCACGCGGCGTGCTTTGATGTATGTTCTTTTCCAGTTGCCAGAGTTCAAATCGGAGTAAGTAACCCCAGGTCCGCCATATGTGTGTAAAATTTTACCTCCACCTACATAGACCGCTACATGTGTAATGTTGCGACCTGTGGCGCGGCTACCGCTCGAAAAGAACACGAGGTCACCCTTTTTCAGATTGGACTTGGATACGGCATGTCCAACTTTGGATTGTGCAACAGAGGTACGAGGCAAGTCGACGCCGTATTTCTGAAATATGTGCTTCATGAAGGAAGAGCAATCAAAATTGCGTGTTGTGCTTGTGGAAGCACCAAATCTATAGGGAGTCCCCAGATATTTTTCACCGTAGTTAATTACTTTTTGGCCTACAGAAGTAGCGGTGGCAGCTTGAGCCGTATTTGTTCCCTCTAATGCAAACGTTCCAAAGCCGATAGTGGCTGCCATTCCTGCGATAATTGCCTTTTTTATGATTTTATGCATGTTCATGTTGTAAGTACCTCCAGAAATTGATTTGTGTAATATTTTGCTGAGTTGCTAACTAACTGACAGCGTTGAGTATAACAGCTTTGAAGCCGCCTAATAGTTGGAAAAGCACTCTCAAATCCTTGAGGGACAAGGCTTACACGCCAATTATTAAAAAACGATTAAAAATTACAATTTGTAAAAAATATCGAATTTCACAAATCGGGATAAATGATAAAACTCTTGATTAGCAAGGGTTTTAAGCAGAAAAAATCCTTTTACGAAGGTTACAATAATGTCATAATTAATCTTTACTTTGGATCACAAGCAGCAGTCCACTTTCGATGGAAATCGTCCCTTTTGGAGCGATCAGCTGGTTGCTGACACCGCGTGATTGTCCCATTTTAAGTGTGGCATTGTGCAGTGGATACATAAATCCATCCAGCTCTATACCGGTTACTTCGGCAGTCATAGGAATGAGAGATGTATATGTATAACCCATAGGCTCAATCTCCAGCGTGGATCCAGTGAGTTCAATATAGTTATGGGCGTCCATAATGGCACAGCTTATATGATGTTGCATCGCACGTACCAATATTTGAACATTAGCCAGCGTATGATCCATTCGTGTCCCCGTAACGCCAAGCATAAGCACATGTTCTGCCTGCTCATCCATGGCAATTTCCAGAGCAAGCTCTGTATCTGTCAGGTCCTTGAGCACGGGATCGCACGAAAGCATACGTTTACTTGCGGATTCAACCCGTGACTTTTCCTCAGGTGTTACTGAGTCAAAGTCTCCTACAGATACGTGTGGCGTAATGCCGTGTTCGATCAGGAATAGGGCACCTTTATCTGCACCAATAATGAAATCCCCAGGTTGTATTTGTTGTAGATCTTCCTCGCTAAGACGACCGCCGGAAAATACAATCGCGCGCTTCTTCGTCATATTCAACATCCTTTCTGTCTGTCATACATCTACATAGCTCATCAGCTTTTAAGTATAACGCGTTAAATATGGCTTGCACAATTTTGGAGGGCATAGCTACAATGAAACAGAAAAAAGGAATTGTAACGCGCATTAGGAAGGAGAGACAAATGATTAACGTTTTGTTTGTGTGTTTGGGTAATATTTGCCGTTCCCCGATGGGGGAGGCGGTACTGAGACATAAAGCGGAGGAACGGGGACTGGGTGCAAAAATTCGGGTAGACTCGGCAGGAACAGGAGACTGGCATATTGGGAATCCCCCGCATGAGGGAACGTTAAACCAGCTCAAGCTGCACGGAATTAGTGAACATGGCCTACAGGCGCGGCAAATGAAAGGTCATGATTTTGAAGCGTTTGATTATATCGTGTGCATGGATGACTCCAATGAGCGAAACATACGCAAAATCGCGGGCGGAGCAGAGGCTGACATATTAAAATTCATGGACCTGCTGCCACAAGAAAAGCTGAGAGAGGTGCCGGACCCATATTTCACCGGGAACTTTGAAGAGACATACCGATTAATGGATGCGGGGTGCAATGCCTTGCTGGACAAAATCATAGAAAAAAAGCTATAATGTGAACGACAGAAGACGGCAAAAATTGCCGTTTTTCGTTATCCAGTTTTGAAAGCGTATCCAATATGCAAAAAAGAGGAGAGAGCATAACGACCCACTCTGGTCGACAAATGCCCAATCCCCATTAGTCTCTGTAGCTTTGGAAAAGCTTCACTCAGGCGCGATCTAAAAAATACATTAGCGCGTCAGGCAGCTCATTTTGCCAAAAGCCCCACAAATGCTTGCCATCCTTTTCTCGATAGGAAACATCGGCGTTCCGTTCGCGCAGCAAATCAGCGCATTGGCGGTTAAGCTCTACAAAATTGTAAATGCCGGTGTCGCTCTCAAATGCATCTTCCTGAAGACCAACCGTCATCCACACTCGCAGATGGGACAGATCACGCTCACGAGCGATAATTTCTTGTGAAGCTTCATAGTAAGCACCGGACAGGCTGATAATACGATTGAACAGTTGGGGATATAGCAAGGCTAAATGCAGAGACACACTGCCTCCCAGTGAATCTCCAGCCAGAATCCGGGACGATGCATCTCTTCTTATAGGATACTTCTGTTCCACATAGGGAATAATCTCTTCTGCAAAACAGGCGGTGTACGCCTCAAAGCGATTGCCAAAGGGAGCATACTCCTGAGTTCTGATTTTCGTGTTGACTTCAACGCCGACGATGATGAAAGGCTCAACGCCTTCGTCCAGAATGAGACGGTTTGCCTGTGTTGCTATACGGCCAAAATTGAAAAATTCCTCTCCGTCCTGACAGTACACGACCGGATAGCTCAAAATTTCATTATAGCCGGGCGGTAAATAAATACGGAGTGTTCTGGTTTCGCCAAGAAAGCGGCTGTTTATTTCGTCTTTTAGGATGGTTCGTTTCAAATACCGGGAATCCGTCATTATTTGTCACCTTTCTGGGGTTTAATTTTGCATTCGGGATCACAATAAGTTAAGATTACCCTGATTGCAATAGATGTTTAAAATTTCAATCATGTACTAAGCTGTTATAGTAAAAAATGTTCCCTGTTACACAAACAAAAATGTGGCAAACTCAAAAAAAATAACTAAATCTTTGACGCAAGCAATATAACAGGTGTATAATAATCCTATAACAGCGGAACTTGATATTCAAATTTTTTTGTTGAGGTGAAGAAAATGAGCAAGGTTCCTTATGAAGTGTACACAGAGGAAGTTGAGGCTCTGTCCGTGCTTTCTCCGGATGGTGAAATTATCAATAAAGATAAATTGCCTAAACTTACAGATGATCAGTTGAAAGAAATTATGTATCGTATGGTATTTACACGTACTTGGGATGATCGTGCCGTTAACTTGGGTCGTCAAGGACGTCTCGGTTTCTACGCTCCGGTATCCGGACAAGAAGCAACCATGATTGGTAGTGAATATGCGCTCCAAAAAGAAGATTTTATTGCTCCAGGCTACCGCGATATTCCGCAAATCGTTTGGCATGGCCTGCCATTATACCAAGCTTTCTTGTATTCCCGTGGTCATCAACACGGCGGCCAAGTGCCGGACGGTGTTAATGTACTGATGCCGCAAATCATCATTGGCGCGCAAATCTTGCATGCTATGGGTATTGCAATGGGTTACAAACTGAAAAAACAAAAACAAGTCGCCATTACATATACAGGTGACGGCGGTTCTTCCGAAGGTGACTTCTACGAAGGCCTGAACTATGCCGGTGTTTACAAGCTGCCAGTTATTTTCTTTGTGCAAAACAATGGCTACGCAATTACAACTCCATTTGCGAAGCAAACGGCTGCTCTTTCTATCGCTCACAAAGCCGTTGCTGCCGGTATCAAAGGCGTGAAAATCGACGGAATGGACGTACTCGCAGTTATCAAGGCTGTTCAAGAAGCTGCTGAACGCGGACGTAACGGCGAAGGCGCGACATTGATCGAAGCTGTAACTTACCGTTTCCGTCCACATTCCCTGTCTGACGATGCAAGTAAGTATCGTTCGAAAGAAGAAGAGGGCGAATGGAATGCGAAAGATCCGATTGCCCGTTTTGCGAAATATCTTGAGAAAAAAGGTCTTTGGACTGAAGAAGATACAGCTCGCGTAAAAGAAGAAGCTAAAGCGAAAGTGAACGAAGAGATCAAAAAAGCCGAGAAAACAGAAAAAATGACCATTTCCGGTCTGATCGACAGCATGTTCGAATCTACGCCTAAGCATCTGGAAGAACAAAAAGCTGATTTTAAATAATTGAGCTTGAAATAAATCAGAGAGACCGGGCGGCATCCCGATCCGGTCTGTCTTTCAATTGGACCTGAACTGAAACTGATCTGTCAATGTTTAAGGAGGAAATGAAGCAAATGGCACAAATGAACATGAAAGAAGCGATTCGTGACGCACTGCGCGTAGAGTTGAAACGCGACCCTAACGTCCTGCTTTTCGGTGAAGATGTAGGTCATGTAGGCGGTGTATTCCGCGCAACAGAAGGTCTGCAAAAAGAGTTTGGCGAAGAACGTGTATTTGATACTCCGTTGGCGGAATCCGCAATCGGGGGTCTTGCTGTGGGTCTGGGTGTCCAAGGATTCCGCCCTGTAGCTGAAATCCAGTTCGTAGGCTTTATCTTTGAAGCACTCGACCAAATGGCAATTCAAGCATCCCGTATGCGCTACCGTTCCGGTGGACGCTACAATTCTCCAATCGTATTCCGTACGCCTTTTGGCGGCGGGGTTAAAGCGGCTGAGCTGCATACAGATTCCCTGGAAGGACTTTTGGCTCAAACACCTGGTATCAAGGTTGTTGTTCCTTCCAATCCTTACGATGCAAAAGGTCTGATGATCGCGGCTATTCGCGATAACGATCCAGTATTTTTCATGGAGCATTTGAACTTGTACCATGCATTCCGCGCTGAAGTTCCTGAGGATGATTACACAGTTGAACTGGGTAAAGCGAACGTAGTTCGTGAAGGTTCCGATGTTACAATCATCACTTATGGTTTGATGGTACACACTTCTGTCAAAGCTGCTGATGAACTGGAAAAAACAAAAGGTATTAAAGTCGAAATTATTGACCTGCGTACCGTTAGCCCCATTGACATTGATACAATCGTGGCTTCCATTCAAAAAACAAATCGTGCCATCGTTGTTCAAGAAGCGCAAAAGAGCTCTGGCGTAGCTGCTGAAGTGATTGCACAAATTAACGAAAAAGCAATTCTGCATCTGGAAGCACCAGTTCTGCGTGTGGCAGGTCCAGATACCGTTTATCCTTTTGCTCAAATTGAAGATACTTGGTTGCCAACGCCAACACGTATCATTGATGCGGTTAATAAAGTACTGGAATTTTAATTAAAGCACACCGTAAATTTGGGAGGTTTTAAACGTGGCTAAATTTGAATATAAATTCCCGGAGCTGGGTGAAGGTCTTCACGAAGGCGAAATCATCAAGATGCACATCAAGCCCGGCGACAAAGTAACAGATGAAGATATCATCATGGAAGTACAAAACGACAAGGCTGTAGTTGAAGTTCCATGTCCGGTCAATGGTACGGTTCAAGAAGTATTTGCCAAAGACGGAGACATTTTTAACATAGGTCAAGTCGTAGCTGTAATCGATGCGGAAGGTGAACTTCCTGAACAAGAAGAAGCACCGGAAGCTCCAGCTGCTAGCCCTGAGCCAAGTGCTGCTGCACAAGGTGGAGCTGCAGGTACAGCTAGATTTGAATATAAATTCCCAGAGCTGGGTGAAGGTCTTCACGAAGGCGAAATCATCAAGATGCACATCAAGCCCGGCGATAAAGTAACAGATGAAGATATCATCATGGAAGTACAAAATGACAAGGCTGTAGTTGAAGTTCCATGTCCGGTCAATGGTACGGTTCAAGAAGTATTTGCCAAAGACGGAGACATCTTTAACGTAGGTCAAGTTGTGGCAGTAATTGCTGCAGAGGGTGAGCTTCCTGAACAAGAAGAAGCACCGGCTGCCGCTAAACAAGAACAGGATGCTGCACAAGGCGGAGCTAACACAAAACCAGCTGCAACTCCTGCTGCAACAAACAAAGACGTGCTGGCTACACCTAGCGTACGCAAATTTGCACGTGAGCAAGGTGTAAACATCGCTCAAGTGAGTGGCTCCGGCAAAAATGGTAAAATCACTAAAGAAGATGTAGAAGCTTTCAAAAATGGTGGAGGCCAAGCGGCTGTACCAGCAGCGAAAGAAACTGCAAAAGCACAAGAGCCAGCTAAAAAAGAAGCGAAAGCTGCAGCGCCATCCGCACCAGCAGCAGATCCACGTGCTGAGGAAGAGCGTGTACCATTTAAAGGTATCCGCAAAGCGATTTCCAACGCTATGGTTAAATCGGCTTACACAGCTCCACACGTTACGATTATGGACGAAGTGGACGTAACCGAGTTGGTTGCTTTCCGTACTCGTATGAAACCAATCGCTGAGAAGAAAGGCACGAAAGTAACATACCTGCCATTCATCGTAAAAGCATTGGTTGCAGCTTCCCGTCAATTCCCGGCTCTGAATGCCTCGATCGACGAAGAAGCAAACGAAATCGTCTACAAAAAATACTACAACATCGGTATTGCTACAGATACAGATAACGGTCTGATCGTTCCTGTAATTAAAGATGCTGACCGTAAGAGCATTTGGATGATCGCTGATTCCATTCGTGATCTGGCTGTACGCGGTCGTGATGGTAAACTGGCTGCCAATGAGATGAGAGGAAGCACAATTTCTATCTCTAACATCGGTTCCGCAGGCGGTATGTTCTTTACTCCAATCATCAACTTCCCTGAAGTAGCGATCTTGGGAACTGGCCGTATCAGTGAAAAAGCAGTAGTGAAAAACGGTGAAATTGTTGCCGCTCCTGTAATGGCTCTTTCCTTGAGCTTTGACCACCGTATTATTGACGGTGCAACTGCTCAAAACTTCATGAACTATATCAAACAGCTGCTCGCTAACCCTGAGTTGCTTGTTATGGAGGTGTAATCAATGGTAGTAGGAGACGCTTCTCTGGATATTGACACATTGGTTATCGGTGCGGGTCCTGGCGGCTATGTAGCTGCTATCCGTGCTGCACAATTGGGACAAAACGTATTGATCGTTGACCAATCGGAGCTGGGCGGTGTCTGTCTGAACCGTGGATGTATTCCTTCCAAAGCTTTGATCTCTGCAGCTCATCAATACGAAGCTGCCAAACACGGCGAGTCTTTCGGTATTACGGCTGAGAACGTAAAAGTAGACTTTGCTAAAACACAAGAATTCAAAAACAGTGTTGTTAAGAAAATGACTGGCGGCGTAAGTGGTCTGCTTAAAGGCAACAAAGTTGAAGTTTTCAATGGTGAGTGCATGTTCATCAACGAAAACGAAGCACGTGTATTCAACGAACATGAATCACCACGCTACCGTTTTAAAAATGCGATTATCGCAACAGGTTCCCGTCCAATTGAATTGAAACCATTCCCGTTTGGCGGACGTATTCTGTCTTCTACAGAAGCGTTGAACTTGCCTGAAATTCCGAAAAGCCTGATCGTAATCGGCGGTGGATACATTGGTGCAGAGCTTGGACAAATGTACTCCAAATTCGGTTCCAAAGTAACAATCATTGAAGGTATGGATACCGTTCTTCCTGGCTTCGACAAGGATATGACTTCGATCGTTGCGAAGAGCATGAAGAAAACCGGTATTGAAATCTTCACTGGCGCTAAAGCGGAAAGTGCAGAGCAAACAGATAAAGACGTAACGGTGAAATTCTCCGTTAACGGCGAAAGCAAAGAAGTAACTGCTGATTATCTGCTTGTAACTGTTGGACGTCGTCCAAACACAGACGGTGAACTGGGTCTGGATCTAATCGGCGTAGAACTGGATGAGCGTGGAATGGTGAAAGTTGATCACCAAGGACGTACTAGCATTCCTCACATCTTTGCAATCGGCGATATTGTAGCTGGTCTTGCTCTGGCGCACAAAGCTTCTTACGAAGGTAAAGTAGCTGCTGAAGCAATTGCAGGCGAGCCGTCTGTAGTAGATTACAAGTGTATGCCGGCTGTTGTTTTCACAGATCCAGAATGTTCCAGCGTAGGCTACACTGAGACACAAGCTAAAGAAAAAGGCCACAATGTCAAAGTCGGCAAGTTCTCTTATGGAGCAAACGGCCGTGCCGTTTCCCTGAACGCTACTGAAGGCTTTGTTAAAATCGTAGCTGACGCAGACACAGGTCTGGTACTGGGTACGCAAATCGTAGGTCTGGAAGCTTCCAACCTTATTGCTGAGCTGGGTCTGGCGATTGAAATGGGTGCTACACTCGAAGATATCTCCTTGACTATTCATGCTCACCCTACACTGGGCGAAATCGTTATGGAAGCAGCGGAAGTCGTGCTGGGTCATCCGATCCACGCATTGGCACCACGTCGCTAATCCCAATTCATTATCTCGTTTTTGATTTTCATACATGGAAAGAGAGGCAAGGAGCGCTATATCTGCGTTCTTTGCCTCTTTTTTTCATATTTTAGGATTTTCAGGACGTCTATGAAAATTCACACAGTAGATAGTCAATAAAGCGTAGTCCATGATAAACTAAATATAGATATGGGTGCAGAATAGCAGATCTTTTCTAGATTGGAATTTGACGCTGCGGACATTGAATACTGGATACTGTACGTGAATGTGATACGCTTTTAACGTTCATATACGTTCGGATTTTATTAATGCCGATGTTTATTCATGCTTAAAGGAGAGAAATAAAATGCGCAATTACTTGGATTTGCTGGAGGATATATTGAAAAATGGAGTGAAAAAAGAGGACCGTACTGGAACGGGAACACTCTCTGTTTTCGGAAGACAGCTCCGCTTTGATCTGGCCAAGGGCTTTCCCTTGGTAACAACTAAAAGAGTACACTTGAAATCCGTTATCCATGAGTTGCTGTGGTTCTTGCGGGGAGATACCAACATTTCTTACCTCAAGGAGAACGGGGTTACCATTTGGGATGAATGGGCAGATGAGCAGGGGAATCTGGGCCCTGTATATGGATCGCAATGGCGCGCGTGGGAAACAACAGACGGACAACATATTGACCAGATTACAAATGTCATTGAAGCGATTAAAAACAACCCGGATTCCCGACGACATATCGTCAGCGCTTGGAATGTGGCTGAAATCGATTCAATGAAGCTCCCGCCATGCCATTTCGTATTTCAGTTTTATGTGGCCGGAGGGAAGCTTTCTTGCATGCTGACCATGCGTTCAGTCGATACCTTCCTTGGACTTCCTTTCAATATCGCCAGTTATGCATTGCTAACGCATATGGTTGCACAGCAGTGTGGTTTGGAGCCGGGCGAATTCATTTGGTCAGGCGGCGATGTGCATATTTATTCAAATCATATGCAACAAGTGCATACGCAGCTGGAGCGTGATCCTTATCCGTTGCCTCAGCTCAAAATCCTTCGTAAACCGGATTCAATATTTGATTATACGTACGAGGACTTTGCTTTCGAGAACTATGAATATCATCCGGGTATCAAGGCGCCTGTCGCTATCTGATTTGGGGGAGCTGTGAGTTATGAGCATTTCGATGATATGGGCTATGGCACAAAACGGCGTCATTGGCCGGGATAACAGTCTTCCTTGGCGCCTGCCGAGAGATATGGCATTTTTCAAGGAGCAGACCATCGGTAAAACCGTACTCATGGGGCGCAAGACATGGGAATCCTTTGGCGGAAAAAGCCTGCCTAAGCGGCGTAACGTTATTTTGACCCGTGATCAGAGCTACCTGGCTGAAGGTGCAGAAGTGATCCATTCTCTGGAAGAAGGACTCCAATTGGCGGCGCAGGAAGAACTGATGATCATCGGCGGCGCGGAGATTTATTCACTGTTCTGGACACATGCTGATCGGCTAATTGTCACCAGGATTGATGAGAATTTCGAGGGAGATACGACTTTTCCCGAGCTGGATTGGAACGGCTGGAATGTAGTCAGTGAGACTCCCGGTGTCAAGGATGAAAGAAACCCGTACGACTACCGTTTTGTCGTTTACGAGAGGACGAAGTAAGATTGGGGTACATTTGACCTCGCTCATTTGAAAAATTAATGAACCATATAAAAAATCCTTTTGGCTGTTGATGCAGAAAGTTGCATAAGTTTTCATTACTTTTGCGCTGTATTGTGATACAATAAATCAAATTCAACGAGAATAGACCCTTTCATGATACAAACAGACAAATTCGAATTTGACTTGAGTTCGGATGGATGAACGGGGTTCATAAGCGAAGAGATGGGGGAACGTAACATGTCTACACCAACTGGATTTATGGAATACACACGACAGCTTCCTACAGACCGGGATCCGGCAGAGCGTATTAAGGATTGGGAAGAATTCCATAAGCATATGTCCGAAGAAGAGCTGCGTACCCAAGGGGCACGTTGTATGGACTGCGGAACTCCTTATTGTCATACGGGGATGGACATCATGGGAGCGACTTTGGGCTGCCCAGTTCATAATCTGATTCCGGAATGGAACAATCTCGTATATCGCGGTTTGTGGAAGGAAGCGCTGGATCGGTTGCACAAGACGAATAACTTCCCGGAATTTACCGGGCGTGTCTGTCCTGCGCCATGTGAAGGTTCCTGTACGGTCGGCCTGATCGGGCAATCTGTTACGATCAAGACGATTGAGGAAGCTATTATCGAAAAAGGCTTTGAGGAAGGCTGGGTTGTCCCTAATCCGCCGGAGAAGCGTACAGGCAGACGAGTGGCTATTGTCGGCTCGGGCCCGGCCGGACTGGCTGCTGCTGCACAGCTTAATAAAGCAGGACACAGCGTAACTGTGTACGAGCGCGCGGATCGTGTTGGCGGGTTGCTGATGTACGGCATTCCTTCTATGAAGCTGGACAAAAAGGTTGTTCAGCGTCGTGTGGATTTGCTGGAGGCGGAGGGCATTCAATTCATTACGAATACAGAGATCGGAAAGGATATTCCTACCGATCAGCTGATTGCTGAGTATGATGCGGTTGTACTGTGCGGTGGCTCTACGAAGCCGAGAGAATTCAATATTGAAGGTAGCGATTTGAATGGAGTTCATTATGCGATGGATTATTTGAATGGTACCATCAAGAGCTACCTGGATTCCAATCTGGAAGATGGCAATTATTTGTCCTCCCAAGGTAAGGATGTTATTGTAATCGGTGGTGGTGATACAGGTTCGGACTGTGTGGCTACTTCGTTGCGTCATGGCTGTCGAAGTGTTACACAATTTGGTACACATGTCAAAGCTCCTGTGGAACGTGATCCTATTGCCAATCCTTGGCCACAATTTCCGAATGTGTACACTCTTGATTATGCACAGCAGGAAGCGAAGGCTATATTCGGGGAAGATCCGCGTGAGTTCTCCATCATGACCACCAAGTTTGTAGGTGATGAGAACGGTAATTTGAAAGAGCTGCACACGATTCAAATTCAGCGTATTGTGGATGAAACAGGTCGCAAGATCTATCAGCCTGTTCCGGGTACGGAGCGCGTATTCCCGGCACAGATTGCTCTCATTGCGATTGGATTCGACGGTCCTGAGCAAACAATTGTGGAGCAAATTGGTTTGGAAACCGATCGTCGTTCCAACGTTAAAGCACGTTACGGGAAATATGTTACGAATGTAGATAAGGTTTTTGCTGCTGGTGATATGCGTCGCGGGCAAAGCCTTGTTGTGTGGGCCATTAATGAAGGTCGGGAAGCTGCACGTGAGGTCGATAAATACCTGATGGGCGCTACCGTTTTGGTGTAAATATAGCACTATATTAGTTACCAGTCAAAGCTCCATCCTCGGATGGGGCTTTGTTGCGTTCACAGGATTGTCATGATCAGGGCTGTAAAATGCGAATGGATAACCATTGAGTTAAGAATTTTTTTCGAAACAGCATTTGTTGTCATTGTATGTAAAGTATTGTGAATTTAATGTTAAATAATATGACTTTATATGATTTTAAAATCTCTATTTCTATTTTCTACAGCGATCATAACATAAAAACAGGAGTGAAGTGTAGCTTTTTTATTGAATAATGAAATTATTTTGCAAAGATAAAGATAAAACTCAATTTTAATGTAATATAAAATAACATAAATATAACTCATATTGATATGTGAAGAGTGATTTTAAATGAAACTTCATCTAAATTATCCATATAAGTCAAACTGAAAAAGGTATAGGGAAAACCGAGTAGGTGGAAGGGGGCTATACAAGCGAAGTGGTGGCGATGGGAAGTATCATCCCTCCGTGTAATGGCACTATAGTAACTTTTAAGTTCAGTTTATAAAGCTCTTTTACGTGGCCTTATAGATAATGACAGTAACTATTATCGTTACAAGGTTTCGTAAATCATCACCTGAGAGAATGATGCTATCTATGGTATAATACACGTATATTGTTGGAGCGCTAGACCAAGTGAATGGACAAAGGAGCTTTCGCCGGGAGAAGGCTCCTTTTGCATGAGGCCCTGCTTGTATTTCATTTACCTTTCGTTTATTACGTGTGAGTCAGGGAAGGGAAGCAGAGGGCCGTCAGGAAGGAATGGAATATGAATGAAGACGTTAATTATTGCTGAAAAACCGGATATGGGGCGCACCATTGCGGCTGTTATGGAGCCGAGGGCTAAAAATAACCGTACCTATCTGGAGGGGGAGAAATATATTGTAACTTGGGCGATCGGTCATTTGCTGGGTCTTGCTGAGCCGGATGCATACGATGCCAAGTACAAACGCTGGAATATTAAAGATCTTCCCATTATCCCTGAGCAGTTTAAAATCGTACCGAATCCGAAAACAAAAGATCAGTTAAAAATAATTGGTGAGTTGGCCAAACGCTGCAATGCAATCGTGAATGCTTGTGATGCAGGGCGAGAAGGGCAATATATTTTTGCGTTGATTCAACAGCAGTTAAAGCTGCGTCAGCCGGTCAAGCGACTGTGGATCTCAGATTTAACGGCAGAGAGTATTGCGTCAGGCTTCGAGCGCTTGCGAGATGCTTCGGAGTTTGAATTTCTGACTCAGGCTGCGCGGGCACGAAGTGAAGCAGACTGGTTGATTGGTATGAATGCCTCCAGAGCCTTTACAACACGGCATAATGCGTTGTTGTCAGTCGGACGGGTGCAGACCCCTGTGCTGGCATTGATTCATGATCGTGAAAAGGAAATTGAGGCGTTTCAGTCTCAAACGTTTTATGACGTGTGGGCCGAGTTTAAGCAAGATCAGATCAAGTACAAAGGTGCGTGGCAGGGAGATCGGCTCACCAAACCGGAAGAAGCTGAGGCGATAGCAGCCGCAGTTCGCGGAAAAACAGGTAAAATCATCAAATACGATGTGAAGCAGACCAAGGAATATCCGTTCAAGCTGTACGATTTGACGCTGCTTCAACGCGAGGCGAATGCCAAGTATAGTTATTCAGCCAAAAAAACACTGGATGTAGCACAAGCGCTTTATGAGCGGCATAAGGTCATTTCCTATCCGCGTACTAATTCCAACTATGTAACGGAGCAAAATATAGACGGTATGCACAAGGCGCTTCGTATGCTGGGCACAGGTCCTTATGCTGATCTGGTACAGCAAGCGAACCCCAATTTGGTCCATAAACAGAATAAAGCTGTCTGCAATCCATCCCGTGTTGAGGATCACCATGCTATATTGCCGACGCTGAAAAGACCGGGAACACTCAGCAAAGAGGAACAAAATGTATATGACCTGATAATCCGCAGGTTTTTGTCACATTTCTTCCCGCCTGCCGAATATAAAATGCATACCGTGATGACTCAGGTGGACAAGCATCTGTTCAAAACAAACATTAAGGAACTTCTGTCCTTGGGCTGGAAGGTAGTTCTGAGCAAGGCAGATCAGGATAAAGGAAAAAAGAGCAAAGCACCGAAGAAAGAGGAAGAAGAGGAAACGGACGAATGGACGGACAAGAAGTTTGAGATTGATGCAGGTCGTCCGGTGGATTGCACTCGTGCCGAGATGAAAGAGAAGGCCACGCAGCCGCCTAAAAGCTACACAGAGGGCACGTTGCTTAAAGCCATGGAGAGCGCAGGAAAGCAGATGGAGAACGAGGAGCTGCGCGAGGTCATGAAGGATGCGGGACTGGGTACGCCGGCGACACGTGCTGCTACGATTGAACGCTTGAAGAAGGTTGGCTACATTGAAATGAAGGGTAAAAAGATCCTCATTACGGATAAGGGGAAAATGGCTATTGATCTGATTCGTCATGCGGGGGTTGACCTGCTTGCCTCGCCGGAAATGACAGGCCAATGGGAACGCCGTTTGCATCAAATTTCCAAGGGGGAAGCTGCCCAGGAAAAGTTTATGGATAACGTTAAAAAGTTCACCTTATCCATCATTGACAAGGTGAGGCAGCAACCACCGGCTCCAGCGAACGCTTTTGGCGAGGAAGCAAGAGGCAAACGCTCGGGTAGTAAGGGAGCCACCCGTAGTGGAGGCGCAAGCGGAAGCATCACCACCCAAGGGGCTGCACGCGCTCCGTCACGGCGTACCAACAACTCGGGCGGAGCATCGTCACTGGAGCAAGTGCCATCGGGCGCAGGAGGGCGTACTGCGGCTGCATCGGGTTCAGCTGGGAGTAGCTCAAGCGCGAGGGCAGCACGAGCTTCGTCCGCCGAGCCGTCGGGCACTTCGCCGGGCCAAAGGCAGACTTTAGGTAGCTGCCCGCGGTCGAATTGCGGCGGGAGCATCATCGAAGGCCGCAAAGGATATGGATGCAGCCACTACAAGCAGGGCTGCGGCTTTGTCGTCTGGAAGGAATATGCTGGCAAGCAGATTACGGAAACGATGCTCAAGTCTCTGTTGACGAAGGGACAGACACAGCTGCTATCTTTTAAGCGTAAAGATGGTTCGACCGTCAAAGCAAGAATTGTTCTGAATGAACCAGGTACAGGGCAACTTAGCGTTCGTGAGGAAAACTGATACAGGTACAGAGTATGATTTTCGACAGATTGAAAAAGAAGGCCTTTTCTAGCTGCCATCAGATGATTTCTGAATTCATCAGGAGTCATCTTTTTTTATGTCTCGTACACCAAAATTCCCCATAAGAGATGCTTTTATAACATTTTATTAAACATTTGTAAGCTTCCAACCGATAAAACAAATAAGGGTTATGCAAAAGCATTTTTTTAAGGTAGTTTATAAAGCAGACTCTATGCATAGTGTTCAAAAAACTTTCCATAGCGGACTGTGCAAATCAGGAAGAAAAGTTGTGTTATGTGCTTTAAAACGTGAAGGCAATCGTTTCACATGAAAACTTTTTTACGGGAGATGATGGAAGGATCGTGGAAGAGAAAACGGTAAATGTGGCAGGCTCACTGCAATTACGTAAGCTGGGCAACTCGGATTTAAAGCTGTCACCGCTGGGGCTTGGGTGTTGGCAGTTCAGCAATGGAAAAGGAATAGTCGGGAAATTCTGGCCAGTGCTGCGGCGGGAGGATATACGGCAAATCGTTCAGACCAGTTTAGAAGGTGGAGTTAATTGGTTTGATACCGCCGAAGCATACGGTGGCGGACAGTCTGAGCAGCTACTGGCCGGCACGCTGAATGAGATCGGAGGACCGCTCGCGGAACAGGCGAATATCGCTACGAAATGGTGGCCGGCCTTTCGGACCGCAGGCAGTATCACAGCAACGATTGATGAACGTATTCGCCATTTGGATCAACGGACGATTCACCTCTACCAGGTGCATTCGCCTTACTCCTTTGCTTCGGTTGGCGCCGTGATGAATGCGATGGCTAAACTGGTTGGGCAAGGAAAGATTAAATATGTGGGCGTAAGCAACTTTTCCGCGCAACAAATACGTGAAGCCGATCGTGTGCTGCGTGAACACGGTCTTCGCCTAGTTTCGAATCAAGTGAAATACAGCCTACTCGACCGGAGAATCGAACAGAACGGAATTCTGGACACGGCAAAAGAGCTTGGCGTGGCGATCATCGCATACTCTCCACTAATGCAGGGGATCTTAAGTGGAAAATTCCATAATAATCCTTCTCTGGTCAAGTCGATCAAGGGTCCGCGCAAGTGGACGACGGCATTCCGGGATTCGGGGCTGCGGAGATCGAAGCCACTGATTGAAACACTGGAACAGTTGGCTCAACAATATAACGTGACGCCAACGCAGATTGCCCTGAATTGGCTGATTAACGCTCACGGAGAGAACGTATTTGCGATACCTGGGGCTTCAAAAGTACATCATGCCGTGGAAAATGTGAAGGCGATGCAGTTTACCTTGACAGCCGGTGAGATTGAGATGGTCAGCCACGTTTCCAACCAAGTGCTGAGATCAAAGTGATCATGGCTCAAATAGTGGAATATTCCGTTGGAAAATGAACTTCGCCGGTATGCTGTCTAACACCTCCATGACTAGGACGATATTGTCCATGTGCGCTCCTTGACGCTTGGTTGACATTAATGCTTCGTTCGCAGGCGGAAGAATGGCATGCTTCTTCCTTGCTAAAGGTTAGGCGCGACATTTCTTGCAAGGACATTCTTTTCTTCGGGGTGCTACGCTTTGTGACTAGACCTTGGATATATCCTCCGCAGTAAGCTTACTTGTTCTTAATCAGTTGTGGAGGGGGTTCCCTCTTGTTTTCCTGGTTTGATTTTGGCTTTCTCCTAAAAATGTTGGAAAAAGCACGTTTTACTCTTCCGAAGTTGCACTCCAACTGTCCTTCACTCCCCGTGTACACTCACGTCGCTATTTTCGGCGAAACATCGAATGCGAGAGAAGCTTTGGAACGTCATTTTTTAGGTGGATCACAAATCCATCATTTTAAAAAAAGCTAAGCCGCTAAAGTTGTGCAGGTTGTTATTTCTGAATCTTGGGGGGGTGAGAGAAATTAAGTAAAATGAACTGGAGTTGTCGGATGACAGGAATTTAGTGGCTTGCTAAAGTATTTTAATCTGCAGCTAACAACGTATTTTAAAACTATATGAAGGTAAATGTTTTGAGAACTCAAGGTCAGCTCCTACTGAATGTAGGAGGAAGAAGTGTAAGAGCATGCTCAAAGATGTAAAAAATATACGAATGTATTTTCCCGTTAATCGTAAACACCTCGAAAGTGGTGGACACAAAGCCATGGGTCTAAAGCTGGATTAAACAGCCATGATTGCCAGGTTGCCGAAGGAAACCGAGCGAAGTCTGCTGTCTGTTCCTGTGCTTTTTATATGGGAGCAGGCTTCTTTTATTTGTAGCAGAAATGATTTGGGCATACGGAGTAGAACGCATGAAATGATTAACAACAGGAGGGGATTTTATGCAAACAAGTGTAATAAGTGTCAAGGAGTATCCGTTAAGTTCCTATCAGAAAGATATATGGTTCGAACAGTGCATGTACCCTGGAAAACCTATTTACAATATCGGTGGGCATGTTGAGGTTAAAGGAAACCTGAATACGGCTATCATTAGGCAGTCCATGCAGTTATTAATCAGGCAAAATGATTCCCTCAGTGCCCGTTTTATTGATAAAAAGGGAGAGCCTTATTTAACATTTTTGCCGGAAACGGACTATGAAGTTCCGTTTCATGATTTTTCGATAAAGGAAAATCCAAACTCTTTTTGCATCAACTGGATGAAAAAAGAGTTTTTAAAACCTTTTCAACCAGAGGACCTCTATTTTCAATTTGTTTTGTTGAAAGGTGCCCCGAACACATACTTCATTTTACTTAAAGTTCATCATTTGGTGATCGACGGATGGGGATTTGCTCTCTTAATCAGTCAAATGTTTGACAATTACAATAAATTGGTGCAAGGAATTGGCGAAATGAACAGAACGGTCTATTCCTATGCTGATTTTATTTCCGATAATCAGAATTATCTGAATTCTCCGGCCTTTTTAAAAGACAGGGCGTTCTGGCAGAACAAATATCTGACCATTCCCGAGCCTCTGTTGAGCAGAGGCATGGATACCGATGATGGTGACGGCGATTCCGTTTGGAGTGATCGGCGAACCTTAACTATAAACAAGGCGTTATACAATCAAATGATTGAATTTTGCAAAGAGGAAGGATGCTCGTCGTTCCACTATTTTTTAGGCATACTGTTCCTGTATTTCAGCAAGATTTGCAATCGGAACGAAATGGTGATCGGCGTCCCGGTTTTTAATCGGAGCAAAGCGAAATATAAGCAGACTATGGGACATTTCGCCAACGTGCTGCCGCTGCGGATCAGCCCCGAGAAAGATATAAGCTTCAAAGAACTGATTAAGAGCATTAAACGTGAGCTTATGCAATGCTATCGACATCAGAAAATGTCTTTCGGTGAAATTTACCGGGCGGTTTACCAGAATAGCAATGAGAAAGGCAAACTGTTTGATATATCGCTTTCTTTCGAAGAACAGGAAACGAGAGAAGCATTGATCGGCGCAGCAAGCCGGATTGTAAGTATGCCGCATCATCATGAAAGAAATGCACTCAATCTCCTGATATGGGGACAAGAAGGTGAAGCGGATGTAGCCGTTAATTTTGACTATCAGATACAGGCTTTTGAAAGATTCATCCCCATTGAGAACGTTATCTCCCACTTTGAATATTTATTTGCTCAAGTCATGGAGCAAAGTGAAACTCTTATTTCGCAAATCGAAATCGTGCCAGAGGAAGAAAGGAGTACGCTAGTTCGCGGCTTTAACCATACGGAGGTGGAATATCCGAAGGATCAAACGATCCACGGGTTGTTTGAGGAACAAGCGGAGCAAAGAGCAGATCACCTGGCTTTGGTCTGGGGAGAGCAAACGCTGACCTACCGGGAGCTGAACGAGCAGGCGAATCGGCTGGCCATTGTCTTGAGAGAGCGTGGAGTGAAGCCGAACGATATCATCGCCATCATGGCGGAGCGTTCCATGGAAATGGTCATAGGCATCCTGGGAACACTTAAAGCGGGCGGCGCCTACCTGCCGATAGATCCGAATTATCCGGAGGAACGGATTCACTACATGCTGGAGGACAGCGGCGCGTCCATTGTACTGACGCAAAAGCATCTCCGGGACAAGCTCACCTACCACGGGGCAATCATGGACTTGGATGACGAAAGCCTGAGGTATATAGAGCTAGACCGTGCCAATCCGGAGCCTGTTAACAATCCGGAGGATTTGGCTTATATCATTTATACCTCGGGATCTACGGGGAAACCCAAAGGGGTCATGGTAGAACACCGGGGAATCATCAATCTCCAGCATTTCTTCCAGGAACAATGGGGCGTGGATGGATCGGACCGGATGCTGCAATTTGCCAGCAGTTCGTTTGATGCCTCGGTTTGGGAAATGTTCACGATTTTGCTGGGAGGTGGAACGCTGTATCTGGTTTCGCGGGATATTATTAATAACCTGAATGAGTTTGCACGCTTCGTAAACGAAAACCAAATTACGATTGCGCTGCTACCGCCTACCTATCTGGCGGGGATGGAACCGGACAAGCTGCCAGCACTGAAAAAACTGGTGACAGGCGGATCAGCGATTACCAAAGAGCTGGTTATGCGGTGGAAGGACAGCGTGAAGTATATGAACGCCTATGGTCCGAGCGAATCGAGCGTAATTGCAACCGCGTGGACGTACCGGGAAGAGGACATGGGGTATCCATCGGTACCGATTGGTAAACCGATTGCCAATACTCGAATTTATATTATGGATACACATCAAAAGCTGCTGCCGCTGGGAGCAGCCGGGGAAATGTGCATTGCGGGAGACGGATTGGCCAGGGGGTATCTGCACCGGCCGGAGCTGACGGCGGAGAAGTTTGTGGCGAATCCTTACGAAGCTGGAGAGAAGCTGTACCGAACAGGCGATCTGGTGCGTTGGCTGCCGGACGGGAATATCGTTTTTTTGGGAAGAATCGACGATCAGGTGAAAATTCGCGGCTTCCGCATTGAGCTGGGGGAAATCGAAGCGCAGCTAATGAAGCATCCGCTTGTCCGGGAAGTGGCGGTGATCGCGAGGGAAGACAAGCAAGGCGAGAAGTATCTGGCGACGTATTTTACAGCAGAGGGCGAACCGGGAGCGGAAGAGTTGCGGGAACAGCTTATGCAGGAGCTGCCTGATTATATGGTGCCGTCCAGCTTTATGAAGCTGGATGACATGCCGATGACTCCGAGCGGAAAAATTGACCGAAAGGCATTGCCCGAGCCCGATCTGAGCGTGAATGCAACGGAGGAATACGCGGCACCGAGAGACAAAATAGAGGAGATATTGGCTGAAATATGGGAAAAAGTCCTGAAAGTCGAACGGGTAGGCATTAAGGATCACTTTCTGAATCTGGGGGGAGATTCTATTAAAGCCATCCAGATCGTGTCCAAGCTTCACGATTATAAGCTAAAGCTGCAACTAAAGGATCTTTTTGACCATCCTGTGATTGAACAATTGAGTGCCTATGTACAATCTGTCGAACATACTGCTTTTCAAGGAATGGTAACAGGGGAAATTATGCTCACTCCCATCCAAAGCTGGTTTTTCGAGCAGCCTTTTGCAGCAAAACATCACTTCAACCAGTCTGTTCTGTTACATAGGAAACAGGGCTTTGACGAAAAGGTGTTAAGAAAAGTGTTCGATGGCTTGGTGGAACACCATGATGCTTTGCGTATTGTAGTGCGTGAGAAGGCGGGACAGGTGGTTCTGTTCAACCGGGGCACGGAAGGCGAACTATATTCGCTGGAGGTAAAGGATCTTACAAATGATGATATATATGATAGCTCCGTAAAGGAAGAAGCCGCCCAGCTTCAGTCCCGCATGGATTTAGAATGTGGACCTCTGATGCAAGCGGGCTTGTTCAAAACGAAAGACGGTGACTATCTGTGCGTAAGTATTCACCACCTGGTGGTTGACGGGATTTCTTGGCGGATTCTTTTTGAGGATATTTCTACAGGATACCGACAGGCGGAGAAGGGGGAAGAAGTCATATTCAGAGGGAAAACGGACTCTTTCCTGGCATGGTCTGAACAACTTTATACGTATGCCGGCAGCGGGGAGCTTCTGCAAGAAATCACGTATTGGTCCGAGCTGGAGCAGAATGAAATCAAGCCAATTCCCAAGGATCATTCCGTTCATGGCAGAAGATATATGGATAGCGATCATATCGAAATCGTGCTGGATGAAGTCCAAACCGCCAAGCTGCTTAGAGAAGTGAATAAGGCTTACAATACTGAAATCAACGATGTTCTTTTGACGGCATTGGGAGAGGCTATTCGGGAATGGACAGGAGAAGATAAGGTGCTTGTTAACCTGGAAGGACACGGACGCGAAGAAATCATTCAGGATATGGATATCAGCAGAACCGTAGGCTGGTTTACCGCCCAATACCCTGTGATTTTGGATATGGCAGGCGTCAAGAACGTGTCTTCCCGGCTTAAAGCCGTTAAAGAAAGCCTCCGGCGCATTCCGCAAAAAGGCATCGGCTACGGCATTTTAAAATACCAGACGTTCCCTCGGGACGAGGAAATCTTAAGGTTTAATTTGCACCCTGAGATCAGCTTCAATTACCTGGGGCAGTTTGACCAGGATATTGATACCGATATATTTACCATCTCCGATGTTCTTGCCGATGAGACGGTTTCACCCGACATGCAAAGATCTTACTGCTTGGACATTAACGGAAGGGTGACTGATGGAAAGCTGCGGCTGAGTTTCGCCTATCACAAGCACGAATATGAAAAGGCCACGCTGATCACAGTGGCAGAAGGCTTTAAGCGCAATCTGGAGCAAATTATCGAGCATTGCGTATCACAGGAATATACGGAACTGACAGCCAGTGATGTAAGTTCAAGCAACATTACAACGGCGGAGGTAGAAGAGGTATATCACGCGCTGGGGGATTCTAAGCCCAATATCACGGATATTTATACACTGACCCCTATGCAGTCGGGAATGCTCTACCACTTCCTCAGAGAACAAAACTCTCATGCGTATTTTGAGCAAGCCGTAATCAGTTTGCAGGGTAAGATCGATAGAAGCTTGTTTGAGCGTGCTTTCCAGCAGGTGATTCAAAGACACGATATTTTGCGGACCGCCTTTGTTTATGAGAAGGTGGAAAAACCGGTTCAGGTCGTTTTAAAGGACAGACCGGCTGAAATGTTTTTCGAGTATATTTCCTTCTTGACGGAGGAAGAGAAAGAAAACTATCTCCAAGCCTATTTGGACAAGGATAGAGAAAAGGGCTTTGACCTCACCCGGGAGCCGCTGATCAGATTTGCCTTGATTAGAGTGAGTGCCGACAGCTACCGTTTCATTTTGAGTTTTCATCATATCATTATGGATGGATGGTGTCTTGGCATTGTATTTAAAGAGCTGCTGGAAATTTACAGTGCGCTTCATAAAGGAAGCATACCGCAATTAGACACGGTGTATCCTTATCGTCAATATATCCAGTGGCTGGAACAAAGGAATGACCGGGAGACGGGGGCTTACTGGGAGAATTATCTGACAGAGTACGAACAGCCAGCGCTGCTGCCTAAAATCAAAAGTGGTATAGCTAATCCGGGATACATTCAGGAGGAATACGATTTTACGATAAATAAGGAAATGAAGGCGAGTTTGGAGAGAATCGCAAGAGAAAACGGCGCCACGTTAAGTACGGTGATACAGGCCGTATGGGGAATTCTGCTGCAACGGTACAACAATACCCAGGATGTGGTGTTCGGAACGGTTGTCTCGGGAAGACCGGCAGAAATTCAAGGCGTTGAACAGATGGTAGGGCTGTTTATCAATACGATTCCTGTCAGAGTCCGGGCAGAAAAGGAAGAAAGCTTTTCAGCCCTGGTTGCCAAACTGCAGCAGGAGGCATGGGCATCGGAGCAGCATCACTATTATCCGCTGGCGGAAATTCAGTCACGGACCGCCCATGGAGGCGGATTGGTGCAAAACCTGCTGGCCTTTGAAAACTATCCGATAGAGGAAGCTGACAAAGGACAGGGCGACCACGGAACAGATTTGAGGATTCTGTCCACGAAGGTCTCCGAACAGACGAATTTTGATTTTAATTTTATTGTTGTGCCTGAGAACGATTTGCAGATCAAATTCCGCTACAATAGCTTGGCCTATGACAGAGGCTTTATGGAGCGGGTAGCCGGGCAGATTAAAATGATCATCCGTGAAATCATCCGTTGTCCAAAGATAAGGATCGAAGATATCGAAATCGTACCGGAGAAAGAGAGCAGTGTGCAGCTCCGCGATTTTAACCGCACGGAGGCGGAATATCCGAAGGATCAAACGATCCACGGGTTGTTTGAGGAACAAGCGGAGCAAAGAGCAGATCACCTGGCTTTGGTCTGGGGAGAGCAAACGCTGACCTACCGGGAGCTGAACGAGCAGGCGAATCGGCTGGCCATTGTCTTGAGAGAGCGTGGAGTGAAGCCGAACGATATCATCGCCATCATGGCGGAGCGTTCCATGGAAATGGTCATAGGCATCCTGGGAACACTTAAAGCGGGCGGCGCCTACCTGCCGATAGATCCGAATTATCCGGAGGAACGGATTCACTACATGCTGGAGGACAGCGGCGCGTCCATTGTACTGACGCAAAAGCATCTCCGGGACAAGCTCACCTACCACGGGGCAATCATGGACTTGGATGACGAAAGCCTGAGGTATATAGAGCTAGACCGTGCCAATCCGGAGCCTGTTAACAATCCGGAGGATTTGGCTTATATCATTTATACCTCGGGATCTACGGGGAAACCCAAAGGGGTCATGGTAGAACACCGGGGAATCATCAATCTCCAGCATTTCTTCCAGGAACAATGGGGCGTGGATGGATCGGACCGGATGCTGCAATTTGCCAGCAGTTCGTTTGATGCCTCGGTTTGGGAAATGTTCACGATTTTGCTGGGAGGTGGAACGCTGTATCTGGTTTCGCGGGATATTATTAATAACCTGAATGAGTTTGCACGCTTCGTAAACGAAAACCAAATTACGATTGCGCTGCTACCGCCTACCTATCTGGCGGGGATGGAACCGGACAAGCTGCCAGCACTGAAAAAACTGGTGACAGGCGGATCAGCGATTACCAAAGAGCTGGTTATGCGGTGGAAGGACAGCGTGAAGTATATGAACGCCTATGGTCCGAGCGAATCGAGCGTAATTGCAACCGCGTGGACGTACCGGGAAGAGGACATGGGGTATCCATCGGTACCGATTGGTAAACCGATTGCCAATACTCGAATTTATATTATGGATACACATCAAAAGCTGCTGCCGCTGGGAGCAGCCGGGGAAATGTGCATTGCGGGAGACGGATTGGCCAGGGGGTATCTGCACCGGCCGGAGCTGACGGCGGAGAAGTTTGTGGCGAATCCTTACGAAGCTGGAGAGAAGCTGTACCGAACAGGCGATCTGGTGCGTTGGCTGCCGGACGGGAATATCGTTTTTTTGGGAAGAATCGACGATCAGGTGAAAATTCGCGGCTTCCGCATTGAGCTGGGGGAAATCGAAGCGCAGCTAATGAAGCATCCGCTTGTCCGGGAAGTGGCGGTGATCGCGAGGGAAGACAAGCAAGGCGAGAAGTATCTGGCGGCGTATTTTACAGCAGAGGGCGAACCGGAAGCAGATGAGCTGCGGGAACAGCTTATGCAGGAGCTACCTGATTATATGGTGCCGTCCAGCTTTATGAAACTGGATGACATGCCGATGACTCCGAGCGGAAAAATTGACCGGAAGGCATTACCCGAGCCTGAATGGCAGGGAAGCGACCACACAGTCAGCAGCCCTAGAAATGACGTTGATTTGAAAATCCAGAAGGTATGGCAGGAGATTCTCGGCATGGAGTCAATCGGAATTGATGAGCATTTCTTTAGACTGGGTGGCAATTCGATCAAGGCGATTCAGGTGGTTTCGAGGCTGGCGCTGGATTTTGAAGTGGGCATTAACGACATCTTTCAATATCCGACGATTCGGGCCTTGGCGGATAACATTAAGTATTCCAAAGACAGATTAAAACAATTCGTGTACGCCTTACGGGAAGCGGCAGCTTCCGGGGAAAACGGCGTACCTGGTGTTGTCTGGAAAATGCGCGAGAGTCTCAAAGAATACCGGAAGAAAAATCAGGGTTATGAAAATATCGATCTTTCTGAACGGGCTGACTACCGTAATGTTCTGCTGGTGGGAGGAACAGGGTATCTGGGAATCCATATTTTGTTTCAACTGCTGCAAAATACGGAATATAAGGTGTATGTACCTGTTCGGGGAACGAGTGACGATGAGGCGCTGGAAAGACTGTGGGCGAAGCTGAAGTTCCATTTTGGTCTTGAGCTTGGGGAGAATGCCTGGGAAGACAGAGTGTGCGTGTTTTGCGGAGACTTAACCCAGGACTACTTTGGACTGAGCCGGGAGCGCTATGAGGATTTGGCCGGAAGCATTGATGCGATCATTAACTCGGCGGCAAATGTGAAGCATTTTGGGCATTACTCGGAATTTCAGGCGGTCAATGTGGAAGGGAACGAAAGACTGATCGAATTTGCTGGTACAGGGAAGAAAAAGACCTATAATTTCGTTTCCACCACCAGCGTAGGTAGTGGCTGGATAGAAGACCAGAGCAGCATCATGTTCACTGAATATGATTGCAATGTCGAACAAAGCTCTGATAACTATTACGTTATGACAAAGCTCGAAGCCGAGAAAGAGATTGTTAAAGCAAGGCAACAAGGGCTTGATTCCAATGTGTTCAGAGTCGGGAACCTCGTGTTTGATTCCAATTCGGGGATCTTCCAGGAAAATATCTCGGATAATGCATTTTATTCGTTGGTAAAGTCGATGATCACACTTGGCCGGGTCCCCGCAATTCAAGATAAAACCATGAACTTCTCCTTTGTGGATGAGGTGGCCAAGGCAGTTGTACTCCTGTTCGACCGGAAAAATTTAATCAACGAAACCTATCATCTGTTTAACAGCCATCAGGTTAGCATGATATCTTTTTCCAAGATTTTGAAGCAAACGGATATAAATGTAAAGCCAATGCCAGTGGAGGATTTTACCGAATACATGTTTGAAAAATACGATGAACCAGAGACGGAGCAGGAGGTTGCCCGGATTCTTGTTCATTCCAACGTCTTCTTTGAGGGAGCAAGCAAAACGTTGTTCATGACGATGAACAAAAAGACTGACGGTATTTTGCAGGCGCTGGGGTTTGAGTGGTCCAGGCTGGACGGTCAAAAAGTGAAGCTGATGATGGATCATGTCAAAAAAGTAGGGTTTATGTAAAAGAATAGAAGGGAGGGAGGGAGAAAAATGGATGCGATTAAACTGGCGAGCACCTACTTTTTCGGAACTGAAGATTATATTTTATCCAATAGCATGATCGCAACGGTTACTTTTAAAAGAAGAATCGACGCTGAAAAATTGTTTTTCAGCTACCGTTCGCTCATCATGGACAATCCTTTGCTGCAAGCCAAAAGGGTGGAACAATTCGAAAAAGACACGTTTGTATGGGGGCGTTTTTCTCGGGAAGAGCTGGAACAATTTCTGGAGGCTGAAAAGGTGAAGCTTTCCCAATATTTTACGGAGGAGGAGGTACTGGCTCAGTACAGACCGACCAATGTCAGACTTCCGTTTCGTATTTACCCTATAAATGAATATACAATGATATTTGCGATGAACCATGCAGTGGCTAATGGGCTAAGCTTGGTTTTCTGGATCAAGAGATGGCTGGAATATTACTCAGGCGAACCAGATTCCGAGCCGGAAAATAAGGCGGCAAAGGGCGACGTCTCCAAAGACAGGCTGTTGCGTATGAAAAGAAGATTTTCCGCTTTTATGTGGATGCCGGTTTTTGTTGCAGGTTTTATGACCAGGGTTAGGGGAAAAGGGACAGGCGCTGGCGAAACCGTTGATTTGAGTTACGGCAGAAGGCCGGAGCAAGGCGGCGGTTATGTCAAAAAATCGTATAGATTCAGCAAAGAGGAGACTGGTGAGATTTTACGGCGATGCCGGAGCCTAAAAATGACATTAACCGAATACATCTGTTATCGAATGACTGAAGGACTACTACAGCATGCTCCCGGCAAGCAACGCGTGTTTGTCTCCATGCCTATGGATTTGAAGTTTCTGCATAACTACTCGCCGGAAACTATGCACGGCAATTACGTCGCAAGCCTTCCAATGCAATTTTTCCGGGATGGAAATTTGGAAAAACAGGTGAAATCCGCGTTCAAATGGTTCAAAAGAGGGGTTCCTTATGCGTTGTCGCTCTTTTTTGCTTCGTTTTCCAATTCATATCGGAAATATAAACAACAGTGTCTTGAATTGGTTATGAAAACAATGCCTGAAAGATTCCCCCTGTGGAATTTTACCATCACCTTGTCCAATCTGGGAGTCATATCGTATCCGATTATGGAGGAATGGGTGGATACCATCTATTTTTCCATCAAAAACCAGTCGTTATTGCTCACAACGGCTACGCTTTCGGGACGTTTAATGATGGAGGTCAGCGTATTGGAGAATCTTTACGATTCGGAAGAAGTCTTTGGTCTTTTTGCCCGAATTTTATCTGTGGAACATTTGTTGAATGGTTATCCCCCTGTCAAGTAGATAAATAAAAAAAGACTAAGCAGCCAGCGCGTGCCGATCGATACTTAATCGGCGCGCGCTGTTTGAATTTGACTGAAATCGTTGGCAGTTTTAAAAGTAAAAAAATATCCCCTCCAAGTTCTCTCTAGCCTCATGATACCATGTGGACCTTTTTTGAGTGTCTACTTGAAGGGGATATTAGCGGTGCTATCTAGCCGAGAGTCCTTTTTTGTTGATGCAATTGAATGCTTTCGTGTATCACTCGGGGTACTTCTGTTAGCTTCTGTATCGTATACATCACGGAGTTAACGTTTTTTTGCAGCTCTACCATATTGTAAACCCATTCCTTGGCCTGCTTGAGATATACAGCATGAATGCCTGCCGCAAGGGCGGGTGATACATCGGTGCGCAGAGAGTTACCAATCATCCAGGTGATGCTTCGATCAAAGCTATTCATCTGGATAATTTCCTCCAGAGCCTCGACATTTTTATGCTGACGAATGTAGATGCGATCATCAAAATAGTTAGCCAGCTTCATCTGTTCAATCTTCTTTTCCTGAATGACCTGCTCACCGCCGGTGTACAGATGCAGGGAATGTCCAGCTTTTTGGAGCGAATTTAACGTTTCGACCATCCCGGGATACGGTTCGATTTCCTGCTCGTACACACTTCGCCCAAGCGAGCGAAGCTCCTGCTCTTCCCGCGGATTGGTACGGCGTCCAAACAGTTCCGAAAAAAAGTGGTACGTATCAATCAAGGACTGTGGAAAATGCTCGCTGGCAAAGCCCACCTGATGCACTCCAGCTACATCAATTTCGATTTGCTTTTCACGAATTGTATTTTTCGTCAGGTTATGGGCTGCAAACCATTCCTGAAGCAAATCGAAAAAGTGGTTGAGAATAAGGTCGAAATACTTGTTACAGTGGACCAAAGTGTCATCAAGATCAAATAAAATATGCTGCTTCGGATACGACATGTTGCATACTCCTTCCAAGCCAACGCTTTAACGATGTTCGTTATAACTGAGGGTGCAGTTTAAATTACAGTCCGATATAGGATTCCAAAAATACCTGTAAATCAGCCGCTCCGTCGGGGCGAATGCTGAATTTTTCCTTGTGATAACGTCCAATGTGGATACGGAGCAGACCAGCTACTCGTAAAATCATCATATCAGACATGAGTGTGTCTTCCAATCGGCTCAAATCATGACGCATATCTTCGAGGGATTTAGGGCCTTGAGCCACATAACGCAGAATCCGCAGACGTTGTGGGTCATTTACCGCCCGGGTCAGCCGAAGCAGGAGTGTAGGAGGTTCTTCCTCACTTTCTTCGGGAACGTCTACCGGATACTGTATCAGCAGCATACGGGTATAAAAACAGTACGAATTAATCGGACGATTATGGACGACTGGAAATAGAACAACGGTATCCAAATCTTCCATATGAGGCACGATCAGTCCGGCTGTAGCGTATTCAACCAGTGCTTCCGGCTCCATTTTGCTCAGCAGCATGCGTTTTTCTGCAGCGTCTTCCTCTGCCAGCACACGCAGTTCGCTTTCCATGGCCCGAAAATAGTCCCGATCCCATAATTTGAGGAGAGGGGCATACACCTTGCGAATGCGTAAAGATTCTTCAAAGGTTAAAAAAGGAACATGCGGTACAATCAGCTCGAACATGTCTTCATCCGGGCCGTTGTCCAAATAAGCGATATAATCGGATATTTCATCCGATTCCGGTCGAAGCAAAGCCCAAACATAAAGCGCGTCATAATCGCTAAAAGGGCAATCCTGCGCCGTAGCAAGCTCGGAGCGCACTTCGTTTTGCAGCCGTGCATCCACCTTGTCGATCCACTCATGACCCAAATCCATGTCGTGTACCCATTTTTTGGTTACATAGGCCATAAAGCTGCCGAGTAATTCGTAAATTGGAGAAGTGTCTATTTTAATTTGATAACTCATGGAATCAAATGCCTCCTATTCTGTCTTCGAGCCCAGAGCGGTGAACGTAATTAAGCCCGTCCATAAGCACAACATGAGCATTTTGAAATTGCTCACTTATTTATTATGGCTTGTTCTGCCGGGCATTGTCCACTATAATATAAAATAGTGCGCTGTGACGTGATTCGGTTCGGATTGAACATACAAGGCTCCCTAACGATGCGGAGTTGGCTACTTATCAGACATGCTTTCCGTAAAATCGTCATCTTAGATGGCGATTTTTTTCATCCTTTCTTTTATACACTAAAAATACCGGAATTTGCATGTAGCTTGGTTGTGTTTGCGTGACCGCTATACATAGTAATAAGAATATCTATTGATTATGGAATCAAATGCAAATCATTCCTTAACATTCATTTTACGATATTGATATTTTATATGTTATATCTGGAGGAAGCATAATGTCGTCGTCCATGCGGGTGCATTACTTTATCTTAATTGCGGTTATTGTTGTGGCCGGACTGTGTCAAGGGCTACTGCTGCCGATTTTGTCTATATCTTTGGAACAGATGGGAGTTTCTTCTTCGCTGAACGGAATGAATGCCGCAGCGTTGTATATTGGTTCATTTGCTATGACGCTGGTAGCTGAACGGACATTGGGATGGTTGGGCTTCAAAAAGCTGATGGCTGGAGGGCTTGTGCTTGTGCTTTTTACGCTGCTGCTATTCCCTCTAATCCCCGATATCCGGGTGTGGTTCATACTGCGATTGCTAGTCGGAATCGGGGACAGTGCATTGCATTATTCTGCCCAACTGTGGATACTGCTGGTGACTCCGGCAGAGAATCGTGGGCGCAACATTTCTTTTTATGGCATGTCCTACGGTCTGGGGTTTGCATTGGGACCGCTTGGATTGTGGTTACTTGATTACGGGATGCTGGTTCCATTTGCAGCGCTGGCCTTGCTGTGCTTGCTCGTTCTGCTGCTGGTGCTCATCAAGCTGCCGGATTCCAGACCGGAAAAGCTGGAAACCGAGGCGCGTCCAGCACAAAGATTCCGGTGCAGCTATAGATGGGCATGGTACGCGCTGCTGCCTGCATTTTTGTACGGTTATATGGAAGCCAGCCTGAACAGCAACTTTCCGGTATATGGTCTTCGCATTGGCTTTCATACCGATGAGATTGCCGCGTTGCTGCCCTTTGTCAGCTTAGGTGGATTAGTACTTCAACTGCCGCTAGGTATATGGAGTGATCGTTGGGGCCGTAAAAAGGTGCTTATAAGCGTAGGGATAGCGGGTGGATTGATCTTTATGTTGATACCGTGGAGCGGCAATCATTTTATGCTGACATTAGTATTGTTGGCGGTGGCAGGCGGTTTGGTCGGCTCCTTTTTCTCCCTGGGTCTGGCCTATGCTGCTGATATGCTACCCAAATCGTTATTAGCCGCCGCCAATGTGCTGGCATCCTTTCATTTTAATCTGGGAAGTGTGATTGGACCTAACATTGGCGGGGCGCTACTGGACTATGGAACCCAAGGCAGCATGTTTCTGGTTCTCGGGGGCAGCTACATCGTTTTCGGGTTGTTGGGATTGTTATTCCGAAAAAGAATATCGACGGCATAAAACTGCGGTTTGCATGGTATTTGTTTCACATTTACTATAAACTATAGACAGTATTGATGGCGGACAAAGGGGAATCACAAAGATGATCAGAATACAGAAGCTGACCAAGCAAGTGGGGCCAGAACGGACCCCGTTACTTCGCGGGATTAATGCTGAAATTCACCCGGGCGAACTGATAGCCGTAGTGGGACCGAGCGGAAGTGGAAAAACCACACTGCTGCGCTGCCTTGCTTTGCAAGAGCCATGGGAGGAAGGCAGTCTGATGGTGGACGGCCATGATGTGCTGAAATCTGGATGGACGGGCAAAATGAAAATAAAGCGGGAATGGGCATACCTGGAGCAAAATCCGCATTTAAATATGAATCGGACCGCTCTCAAAAATGTGCTGATCGGCAGATCGGGTCAGACTCCATTATGGAGAATGGTGACCGGAATGGTGCGTTCTGACGATTATATGGGAGCAATGGACGTGTTGGAGGAACTGGGCTTGCTGGATAAGGCCCATGACAAATGCGACAAGCTTAGTGGTGGTGAGCGGCAAAGGGTAGCGACTGCACGAGCGCTCGTTCACGGAGCCAAGGTCATTTTGGCTGATGAGCCTGTAAATGGACTTGACCCGACTTCAGCAGCTCATGTGATGGATACCTTCCGAAAGCTGTGCTCAGACGAACGGGTGACCGTAATCACCGTACTGCCGCTGGAAATGGCTGAACGCTTTGCTTCACGCATATGGGGATTGAACGGCGGCGAACTCGTATTTGATATTCAGGGCAGACGACTGACACAGGTGGAAAAGAACAAATTGTGAAGGGGACGGCAAGTGGAGTGAAAATGATGTTGTTGAGAATATTAACCGGTTGCTGTGTATCACTGCTCCTTGTTGGATTTTTAAGCGGCTGTAATGTCATTAGTGACCCGATTTCGCTGATGCAGTCACCGATGATGTCTGACGAGAAACAGCAGTTGAATGGTGCAGTGGTTACGCAGCTTGGAATGGTGCAGCCTCTGCGCCCAAATGACCCCGATGACCCGACGCCGATTCGTACGGGGGATCTGAACAATGATGGTACAGACGAAGCGGTACTTTTTTATGAAACGCCAGATGAAAGTGTAAAAATACATGGAGCGTTGTTCGAGGATCAGAACGGAACGTGGGTAAAGAAGCTGACGTTTGACGGAGAAGGTACTGTACTGGAATCGTTCAAACTGGTTGATGTAACGAATGATGGTACGCTAGATATTGTAGCAGGCTTTTCCAGCGGGGATAGCGGTGATGGTAACGATCAGAAGGGACTCATCGTGTATTCTTATACCGGAGGAACTTTGGAGAAAATATATGCTACTGGTTATACGGACTTCGTCGTAGACGATTTTAATCATAACAAGATGGACTTGAACGGGGACAATTTGAATGACTTGACGATTATCACGCTGCGCCGTAATGAATTTTTCACGGTTAAAACATTTCAATTCAGCGGGGGAACGTTTAAGGAAATCGGATCGCTGGATTTGGACAGTCAGACGCTTAGTATCTACAATGTCGTTGCTGGTAAGGTAGCCGAGGGCAGGCAGGGTATCATTATAGATACCAAGATTGCCCAGACAACTACGGTGTCCAACGTCATTGTGATGGACCATAGCAAGCTCAAAAAACTTGATCTCATGGATGTGACCTTTAAGGATGCTACCATTACAAGCGGTGATGTGGATGGTGATGGCATTCTGGAATTTGGCAATCTGGAGAAGCCGAAAGGATGGTCCAACAGGCCGCTGGATGAAGTCCCGTATTTTGTCTCGTTCTATCAGTGGGATGGTGCAAAGGGGACGATTTTCAAACAGCAACAGTATCGCGACTCCAATGATCAGATCTATTTCAGACTGCCGAAGGAACTGCACGGCAAGGTAACCATTGATCCGAAAGTATCAAAGAAGGACAGCTATTTGCGGTTCATTCTGGACAATACAGACAAAACGATTGCAGAAATTAAATATTTCTCGTTGTCGCAATGGGAGCGAAACAATGAAGGATATAGCCAGTTATGGCGAACCAATGCACAGGTGATTGGAATCAAGCGATCCAGTGAGCTGGAACCACGTAAAACCATTAAAAACAAGTTGGGGGAAAGGCAGGTAGAATAGAGTGAGTAAAGTTTTAATCATGGAAGACGAGGAATCCATTCGCAGCTTTATCGTTATAAATTTGAAACGAAACGGTTTCGAGGTGTTGGAGGCGTCGGATGGGCATGAGGCTCTTAATATTTTGAACACGGTACGGGATATTGATATCGCATTGCTCGATGTAATGGTGCCGGGCATGGACGGTTTCGAGGTCTGTCGAAGAATTCGAGAAACGAATGAGCGAATTGGTATTATTTTCCTCACGGCGAAGGTTCAGGAGCAAGATAAAGTATATGCCCTGTCGGTAGGGGCTGATGATCATGTCAGCAAGCCCTTCAGCCCGACGGAGCTCATTGCCCGTATTCAATCGCTGCTGCGGAGGGTAAATGTACACCGCGAGACGGCAGCCAAAGTATCCTTTCAGTCCGGTCCGTTCACGCTGGATCTGATTGCCAAGCAATTTAAGAAAAACGGGCAGCTGATTGAGCTGACGCCAACAGAGTTTTCTCTGATTCAATTTTTTCTTGAAAAAGAAAATACACCGCTCAGCCGGGATGTTTTGCTTGACCACGTGTGGGGCAAGGAATATATGGGCGATCCAAAAATCGTGGATGTGAACATCCGGCGGTTGCGTCAAAAAATTGAAAACAATCCTTCTGAGCCCGCCTTTTTGCAAACGGTTTGGGGACATGGATATAAATGGAAAGGTCAGGCTCAATGATTAAAAAAGGAATTCGCAGACAGATTGTGCTTCACTATTTTTTTGTGGTGTTCTTGGCGCTTCTGTTGGTAGAAACCATTTTCATGTTTGCAATCCGGGGGTACTACTACGACACGATTTATAAACACATCGAAAGCCGTATTGAATCAGTAGGTGAGTTTGCACCTAAATTCAAAGACCCAGAACAGTCTTTGCAATCGTATTTGTTGAATACATTTTCTTTGCCCAACACGGAATTTCAATTACTCGATGAACAGGGAAATGTAATTGATAACTCGACGAACTTCGCGGCAGATATAAGTGTGCAAACGAGCGATGTGCCACAAGCGTTAGCGGGGGATACGGGTAGCTGGATCGGGAAGCAACCGGGTACGGGACAACAGGTGATGGCGGTATCCAAAAAACTGGACAATATTGTCGGAGATCAGGTCTACATTGTACGGTTTACCACCTCTCTGGAAAAGGTCAACGACAAGCTGTTTACGATTACGCTGTTTTCCCTTGGTATCATGGCAGCTGTACTAATTATTGTATTTGTGGTCAGTACAGGTCTCGCTAATTCCATCGTTAGGCCGATTAACAATATCCGCGATGTATCAGCTCAAATGGCGCAAGGACGATTCGATGCACGTATTAAAGGCGATTATCGTTATGAGTTGGGTGAGCTGGCTTCGACACTAAACTACATGGCGCAAGAAATTGTCAGAACGAATCAAATCAAAGATGATTTTATTTCATCCATATCTCATGAACTGCGCACGCCGTTGACTTCCATTAAAGGCTGGAGTGAAACGTTAGATTCCGGCAGCTTTGACCCAGAGGAGACGAAGATTGGGATGCGAATTATTTCCAAAGAAACTGACAGGTTAATCGGTCTGGTGGAGGAAATTCTCGATTTTTCCAAGCTGGAGCAAAACGCAATGAAGCTTGTCATGGGAACAGTGGATCTACGGGAGCTTTTACAGGAAGTTATGCTGAACGTATGGGCCAAGGCGGAAATGAAGCAAATTAAACTCCAACTGGACTCGGAGAAAACAGCATATCTGGTTCATGGCGACGGCAACCGTCTGAAACAGGTGTTTTTAAACATTGTGGACAATGCCATCAAGTTTTCGCATGAAAGCTCTATTATTTTTCTGTCTCTGCAACGGATCGCAGACAACATTGAGGTATCTGTGCAAGACACAGGAATCGGGATTAGCGCGGAGAATCTTGCCAGAGTAAGAGACCGCTTTTTCCAGGTAGATCATCAGAATGGTGGTACGGGATTGGGATTGGCAATCTCACAGCAGTTTGTGGAGCGCCATCAAGGGCAAATGCTCATCAAGAGTGAATTGGGAGCAGGCGCCACCATTACAGTTTCATTGCCTGCATTGCAAGCCGAGCAACCCGTAGAGCCACCGCAACTCACTCAAGGCTAGTTATGTAACCTAAAAGTTAGTTAAACAGATTTAAATTAGAAAAACAGCCAGCACCTCACTATAGCGGGGTGCTGGCTGTTTGACGTTTTTCGTTCCATTATGAAGTAAAACCTTCAGCTCGCAAGCGTGTGTTGCGCTCATAAGCTTCTTTCAGCATGCGGGCCGTTTGTGGGCGTACCGCCATTTTGCCGAACACTGTTTCATTCGGTCCGATAACCAAAATTTCACTCGGGCTACCCTTGATGACTGCACCGTCACGAATTACAGCACCTTCCCCGATAATCGCGTGCTCAATATGCACATTACGTCCGATACGGGTGTTAGGCATAACGATACTTTCTTTAATAGCTGATCCTTTACCTACCTCGACGCCGCTAAATACGACGGAACGTTCGATTTGACCTTCTACTTGGCAAGAATCATGTAGGAGGCTATCCAATGAATCTGTTTTGCGGTTAGATAGCTTGTGTGCGCTCAACCTTGTACGTCGTTCACGCGTATACATAGGCCAGTCCTTCCGTTGAAGGTCAATGGCGCAATCCTCTTGCAACAGATCCATATGGGAATCCCACAGGCTTTTAACAGTACCTACATCCTTCCAGTAGCCCTGGAATTCATAAACGAATAGGGATTCTTGATCCGCCAGCATTTTTGGAATGATGTCTTTACCAAAATCATGGCTGGATTGGGCATCTTCTGCGTCCTCAAGTAGATATTTTCTCAGATAATCCCACTTGAATAGGTAAATGCCCATGGAGGCCAGGTTACTTTCCGGTTTTTCTGGCTTCTCGGCAAATTCTGTGACACGCAAATCCTCATCGGCACTCATGACTCCGAATCGGTGCGCCTCATCCCAAGGCACTTCCATAACGGAAATCGTAGCCACTGTACCTTTTTCTTTATGGTAGTTCAGCATTTCACGATAATTCATATAGTAAATATGATCACCGGATAAAATAAGCACATGCTCCGGGTTTTGGCTGTCAATATATTCGATATTTTTATGAATGGCGTCTGCCGTTCCCAAATATTCAGCGTTGTCTGTATTATAAGATGGAAGTAAGGTAACTCCCTTGTCGTTCGTTTTGGTAAGACCCCAAGGAGTTCCATCCCCAATATGCTCGTGCAAGGATTCCGCCTCATATTGCGTCAGCACACCTACAGTATCGATGTCTGAATTAACACAGTTGCTGAGAGGAAAATCGATAATTCGGTAATGACCGCCAAAGGGTACGGCGGGTTTTGCAATCGTTGAAGTAAGGGGAGCAAGACGGCGTCCCTCTCCGCCTGCCAGCAGCATGGCAATGCATTCTTTATTAAACATTTTGTTTCCCTCCCGGTTTAGTTGTCTGTTGTAGTACATACATAAACGGTATGGGGTGCTCTTGAAACCATCAGGTGTATAAGATCCCCCAAAATTTAAGGTTTATTTTTTTCATAGTCATTTTTCTGTTCATTGTGGCTAGAATGGGGTAATAACTCAAGTCAGCTTTGACCGGAATGTAAATGCATTTCCGAATCATACATTTTGTACGAAACAAACATATAAAGGTGGTGACGTGATGACAGACCAAACTCTCCCGCAACAGGCTGTATCGCCGGAAGATATTTATTTGTTTCACGAAGGAACGCTTTATCACAGCTACCGATCTTTGGGTTCCCGCCTTACTGTGGAGAACGGAGAACAGGGCGTCCGTTTTACGGTCTGGGCTCCTCATGCTCTCCATGTCGGGCTTGCTACAGATCGTAACAACTGGAATGGGGAACAGGATTCCTTATATAGAGTTCCCGAATCCGGCTTTTGGAGTCGTTTTTTTCCGGGTATATCCCAAGGAACTTTTTACAAATATCATATTACGGGTGCAAATGGTGAATGTTTTCTAAAAGCAGACCCTTACGCGGTACGCGCAGAATTAAGGCCGGCAACGGCTTCCGTGGTCGCTTCACTGGAGGGCTATGTTTGGAACGACGTGGCTTGGCGGCGTAAACGGAGAGAGCCTTATGGAAAACCTCTTCATATATACGAGCTGCATTTGGGCACCTGGAGACAAAAAGAAGACGGTACATTTTATACATACAGGGAAATGGCTGAGCTTCTTGTGCCCTATGTAACGGAAATGGGTTATACGCATATCGAGCTTATGCCGCTCAGTGAGCATCCGTATGATCTTTCCTGGGGATACCAGCTTACGGGATATTTTGCGCTGACAAGCCGTTATGGGGAACCGCATGATTTTATGTACTTGGTGGATCGTTGTCATCAGGCGGGCATTGGGGTGCTTATGGATTGGGTTCCGGCTCATTTCGCCAAGGATGCTCATGGTTTGAGACTGTTTGATGGATCGCCGCTGTTCGAATACGCGGACCCGCTAATTGCAGAAAAGCCCGGCTGGGGAACGCTGACGTTCGATTACAGCAAGCCGGAGGTGCGTTCTTTCCTGATATCCAATGCGTTGTTCTGGATGGACGTGTACCACATTGACGGCCTGCGCGTAGATGCTGTGACGAGTATGCTGCGGCTGGATTTTGAAAAGCCGGAGGGTCAATATCGTTTTAACTCCAAGGGAGGTATTGAAAATGAGGAGGCTATTGCCTTCCTTCAACAACTGAATGAAACAGTCTTCCGCTATTATCCGTATGCGTTGATGATGGCAGAGGAGTCCAGTGCATGGCCGATGGTGACTTCCCCGGTAAGTGATGGAGGACTCGGCTTCAATTACAAATGGAATATGGGCTGGATGAACGATACGCTTGATTATATCGAAACGGATTTCGATCAGAGACCCGAGCGCCATAATTTGCTGACGTTCCCCATAGCCTATGCATACAGCGAGAATTTTACACTGCCGTTGTCGCACGATGAGGTCGTTCATGGTAAAAAGTCGCTGCTTGATAAAATGCCGGGTAGCTATGAACAAAAATTTGCCGGGCTTCGAGCACTTCTCGGTTACCAAATCACCTCACCGGGTAAAAAGCTGTTATTTATGGGAGGGGAATTCGGCCAATTCATCGAATGGAAAGATGAGGAGCAGCTTGACTGGTTTCTGCTGGAATATGACAGCCACCGTGAGCTGCACGCTTTTACGAAAGCGCTGAATCATTTGTATATACAGGAAAAAGCATTATGGGAGCTGGATCATTCGTGGGATGGCTATCAGTGGATTGAGGCAGAGGACCGTGGGCAGAGCGTAATTACGTATCTGCGTAAAGGTAAAAAACCGGGAGATACACTGGTCATTCTCATCAATTTTCAGCCTGTGGCAAGAGAGCACTACCGAATTGGTCTGGAAAAATCAGGCAGCTATATCGAGTTGCTGAACAGTGATCATTCGGACTTCGGTGGTAGTGGTCAGTTGAACACCGAAGTGTTGCGCACGACCAAGATCCCTTGCCATGGACAACTGCACAGCCTGGAGGTGACCATTCCGCCGCTGAGCGTCGTTATATTGAAGAAAGCATCCCGGAGGGCTAAAAAGGTGGATTAATCCATGTTACAACTGGTTTAAAATAGGGTTGAGGTCATTAAGGAGGAAGCATATATGAAGATTCTATTTGCAGCAGCAGAAGCACATCCATTTATTAAAACAGGCGGGTTGGCTGATGTCATTGGTGCACTGCCGAAGGCCCTTCTTCAGGCAGGGTGCGACGTTCGAATCATTTTGCCTAAATATGCGGGGATTCCCGATACTTATAAGAAATCACTGCGTCCGGTAACGGTCAAGCATGTCGCTGTAGGCTGGCGTGATCAGTATTGTGGAGTAGAGGAACTGACGCTGGACGGAATTAAGGTTTATTTTATAGATAATGAATATTACTTCGGTCGTGACGGGATTTACGGTTATATGGATGATGGCGAACGCTTCTCCTTTTTCAACCGGGCGATTTTGGAAGTATTGTCTGATTTGAATTTCCAACCGGATATTTTGCATTGTCATGATTGGCATACCGCGATGGTGCCGTTGCTATTGAATGCCAATTACCGTCATTTGCCCTTTTACAGTGATATTCGCACCGTGTTTACGATACATAACCTACTGTATCAGGGGGATTTTCCATATGAGGTCTTAACGGAACTGCTGAATCTCGACAGTAGCTATTTTACCCCTGAGGGTGTGGAGTATCATGGCAGACTGAATTTTATGAAGGGCGGGCTGACCTACTCGGATCATGTCACCACAGTAAGTCCTACCTATGCAGAGGAGATTCAGACAGAATTTTACGGGTATGGGCTGGAAGGGCTGCTGCGTAAGCTGGGAGAGCAGGGGCGTTTATCGGGTATAGTGAACGGAATTGATACCAAAAGCTACAATCCTGCTACGGACAATCGTATTTATACGAAGTACCGCACCAGTCTGGTCAAGAAAAAGGAAAACAAGATCGGTCTGCAAAAGGAACTGGGTTTGCCGGTACGACCGGATGTGCCTTTAATTGCGATGGTAACCCGACTTGTGGATATGAAGGGACTGGATCTGGTAACAAGGATACTTGATGAGATCATGTACTATGATGATATTCAGTTTGTCGTGCTAGGCACGGGAGATCCGGCCTTTGAGCACTGGTTCCGGGAAGCGGCCGGACGTTATCCCTTGAAAATGTCGGCACAGCTGGCATTCAGTGAACCTTTGTCCCGTAAAATTTATGCTGCAAGCGATATGTACCTTATGCCGTCGAGGTTTGAGCCTTGCGGGATCAGCCAGTTGCTGGCGCTTCGCTATGGTAGCATTCCCATTGTACGGGAAACGGGCGGTCTGAACGATACCGTACATGCCTACAACGAGTCTACAGGCGAAGGGAACGGTTTTAGCTTTAAAAACTACAATGCACATGATATGCTGCATACGATTCGTCGTGCGGTTGATTTTTATCGCCAGCCTGAGCATTGGTCCAAGCTTACACACACTGCTTTTGCAGGAGAGTACAGCTGGGATGTGTCGGCGGGAGCGTATCTGGATATTTACCGTTCACTGATTGGAAACGAATGAACTGAGTGTACTGGGTAAAAGTGTTCAAATGATGCAGAATTGACAATGTACAATGGAAAAAGGGCATTCCTCATGAAGCCAATAGTGGCGGGGGAATGCCCTTTTTTTGATGTGATCAGTCGCCTCCGCCTCCACCACAGCTGCTTCCGCATGAGGAGCTACTACTGCACGAGGAATGGCTGCCGCCGGAATCACCTGAATCGTGGTGAGATGAGCCTCCATCATGGGAGCTACCGTGGGAAGAGTGATGGTGCGAGTGGTACGTATCCCAGTTGGAGCAGCCACTTGCTGAACTACAGCCTGATGAGCTTGCTAATGCGGCACTTCCTGTAGTATCCGGATGCATGTGCAAGGCAAACTGTTGGGGTTGATACCAGGAATACCATACGACGGCCAGCAGTAGATAATCACTTTGCAAATAGTTGACCTTCGGCAGTCGCTTGCCATCTGGATCATCTACAGCTTCATTTACCCGGATACGTAGATGGTCCACGATCCTCTGAACCGCTTGCTGTGCTTGCTGAGAGATGGCCATACCCTCTTGCGTATTCCAACGGTCGCCTGCTGGCTGCCCGGAAGTTGCCAGCTTGTAATAGTGTGCAAGCTCGTTATTCGGTAATGGATGATTAAAAAAAGCCCCCCATAAGCTCGCACTATAGCGGTTCCAGCCAAAGCATTCTACATACAGCCAGTCAAACCATGCCCTTTCATCCGGCATCGGCTGTGAGCCGGAATGAGGGGCGTGGTGCAGCATGCGACCAAAGAAGGCTTCCGAGAATTGCTGGTACTCCCGCGTAAACATCAGCATTTCGTGCCACAGTTCATCTACATCCGGACTAAACATCGGCACCCGATTCATAATGGCGCATAGCATAAAATATCGTTTTAGCTCATTCCAGCGCCAATCGTATTCCTGCTCCGTCAGGTGAGGATGGGCTTTTATTACACGCTGCCTGACACTATGAGCGTAGGAGGCTGGAATAGATCGTTCCAAAAGCTGCATCAGTTCTACAATTTCTTTATGGCGCCCCTGTTCAAGGGAAGAGGGGGACGGGGAGCTAAGAAAAAATGCATTACGTCGACGTGTCTTTCGGTTTCCACGGTTCCTTCGGTATAATGCTCGGAAAAAAAACCACAAAATAATGATGTCGATCACAATAAACAACGCCCAAAAGCTGCTCATATTATTCATTTTGAATGCTCCTTTCTGGAAAGAAGGCGTAATTAAAAAAAATTAACGTTCGCTTTTCAGCAGAGCGAATTCTTCCTTGATTTGAGCCAGCAATTCAGGTTTCGTAATTACATCACAGGCGGTCCATGCCAGGGTTCTGGCGGCTAACAACATTCCTTCCAGCGCCCGATCCTGCATCGCTAAATCGCGGAATTCAGGTGTATGCAAGGCGTGCTTCTCGTCAATAACTTGAATGTAAGGATGAATGGCAGGACAGTGCAGCGACACATTTCCAATATCCATAGAGCCGTGATCTTCACCCTCTGTTATGTTCTCCTGCACAATGCCCGCCAGCACCAGGTTAGCGGTAAAGGCATCGGAAAGCGCGCAGTTGGTTACCATTTCATCATAAGATGTTTCATAATTCGAGGTTTCCAGACGACACCCAGCTTGTAAGGCAGCACCTTCAGCAATTTGAATGACACGGCGAGTCAATGAATTCAGTTCATGACGTGTAGCAGCCCGTATATAAAATTGAGCGGAAGCATAATCAGGAATAATGTTCGCTGCCTGGCCTCCTTGATTAATAATGCCGTGAATACGTACCGTACTCTTCACCTGCTGGCGGAACGCATTAATGCCGTTGAACGTTTGAATCACTGCGTCCAGCGCGTTAATACCTTCGTGGGGACTGGCAGCGGCGTGAGCGGATTTCCCAAAGAATTCGAACTGTACAGCATCAATTGCCAGCGATTTGCCGGATTTTTCATAGCGGTCATAAGGATGTGTCATGAGCGCTATATCGCAATCATCGAACAAACCGGCAGCCGCCATGGGAACCTTGGCACCGCGCGTTTCCTCGGCAGGTGTGCCGTATACTCGTATTTCTCCGCCGATCTCGTCAATGACTGATTTGAGGCCGACAGCAGCTCCTGTACTCATCATACAGATCAAATGATGTCCACATGCGTGTCCCAAGCCTTTCAGAGCGTCATATTCCGCCAGAAAAGCGATGACTGGCCCGGGTTTGGCTGCTTTATAAGTCGCAATAAAAGCCGTTTCTATATCCATAACAGGGGACTGAACTTCAAATCCGTGAAAAGCCAATTCCTCTTTTAGACGGGCAGAGGCCAAAAATTCCTCATTTCCCAGTTCAGGGTTGGCACCAATATATAAAGAAATGTCCTTGAAACGTGCTGCATGCTGCTCAATGGTGCGTTGGATCGTATTTTTGTTATTCATGGAAAAACTCCTTTGTAAAAGCTGAAATGTAGGTATTACGTCAGGTATGCTGAAATTGTACTATAACATTCATTGCATATTCATGCATATTCATTTATAATGACACAATCTTATTTATTATAAAGAATTTAAGGAGAGAAAAAAAGATTGAAAAAGGCATATCGTTTTACCGCCCTGATTTTGACGGCGGTTATCTTGCTGCTGGCTGGTCTTCCTATGCTCACTGCATACGGAACGGAAGCGAAGACACAGCAAAAACTTGTACTCGGCATGAGTGCCGATTTTCCGCCGTATGAGTTTCATAAAGTAATTAACGGTAAGGATACCATTGTAGGCTTTGACGTTGATATTGCCAATGAAATTGCCAAGGATCTGGGTGCAGAGCTGGTTATTGAGGACATGAGCTTTGACTCGTTGCTGCCTGCACTGCAAAGTGGTCGTGTAGACCTGGTACTGTCTGGTATGACACCAACGGATGAACGCAGAAAGAGCATTGATTTTTCGGATGTATACTACCACTCCAAGCAAGTCATTATGGTACGTCCGGAGGATAAGGACAAATATCCGACGATGGCTGCTTTGAAAGGCGAGAAGATCGGCGCACAAAAGGGCAGTATTCAGGAAGAGATTGCTCAAAAAGTGCCCAATGTCTCTGTAACTTCGCTGGATAAAATCTCCGACCTGGTGCTCCAGCTTCGGACACAGCGTATTAACGCTGTCGTGATTGAAGACACTGTCGCTAAAGGATACACATTGGATGGCACTGTAACACTTGCCAAGGCGGTGCCTGAGGAAGCAGGAGCAGAAACGGCTGTAGGTATTCGTAAAGGAAATACTGAACTGCTGGCATCTGTAAATAAAACGTTGGCTCGCCTGAAAGCAGACGGGTCTATTGAAAAGTTTTCCACGGAAGCGAGTGCGCTCTCTGCGGATCGACAGGCTTCTTCCCATAACATCGTGGATATATTTTGGAAATATCGCAGCTTTTACGTTACGGGTATCGGCTACACGTTGTTGCTGTCTGCGCTCGGGGTACTGTTCGGATTTATCATTGGTCTGATCATCTCTCTGCTGCGGATGAGTGGTGTACGTATCATTGAATGGTTGGGTACGGCCTACGTAGAGGTACTACGTGGTACACCTATGCTGGTACAGCTTATGATCATCCATTATGGGGTTGCTTTGACGCTGGGCGTTAATTTTACGCCACTTCAGTCCGGTATTATTACGTTATCTCTGAATAGCTCGGCATATCTGGCTGAAATTTTCCGTGCAGGTATCCAGGCAGTGGACCGTGGTCAGATGGAAGCAGCCCGTTCACTCGGTATGGGACGAGGCAAAGCTATGCGTCACGTCATTTTACCGCAAGCGTTCAAGTCTGTACTGCCTGCGATCGGCAATGAGTTTATTACGATTATTAAAGAGTCCTCCATCATTTCTACCATCGGTATGGTGGATATTATGTATCAGGCTCAAGTCATTAAGAACATCACCTACGAAGGATTAAGTCCGTTCGTCATCGCGGCTGCTATTTATTTTGTAATGACATTCAGCTTGTCGAAGCTGTTGGGTTTATGGGAAAGGAAGTTGAGAGCCAGTGATCACCGTTAAACAACTGCGTAAATCGTTCGGCAAAAATGAAATTTTAAAAGGCATTGATATAGATATTGCCAAAGGCGAGGTTGTTGTCGTCATTGGCCCGAGTGGTTCGGGGAAAAGTACATTTTTACGTTGTATGAATCTGCTGGAGCAGCCGACCGTTGGGGAGATTTTGTTTGAGGGCGAGCCGATTACAGCCCGTGGTCATAATATTAATGCGACTCGTGAGAAAATGGGGATGGTGTTCCAGCATTTCAACCTGTTCCCGCACAAAACGGTGCTGCAAAATTTGACGCTTGCGCCGACTCAGGTTAGAGGCCAGTCAGCAAAGGAAGCAGAGAAAATTGCGCTGGAGCTGCTGCGCACCGTTGGACTTGAAGACAAAAAGGACACCTATCCCAATCAGCTATCCGGTGGACAGAAGCAGCGGATTGCGATTGCACGCGCCTTGGCGATGCAGCCGCATGTGATGCTCTTCGATGAGCCGACTTCCGCTTTGGACCCTGAAATGGTCGGAGAGGTGCTGGACGTGATGAAGAAGCTGGCTGAGGGTGGCATGACGATGGTCATCGTAACGCATGAGATGGGCTTTGCCCGCGAGGTAGGAGACCGCATTATCTTTATGGATAACGGTCAAATTGTGGAGCAAGGTACACCGGAGCAGGTTTTTGGCACTCCAAGCCATGATCGTACCCGGGATTTTCTTGCCAAGGTTTTGTAAGAAATGAGCTTGTAAAGGCTATGAAGCAAGCCCTCCACGGTGAAAGTTTGACGGGAGGGCTTTTTCTTTTTTTGTCATCCTCGTTCAGATTTTTGTAACTGATTTCGATTTCATAATGACAAAATTGTAACAGATGTAGTATGATGTTCAAGGTTCCCAACATTTTCATGCAGATAAGGTTACAAAATTGTGATATTATGCAGTGAGCCAAAACTTACCTGGGCAGCAGACAGCAACGACAGACGCTGAATGCGGGACCCAAAACCATGGGAAGTGCGGGGGACGTAACAACGGCAGTCACTTCTGATCCGTCTTCATACGAATGGATGGAAGGTGCCTAGGGGTGAATTGCATTAGCATAGGGCTTCTCCTGAGTCCGAATCCGACAGCTAACTTCGCAGGCATATTAGAGGAGGTACATATCTTTTGAAACATCTGAAACGTATTGGAAAAACAATGAAATTTGCAGTGCTGGCCGCAGCTATCGCAGGATTGGCACAGACAGCAGGGGTAGCCGACGCCGCTTCGCTTCATACCGCCAAGGAAGGTGATACCTTCTTTTTGCTTGCTCAGCGTTACGGGGTATCTGTAGAGGATCTGCAAAAGGAGAACCCGGATGTTGCTGCCAGCAATATATATGCAGGAGTACAAATTAAGGTTCCGGACGAGAACAAGGTAAAAGTCGCTTCGGATTCGAAGCCTCAGCTTTTGTCCGAGAAAGCGCCGGCCGGTGACGGTCAACAGGTTGAAGCATGGGGCAAAACATTTAACTACAGCAAAGTAGTTGATGTGAAGGCCACAGCGTATTCCGCAGCAGCCAGTGAAAATGGAAAATGGGGAGCAGTAGACTATTTCGGAAATCCGCTTAAGCTCGGTACGATTGCCGTAGACCCAAGCGTAATTCCTTTAGGTACGAAAGTGTTGGTTACAGGCTATTCCCATCCAGGGCTGCCGGATCAATCTTTTATAGCGGTAGCTCGCGATAAGGGCAGTGCCATTACGGGGAAACGGATTGATATTTTCATTCCGGGTAGCCCATCTTTTGTGAGTGACTTTGGTTTCCAAAATGTGAAGCTGTACGTCATTGATAAATAGTCTGTATAAACCAATGAATTATATTTACATAATATATATTATGTAAACCAATATCAAATAACTTAATCGCCGGTCCTGATTCATATGGGCTTTGTCGATTAATAAAGGGCTGTCTTGACTAGCAGAATGCATCTGCTCGTAAGACAGCCCTTTACTGTTATTTCCGCTCCGAGGTGTGAAGTAGCCGTGGAACCGTGACAAATTTGTACCCCTTGGCTTTCAGCGCTTGAATAAGACCCGGCAGGGATTGAACAGTGCCTTTCAGGTTGGAGCTTTGACCACCGCCTGCGTGCATTAAAATGATGGAGCCTGGTCCGGTAGCCGGGATCACATTACGCTGAATTTGTGTTTTACTCAGTCCCTTCCAATCGAGGGAGTCTACGTTCCAATTGACAATCATGTAGCCGTGACTACGCGCCCACTGGATCTGAGGCTCCGTAATTTCACCATAAGGCGGGCGAATCAGCTTGGGTCGAAAGCCAACGGTGGCCTCCAAAATATGTTCTGTTTTCTTAATCTGGTTGCGAAAGCGTTCCGGTGAAGCCTTCCTAAAATCCGGATGGGTATAGGAATGGTTGCCTAAGGCATGGCCTTCACGTACGATACGGCGAATCATGCCCGAGTGTTTTTCCGCACGGTGACCGACGATAAAGAAGGTGGCTTTGATACCATTCGCGTGCAAAATGTCCAGAACCTGCGGCGTATACCGTGAATCAGGCACGTCATCAAAAGTCAGGGCAATTTGCTGCGTATGCGGGCCGCACATTTTAAAAATATCCGAATGTTTTTTTCGAAGCATAGCTAATGTGGGAGTGGCTCGTTGTCTGCTCTTTTGTGCTGAAGAAACAACAACCGCTTCCTTGGGATGAGTCGTTCCGGTATCGGGAGGCGCATCCGCGTGAACGGGAAAACTCGAAAATGCTAGTAACAGTGCCATGATTGGCAATATTCCCCTGTACGGCATATGTATCCCCCTTTCCGTGCAGTGGTACCCCTGTTGCTTTCATTTAGTATGTACCTGCCATGTTGAAATTATGCTGCTGAACAGGTTAGACTATTGAATGGTTGAGTGGAAATGCAGCACAATACGGATGTAAGTGCAGATCTCGAAGCTAAACGCACATATTCTATTAAACCTGACCGAAAACAACAGCATTTTCGCAAGTTTTAGCCTTTTAATGGATTCGGTATCCAGTGATAGCTGGTGTATAATGAGATTGCAATTCATATTGTACAGAGTTGGAATTAAAGGAAGGATGGATAAAAGTGACCGACTTGTTTACTCCTTATCAATTAAAGGGACTTTCTTTAAAAAACCGGATTGTAATGCCCCCCATGTGCCAATATAGTGTGGAGGCCAAAGATGGAAAGCCAAATGATTGGCATCATGTCCATTATGTTAGCCGGGCAGTAGGTGGTACCGGGCTGATTATTGTGGAAATGACGGCGGTCCACCCGGATGGACGTATTACAGATCATGATCTGGGCATTTGGAGTGACGAGCATATTCCTGCATACCGTAAAATAGTGGAGGAAGTCCACAAGTACGGTGCCAAAATCGGAATTCAATTAGGTCATGCCGGACGAAAGGCTGAAGATGCCGACTTGCCTGTTGCACCGTCCTCGATAGCCTTTAGCGAACGTTTCAAGGAGCCGCATGCTTTAACGACAGCCGAAGCCAGGGAACTGGTTCAGGCTTATAAGGAAGGCGCGCGCCGCGCGGTGGAAGCCGGGTTTGATACGGTAGAAATTCATGGCGCTCACGGTTATCTGATCCATCAATTTCATTCACCTTTAACGAACACCAGAGAAGATGAGTATGGACAGGATCTATCGCTGTTCGGTGTTGAAGTGATTCAGGCTGTTAAAGAGGTACTTCCGTCTGATATGCCTGTGTTGATGCGGATATCCGCCAAAGAGTATGTCGAAAACGGATATAATGTGGAATACATAGCGGGCATAGGGGAACGATATCGTGATGCAGGTGTGGATATTTTTCACATCTCCTCTGGTGGCGAGGGGCCGATTGGTTCTAACGGCGGTCCATCTGCGCGAGCGGGATATCAGGTGGATTTGGCACATAAAATACGTGAAAAGCTGAATGTACCTGTAATCGCTGTCGGTCTGCTGGACGATTATGAGGATGCCCGGCGGGTGATTCAGCAAAAAGAAGCTGATCTGGTAGCGATAGGGCGCGCCATGCTGCGCGATCCGTATTGGGCGTTGCATGCATCGCGGGATCTGAAAGTACAGGCGGATATCCCGGAGCCATACTTGCGTGGTTTTTAGAATGTACTTTAAATGTACTTTATCGGATAATATTTTTGAAACTCTATTTGCAAAGCTTGCGTAAACATGTGTACAGAGCTTAAAATTTAAGCATTCAACTCTAGGAGGAACTTCACATGTCTATTTTCAAACGTTTAAGAGATCTTACGATGTCCAATATCAACTCCATTATTGACAAGGCCGAAGATCCAGTTAAAATGACGGATCAATACATTCGTGATATGCAAGAGGACTTGGAAGATGCAGAGAAAGCGGTAGCCGCTCAGATTGCCATTGAGAAGAGATTTAAACAGCAATATGAAGAGCAGGCCGCTTTGGTGAAAAAACGTGAAGAGCAGGCTCATACGGCAGCAAAAGCGCAAAATGTGGATCTGGCTCGCCGTGCGTTGGAAGAAAAGAAATCTGCTGAGCAAAAAATGACCGAGTTCAAGACGGGCTACGAGCAGAATAAAGCGGCAGCCGATAACCTGCGTGGTAAGCTGGATGAAATGCGCAGACAACTGATGGAAATGAAGAACAAGCGTGAAACGCTGGTTGCCCGTTATAATGCAGCCAAAGCGCAAACAGAAATTAACAAAGCGATGAACGGTTTTAGCTCCGATACGGCAACTGCTGGGCTGAAGCGTATGGAAGAAAAAATGCTGCAAGCAGAAGCGCGTGCTGAAGCAAGCAACGAAATGTCCTCTAAGGAAAAATCGCTGGATGAGGAATTTAAGGAGCTTGATAAGAAAAGCGCCGTGGACGATGAGCTTGCTGCTTTGTTGAAGCAATACGATAATAAATAAGGTTATAAGCATGGCCGCCTGCGTGGCTGCAAAGGAAGCGAAGGGGAACCGTTTTCTCCTTCGCTTTTCCCTGCCTGGAGGCGTGAATCAACATATATGAAGGTCAAGAAGATGTGGAGGATGGTATGAAATGCATTTTTTAGAAACGATGAAAGCGATGCTTGTATGGACTGGCGCGGGTGCCGTTTTGTTGTTCGTATTGATGTACATTGATTCTTTATTTACGAAGTATAAGGATTTTGCAGAAGTGAAAGCCGGTAATATGGCCGTAACGGTCCGGTTAATTATGAAGCTGTTTGCACAAGGGTATATTTTGTCAAGCTCGATTGCTACAGCTAACAATTTGCTGGAGGCGCTTGTGTATTCTGTGATCGCTTTTGTCATTCTGTTTGTTTTGGAAGTTATCGTTCGTCTCTTGCTTCGGTACTGGGCACAGCTTGATCTGGATAAAGGCACGCAGGAAGGCAAAATTGGCTTTGGTCTGTTTTCAGGTACGCTTCATCTGGTCGGTGCTTTGATCATTGCCGCATGTTTTTAGGCTAAAGAAAAGCAGGGGGAATCATCATGGGTGTATGGAAACGCATTTCAAATCTGTTTGCCAAGCCGGAGCCACCAAAAGCGGAAAAAAGCATGCTTCATTTAAATCCGGGCGATATCTGTGAAGTGTCTCTTGTCACATATGAAGTGGTAGGCCGAGTACACAACCGTGCTCGGAATGCCGTTGTTTTGACGCTTCAGGATGGTAATCAAGTTAGCTACCTTCACATTGAGGAACGGGAAACGCTGCAATTTGGACTGTACCAGGCCATCGACGGCAGACTGGACAACCCGGAGGAAGTGCCAACGATTCTGGAGCTGGATGATACTACATATCATTTGGAAGAGCAGTATTTTGGGCATGTTACGGTTATGGGCCGTGCTCCTTTTCAACAGGGTGGAGAGCAGCACGTTTGGCAGTATCAGTCAGATGATTACCATTTGCTGCGTGTAGAGTGGCAGGATGGTCGCTTTATGCTATATGAAGGAGAAGAAGTAATTACCGGAGACGTCAAGGTTATTCGGGCAAGCTAGGAGAGGGTGACACATGGGCAAACGCACCTGGAAGTATGCATTAAAGGTCATTGTGGCGCTGAGCTTGTTCGTATCCGTGTTAAGCGGCTGCGGTGCGCCAAATGTGAAAGATACGTACCCGCTGGAATCGGTCAGCGGCAGCGGCAATTCGACCTCGTACGTGTATCGCGCCGAAGGCAAAACGGTTCCGGAAGTAGCGGAGGAACTGAAAGAACAGCGTGAACCGGAACAAATGTCGCCGCAGAGCAATGAGCGGATGTTTCTGGTGTACAGCGATGAATGGTACCATTTACAGCAAGATCCAGCCAAGAAGGAAGACACATTAATTGAAATTGACAGCAAGAAGTATGTCGAGCAAAATTACAGTTCCAGCTTTCTAAAAGGATACTTAACGGCAACCGTACTCGATGCTCTGTTTGATTCGTTACGCGGATCTGGCTCTTACCGGGGGTATTCAAGCAGAGATGTATACCGACCTTCTCAGGGCCAGTATCGTGCACCTACGGTGCAGGAGAAGAAAGCGATCCCGCCGATTACGGTGGAGCGGAAGGGTTCCGTTACCCGCAGGGGTAAGGGGTCTGATTCCAGTGTCGGTTCCAGCGGAAGTCTGTTCGACAGAGGCTCCAGCAGCAGTTCACCGAGCAGAGGCTCGATTTCACGTGACCGGGGCAGCAGTGGCGGTTCCAGCATTTTTGATTCGCCGCGGAAATCTTACAGCAAGCCTAAAACACGCAGCGGTTCCGGTAAAATCAGCCGACGAAGCCGACGATGATGGGGTCAAGAAGTGTAATGATGATCAAAATTCTAAAATAGCACCTGCCAAAACAGCCTGGGTATGAGATTCCGGGCTGTTTTTTTGCGCAAAGAGACCGACCACGACCCAATAAATACTGTCCGGATTTGCCAGATAACGGTTTTAGCGTTATAACAGAAAGAGAGCATTTTCAGAAGAACGGAGTGAAGATATGAATCAGGTACAATTAAATTCGGACAAATTTCAGCGCAAAGCGGTTCAAGTGGAAGAAGCGCAAAGCAGAATAGCTACTCATGTCAAACAGGGAGAGCGGGAGGATGTAGGACTCGAGCAGGCCCATGGACGTTATTTGGCGATGGATTTGACCGCACCACACCCATATCCCAGCTTCCGTCGTTCAGGTATGGATGGATACGCCATCCTTGGTTCGGACACTGAAGTCTGTTCGTCCGGTCAGGAAATCTGGCTACGCGTGATTGATGAAATTCCATGCGGCACCGTATCGGACAAGCGGGTGGAGACGGGATTGGCGGCGCGCATCATGACAGGAGCACAATTGCCTGAAGGGGCAGACACGGTTGTTATGCTGGAAGCGACACAGCTATGTGAGGAAGATGGACAGGTATATGTCGGCCTGAAGAAGCGCATGGAAATCGGCAAAAATGTGACACCAATCGGTCATGAGATTCGGGAAGATCAGCTTTTACTCAGCAAAGGAACCTGTCTGGGGGCAGGGCACATCTCGGTGCTGGCTACCTTTGGTGTACATCGGGTACCCGTCTACAGGAAGCCACGGGTGGCCGTTTTTTCCACAGGTTCGGAATTGCTTGCCGTGGATGAGCCGTTGCAGCCGGGGAAAATTCGGAACAGCAATACATATATGCTGGCTTCACAAATCAGGGAGGCAGGGGGGGAGCCGTTCATCTTGCAAGCCATTCAAGATGATTTGGTTCTCGCCCGTGCTTCTGTACGTGAAGCGATAGCTGCCTACGATATCGTCGTCACGAGTGGCGGTGTATCGGTGGGAGATTTTGATATTATGGGCGATCTGGTACGACAGGAAGATGTGGATATGCTGTTTAACAAGGTCACAATGCGTCCGGGCAGTGTGACTACAGCCGCGGTCATTGACGGTAAGCTGTTATTTGCGCTTTCTGGCAATCCCGGTGCGTGCTTTGTAGGCTGTGAGTTGTTTGTGCGACCCACCATCCAAATGATGCTGTCTTCAGAGCAGCCGTATTTGCAAACCTGGACGGCAAGGTTGGGAGCAGATTATACGAAGGTAAATAATTTTACCCGTTTTGTACGCAGCTCCCTGGAAATACGCAATGGGCAAGTATACGCGATTCCTGCACGAGTAGATGAATCCAGCGTCATGGTGACGATTAAGGACACCGACTGTCTGATCGTGATTCCTCCGACAACAGAAGGCTTGCGTGCAGGAGAAGAGGTACGTGTGCTGGTGCTTCTAGGCGGTCATGTGACGTGAATAGGATAAATCCGTATGTATGTCAGGTCGTCGGATTCAAAAATACGGGGAAAACGACCTTCCTCGGAGGGTTGATTCGTTATTTGCGGGAGTCCGGGCTACGCGTAGCTGTGATCAAGCATGATGGACATGAGTTTGAGATGGATCATGAGGGAACAGATACGTACAAGCACCGACAAGCGGGAGCCGAAGGCGTAGCCATTGTTTCAGGTGGAAGAACAGCCATTTTAGAGGAGCATAGTCGGCCTGTCACCGAACTAATCCGGCATTTTCAGGCATACGACTGCGTGTTGCTGGAAGGCTTTAAACAAGAGCATTATCCAAAGCTGGTGATGGTGCGGGAACAATCGGATGCCCAGCTTACCACTGAACTGACAAATGTACAGGGAGTAGCGGTTTGGGAAGATCATACGGGTTGGGCACAGAGCCACTTTTCAGATAAAACGATACAGATATTTCCCGCCGATGCCAACGGCCCGGCAGGCCGCTGGTTACTTGGACAGATTCAGAAGCAGAGAGAAGGAGTCCGGGATGAGTAGGGCTGAGACATCAATCGGCTGAGTCGGTTTGAGTCTCCACCCGTCGTTCAATCGCTTGGGACATGGTCTTGTCGGTCAGATGGGCATAGACTTCCGTCGTTTCCGTCGAAGCATGGCCGAGCTGTTCCTTCGTTTTGTAAATATCGTTTTGCAAATAGTAGTCGGTGGCAAAGGAATGACGGAGCTTGTGAACAGTCAGGTAAGGTTTGCCGAACCGTTTGGCGTACTTGATAATCATCGCCTGAATCGCTCTTTTAGTCATCCGTTTGCCTTCTGTACTGCCGTTGGGACGTGCGACAAAGAGCGCCTTTTCCTTTTTGGGTGCGCGATAACGGATATGCCGCAGGGATAAATAGAGTGCCAGATCATCTTTGGACTGCTCGCGGAAATATACTGGCGTTTTAAAGGTTTCGTCGTTGTTGCCTTTACGATACACATATAGTAATTTATTGTTTACATCCAGATCGTCCATATTCAGATTGACGATTTCAGATACGCGCAGGCCCGAGTTTAGAATGAGACTGGCAATGCAGGCGTCCCGTTCCTTGTTCAGTTCATAGGAGTACAGTGCCTGCTTGTTATCGGCCAAATCCTGTCCATAGCCTTCATAAATATAGCCGATAAATTCAAGCAGCTCTTCCTCCTCCAGTATCTTTCCTTTGAGCTTGGCGGCCGTGTCCTTGGGTTTATGTATGCGCTTGATTTCGACCTTGGCCATAATGTTGCGTTTGAGCAAAGGATAAAAGTTTTCATCCTCAGCGATCTGGCTCAAATAATGAAAAAGGGAACGCAGGGACGATAGCTTACGTGAAATCGTAATACGGGAGTTGGAGCCTTCACGCTTAGTCGATAGGAACAAACGGTAGCCCGTAATACTATCCATATGGAGCGTCTCCAATTCTTCCAGCGTAACCTGGGCGTTCGTCTCTCCGGCAGACAAGCCTTCTGAGCGAAGCCATGTAAAAAAAGCTTCGTAATCCCGTACATATTCCAGCAATGTGGAGGGGGACAGGTCGGGCAGCTTGTAATCCATAAATTGCTGCACATACCATGGTAATCCCGGCATTTTTTCGTCCAGTTTGCGCCGGTCGATAATCTTTTGTATATTCATTGGGTTCCACCTCGTCCGGTCATAATATATGTATTTTAGCATATTTTGAACAGCATCGGATGGAAGGGAAGATGGAGTGCAAATCAAAGTAAAGAACGAACTGATCTGCCAAGAGAGGTGAAAGTATGGGGTATGACATTCAGTCGGAATTGAAGCTGTCCATCAAAAGTGTTCCGGAGTCGCAGAGGGACATTATTGTGCAGCTCATGCAATTTTATTTATATGATTTTACAGCCTATCTTCGAATTGATGTTACTGAAAACGGCACATTTCCGGCTTACCCGGACTTGTATCAATACTGGACAAGCGGTGAACAGAAGCTGCCTTTTCTGATCTGGAGGCAGGACGTTCCCGTAGGTTTTGCGCTGGTTGACCGAATGTCCAGCAATCGGGAGGCTGACTACTACATGGCTGAGTTTTTTGTGCTGCGTCCTTATCGGCATAATGGGGTCGGGACGTGGGCGGCTCATGAGCTGTTTGGACGTTTTGCTGGGCGTTGGAAGGTGACGCAGATGAGCACGAACAGGCCAGCGCAGTCCTTTTGGCGTAAGGTGATTGGCAGTTATACGGATGGGGAGTACAGGGAGCAGACTCATCCGGTACGAGGGAATATAAGTCAGTTTTTCAATACCTGAAAAATTCAAAATTGTAATTAGCAACGAAAAGGAGTCGGGGAGAGCATTCCTGTCGGCTCTTTTTTGCGTTGTCAATTTAAGTCTTCTATCTATCCATAGATCATTCCAATTAGAACTTGCATTGACACTATAAAAACACGGGTATACAGTTATTTGTACAATTCATATATATCTGATTGGAATTATCAACAATGTAACATCGGCCTCAAATATGCAATACATTCATAAAATTACCCACGAGAACGGAGAGTGTTTTACAAGTGAAACGAACAAGTCGATATGCGAAAATGTTAGCTCTAACCCTGTCGCTGGTGCTGGTATTATCGGCATGCTCAGGCAATGGAGGTGCGAATTCTACGAATACCGGGGCAAATGCAGCGGGAGGCGGGCAAGCCGCAGAAGGTGGGGACCTGACCTATGCGCTGGCGACATCGCCGGATTCACTGGACCCGCATAAGAGTGGATTGGCGGTAGCATCCCGGGTGTATCGGGGGATATTCGACAATTTGGTTGTAAAGCTGCCGGACAATACGATTAAGCCTTGGCTGGCGACCGAATGGAGCGTTTCCGAGGATGGCAAAAGCTATACGTTCAAGCTGCGCAAGGACGTTAAGTTCCATGACGGAACTCCGTTTAATGCGGAAGCAGTCAAATTCAGCTATGACCGGATTATTGATCCGCAAGCTGTAGTTGGTAATGCTGCTAACTTGCTGGCCCCGTATGAATCCTCACAAGTGATAGACGAATACACGATTAAGCTGAATCTGAAACGACCATCGCAGGCATTTTTGAGCAATTTAAGTATTCCGGCAGTAGCCATTGTTTCTCCTGCAGGAGTCGAAAAATATGGAGATCAATTCGGCAAGCATCCGGTGGGCACAGGCCCGTTTAAGTTTGTAAAGTGGGACGAAAATGCAGAAATCAAAATCGAACGTAACCCGGATTACAAATGGGCACCGGAAACTGTCGAGAACAAGGGAGCGCCGTATTTGGATAGCGTGACCTTTAAAATCGTGCCGGAGGAAGCGACACGGATCGGCAGTGTGCAGAGCGGGCAGGCATTGGCCGCAGAAACAGTTCCGCCGCAAAATATTTTAACGCTGAAGAGTGACCCTAATTTTCAATTGCTGCAGGTCAATACCCTGGGTTTACCATACACGCTGTTCATTAACCAAAAGAAGGCACCGTGGAATGAATTGAAGGCCAGACAGGCGTTGCAATACGGTGTTGATGTAGGGACGATTGTCAAAACGCTTTACCTGGGTACCTATGAGCAGGCTTGGTCGCCACTCACTCCGGGTATTTTTGGATATGATAAATCACTGGAAAACGGCTTGCAGCCGGATGCTAACAAAGCCAATCAGTTGCTGGATGAACTGGGTTGGGTCAAAGGTGCGGATGGTTTCCGAGTGAAGGATGGAAAACGTCTGACGCTGCATTATGTAGACGGCACGCCGAACCGTGAAAAACGCAACGACATTGCAGCCATTATTCAGCAGCAGCTGAAGAAAATCGGTGTTGATGTCAAGATTGAAATTACCAAGGATGTTGCAACGGTTGTATATACGAACGGAAACTATGATTTCTACGGGAATAGCCAGGTCAATGTGGACCCGAACGCGTTATATGCTTTTTACCACACAGCGGCTCCGAATCAGCGGCCTACACTGCCTAACTTCTCCAATCCTGAGGTCGATAAGCTGTTAGAGCAGGGCGCTATTGAAAAGGATGATGCCAAGCGGGAGGGAATTTACAAAAAGGTACAACAATTGATCCGTGATCAGGCCGTTATCATTCCGATTTATGTATTCCCTTATACCGTTGGAGCCGCCAAGTCGGTGCAAGGTCTCAAATTCGATTTAGTGGGTTATCCGCTGTTCAACGATGTGCGCATTCAAAAATAGTATGGCTAAATTATTTCTGGCGAGCCATCCAGACGGAAAGGAGTGTGCTTCATGATCAGAGCTGTTGCAGAACGACTGGTTACCTCTTTGTTGGTGATTGTGGGTTCTTGTATTCTGGTGTTCAGTATTTTATATCTGCTTCCGGGGGACCCGGTGGATTCTATTCTGGACCCTTCGACGGCCACGCCAGAAATGATCGCCAATTTGCGTCATAAGTTGGGAGTGGATCAGCCTTTTCATGTTCAGTTTTTGAACTATTTCGGAAATCTGCTACAAGGTGATTTTGGAAAATCACTCCTCAATGCTGATCCGGTGCTACCTAAAATATGGGTCAATCTCCCGCCTACATTGGCGTTGACGCTTGCCGGTTCTGCTATTTCGGTCATCATCGGTGTTCTGCTTGGAGTGCTGTCGGCCATTCATCGGAATAAGCCAATAGATATCATCGCGCGAATCGTCGGATTGTTCGGCATTTCCATGCCCACATTCTGGTCAGGAATTCTGCTGTTGCTCATTTTCTCCATTCATTTGGGGTGGCTGCCTGCAATGGGCTCGGACGGCTGGAAAACACTTGTGCTTCCGTCTCTCACTTTGGGCATTGTCGGTGCGGGGTTCATTGTCAGAATGGTACGCAACAGTATGCTGGAGGTCATTAATGAGCAGTTTATCGTTACGCTCCGTTCCAAAGGTTTATCGGAGAAGGTCATTATGTATCGCCATGCACTGCGTAATGCGTTGATTCCTGCGATAACGATGATCGGGATGCTGATGGGAGAAATGCTGGCCGGAGCAGTTGTGAGTGAGACGGTATTTTCGCGACAAGGTATTGGGCGTTTAATTGCGGATGCGATAATGGCTAAGGATTTACCAGTTGTGCAGGGAGTTGTGTTGTTCTCTGCCATCATGTACGTGATCGTAAATCTATTGGTGGATATATCTTATACATTCATTGATCCGAGGGTTAGACGCTCTGCGTAAGTCGGTAGGAATCAGGGAGGAGGAAGACAGTTGAGAGAAACGATGGCGGCCAAAACAGTCTGGAAGGAAAGAAAGCAGCGGGTAGCTCGGAAAACCGGAAGATTGCGGTTTGGGGGAGTGTCGGATGGGTTCGTATATGCGGCAGGACTGATTATTGTGTTCGTGATCGCCTGTACGGCGTTTCCGCAATGGATTGCTTCCTATGAGCCAACAGAAATGTTAAGCGACCAGATTTTACAGAGCCCAAGCGCTGCTCACTGGTTCGGAACCGACTATTTTGGACGGGATGTATTCAGTTTGGTTGTTCATGGAAGTAGGGATTCCCTGTTTATCGGCTTTATGTCGGTGCTCGTCGGTGGCCTGGTTGGTGGAATCATCGGAGCATTGTCAGGCTACATTGGTGGCATCGTGGATACGGTGCTGATGCGATTTATTGATATTTTGATGACTATTCCTGGCATTTTGCTGGCTTTGGCGATTGCGGCGGCTCTAGGGCCGAGCTTGTTTAATATCGTACTGGCGGTAGCCATTTCTGCTGTTCCGGGTTATGCAAGAGTCATGCGGGGACAGATTATGAGTATAAAACGACGATCTTACGTCACGGCTTCACGCTCCATCGGAGTTACACCTTTCGGCATCTTTTGGCGGCATGTGCTTCCTAATTCCCTGTCACCTTTGCTCGTGATGGCGACGCTCGGAATCGGCAACGCTATTTTGGCCGGATCGGGATTAAGCTTTCTGGGGCTTGGCACGGTAAAGGAAATTCCGGATTGGGGAACAGTATTGTCTCAGGGACGCGGGTATTTGACAGTAGCTTGGTGGATATGCACCTTTCCTGGTCTAGCCATTACGTTGTTTGTGCTGTCGGTCAATATTTTGGGCGACAAGCTGAGAGATGAGCTGGACCCGAAAAAGAACGCAAACTAGCATTCAGGAAGCCTATTCGTTAGTGCTATAGAAGGAGGGAGTTCGTTTGTCATCATTGCTGGAGATAGAACATTTGTCGGTCGATTTTCACACTAAAAAAGGTTTGCTGCAAGCACTCGACAACGTATCGCTGACGATCGGGGCGGGGGAAACGGTCTGCCTCGTTGGTGAATCCGGTAGCGGAAAAACGATTACCTCCAAGGCGATTATGCGGCTGATCGATTATGAGAACGGACGAATTGCCCAAGGACAAATACGGTTGAAGGGCATAGATTTGACTGTTTTGTCGCAGCAGGAATTACGCTCACTTCGCGGCAAAAAGATGGCGATGGTATTTCAGGAGCCGATGGCGGCGTTTGATCCGGTGTACACCATTGGATATCAACTGATGGAAATCATTATGGAGCACGATCGGAAGACACGGAAGCAGGCGTGGGCTCATGTGGTTCATTTGCTGAACAGGGTAGGGATTCCTGAGCCGGAAATCCGTATGAAGCAGTATCCAGGAGAGCTGTCCGGCGGGATGCTGCAACGGGCGATGATTGCGATGGCGCTGTCATGTGGCCCTGAACTGCTGATTGCGGATGAACCGACGACAGCGCTGGATGTAACGATTCAATCGCAAATTTTGCAGTTGCTTCAGGAATTAAAGGTGGAATTCAACATGTCGATTCTGCTAATTACGCATGATTTGGGTATTGCAGCGGAGATTGCGGATCGAATTGTTGTGATGTATGCCGGGCGAGTCGTGGAGCAGGCCGTAACGGAAGAGCTGTTCGAGCTGCCGCTGCATCCGTACACAAGAGGATTGCTTCGTTCGGTGGCAACATTGGATACAGATCGCAGCGGCAAGCTGTTTTCGATCCCGGGGGCCATCCCCAGCCTGAGCGCTTTGCCGTCTGGCTGCTTGTTCCACCCGCGTTGCCCGCATGCGACGGATCAATGTAAAAACGAAGCCCCTCCCTTGGCTGCCAAGAATGGACGTGAGGTAGCTTGCTGGCATTCGGAGCAGTTGGCTGCGTCCGGTGATTGGCGTATTTCAGAGGTATCTCTGGAAGGGCGAGTCTCGGCAGATGCTGTTGAAGAAGCGGCAGAAGTAAAGGAAGAAGTGACGTATGTATCTGCTGTTGATGGGGGCAAAGTGAGCGGTGATGGCGTACAGGTAAAGGAATCTGCAAAATCTAATGTAACTGTTGCAGGCACAGGGAATGACAAGCAGAATTTGTTTCGGGTGGATGGACTTCGCAAGTATTATCCGGTGAAAAGAAGCTTTCCCGGTCGGGCAGGTGCTTTCATCCGGGCGGTGGATGATGTATCGTTTTCGATCCGACAGGGTGAAACCTTTGGACTAGTCGGCGAATCCGGCAGTGGTAAGTCTACTTTGGGCCGTCTTCTGATGCAGTTGGAACGCCCAACCTCAGGGCAGGTATGGTTTCAGGATCGGGAGCTGACAAAGTTAGGGAATTCCGAATTACGATCTGCACGCCGTGATATGCAGATGATTTTTCAAGACCCTTATGGATCACTTGATCCGCGTTGGAATGTGGGGGATATTATCGGTGAACCGCTTGCGGTTCATGAAGGGCTGAGTGGTAATGCCAAACGGGAACGGGTCGAGGAACTGCTAAGTGCAGTCGGATTGTCGCCTTCGCTGATCACGCGGTTTCCGCATGAATTTTCGGGAGGCCAGCGCCAGCGGATCGGGATTGCCCGTGCAATTGCGCTGCAACCGCAGTTTATTTTGGCGGATGAGGCAGTGTCGGCTTTGGATGTTTCCGTTCAGGCGCAAATTGTCAATCTGCTTCAGGATTTACAGCGCAAGCTGGATACGACCTATTTGTTTATCGCGCACGGATTGCACATTGTCCGACATATATCGGACCGGATTGGGGTCATGTACTTGGGTAAGCTCGTAGAAATTGCGCCAAGCGAGGAGATTTTCCGGCATCCGGCACATCCCTATACCCGAGGGCTTGTTGCTTCCATACCCAATCCGAATCCGAAAAACCGACGGAAGCTGATTACGGTACAAGGTGAGATTCCTTCGCCTGCGAAGCCACCGTCCGGTTGTCGTTTTCATACTCGTTGTCCGCTGGCGACCTCGCTTTGCCGTGAGGAAGCGCCGGAACTGACAGCGATTGGCACAGGACATTATGCCGCTTGTCACTACCCGGCCTAAATCAAAGACATATCTTCTTTGGCTTGTTATCGGCAGGATGGAAGATTCTACAGTAAATTCATGGTAAGATAAACATATAATTAAATAAATTCAATAGGAAAAGAGGGTATTATGCTAGAGAAATGGGTTCAGGAATTGAAAGATGGTGAGCAAGACCTGATTGCGTGGAGAAGACATCTGCATCAGCATCCCGAGCTTTCTTTTGAAGAAACGAATACGTCTGTATTTATCGCCGATCAATTGCGATCTTTTGGCATTGAGGTGAGAACGAATGTGGGCGGGAACGGCGTGCTCGGGTTTTTGGAGGGCGGCCATCCAGGCAGAACGATCGCATTTCGTGCCGATTTTGATGCGCTTCCTATTCAGGATGAAAAGGATGCGCCCTATAAATCCACGGTTCCCGGTGTTATGCATGCTTGTGGACATGATGGCCATACGGCTGCGCTACTAGGAGTAGCACGTGTATTAAGCTATAACCGGGAGGCTCTGAAGGGCAAGCTCGTGTTTATTTTTCAACATGCGGAAGAAAAACCGCCCGGCGGAGCCAAGTTTATGATTGAGGATGGCTGTTTGGATGGGGTAGAGGCGGTATATGGTATTCACCTCGCATCTGAAATTCCACTTGGTAAAATTGGATTAAAGAGTGGGCCTGCGGTGGCGGCTGTCGACGCATTTACGATCCAGATCAACGGCAAAGGCGGGCATGGCGCGCGACCGCATCAGACGGTAGACTCTATTGTCATCGGTAGCCAAATTGTGAACGGATTGCAGCAGGTGGTCAGTCGCAGGGTTGACCCTATTGAATCAGCGGTGCTGACCATTGGTGTTTTTCAGGCGGGAACCGCCTTCAATGTTATTGCGGATAAGGCTAAAATCGAAGGGACCGTGCGTACGTTCAATAAAGAAGTGCGCAAGGAGGTCGAGAATGAAATCCGCAGTATTGTCAAGGGTTTGACTGAGGCTTATCATGCAGGATATGAAATTGACTATCTGAATGGCTATCCTTCTTTAGTAAATGCTGAAGCCGAAACCGAACGTGTACGCGAGCTTGTCGGCAGGCTGTATGGAGCTGACGCTTTTCTGGATCTGAAGCCGGTCATGGGAGCAGAGGACTTTGCTTATTATTTGGAGCAGCGACCGGGAGCCTTCATTCATGTCGGGGCGCGTAATGAGGATGAACGAACACATTATGCTCACCACCATCCTCATTTTGATTTTGATGAACGTGCATTGCTTGTGTCAGGCCACATATTTTTGGCACTGGCGCTTGAATATTTGCAATAATAAAGGATATATTTAATATTTACCGTTGGCATTCACAGAAGCCGGAACCGCGCATAGCGCGGTTTTTTGGCGTATATCAAAGTATTTTGACGGGGGTTAAAGAATGAGAAATAAAGTAATTATTTCAATATATGAAAAATTCATAATAGTAATATATAAAAGGTATCAACGCCCAGGAGAAGGATCAACCCCACATTGTAAGCCGCGGAGCAAGTGATGATATTAACATAATCTTGATTTTTTACACAAGGAACCAAGAAAAAGATGACGAATCTATTGAGCAAGATAAAATGTAAGCGCTTTATAAAAAGTGATTCCTGTTGCATTTCATTGATAACGACTGGAGGTGAGGCCGAGAGAAGCATTGATCAGACTATGTTGGTTGGAGATACAATGATAGGAACGAATCCGGAATCGGCTGATTTCTTTCATCTGGAAATGACTCGCATATTCAAATGAAAATGGAGAAGGAGGTTAAATTCAATGACGAAGGCAAAAAGCAGGTTTAGGATCGCGTGTCTGGCGTTAGTGGTAGCGGGTGCTTCCTGGACGGGATTGATAACGCCGACACATGCCGCTCCAAGTGATGAGTATACCTGGAAGAGTGTGGTCACGGGTGGAGGTGGCGGTTTTGTACCCGGTATCATTTTTAATGAGAAGGAAAAAAATCTGATCTATGCCCGTACGGATATTGGAGGTGCTTACCGCTGGAACCCCACTGACGAGAGCTGGATTCCGTTGACGGATTCTGTGGGCTGGGAAGACTGGAACAAAAATGGCGTGGATGCGTTGGCGACCGATCCTGTTGATCCAAATCGTGTATATATAGCTACTGGTACGTATACCAATTCATGGGACAAGCAAAACGGACAGATTATACGGTCAACCGACCGGGGCAATACGTGGCAGACAACGAAGCTTCCTTTTAAGGTGGGAGGCAATATGCCAGGACGCTCGATGGGCGAACGTCTGACGATTGATCCTAATAAGAACAATATTTTGTTCTTCGGGGCACGGAGCGGTAATGGATTATGGAAAAGCTCGGATTATGGGGCAACCTGGAGCAAGGTGAGTAGCTTCCCGAATCCGGGCACGTATGTACAGGACCCTTCCAATGAGTACACCAGTGATATTGTCGGTTTGGCCTGGATTACGTTTGACAAAAAGACGGGCTCTTCCAGCAAAGCTACACAGACGATTTATGTGGGGGTAGCTGATAAGAATCAAAGTGTCTATCGCAGTACAGATGGCGGGACAACCTGGTCCGCTGTAGCAGGACAGCCAACGGGCTATTTACCGCATCATGGCGTGTTGTCATCGGACGGCAACCTGTATATCTCTTATAGCGATGGAGCAGGTCCATATGACGGGACAAAGGGTGATGTGTGGAAATTGAATACAGCCAGTGGTCAATGGACCAATATAAGTCCTGTTGCCAGTAGCAGCACGGACAATTATTTTGGATATGGTGGACTGACAGTAGACGCTCAGAAGCCGGGTACTCTGATGGTGGCTACGCTGAATTCCTGGTGGCCGGATGCAACGATTTATCGCAGCACCGACAGCGGGGCAACCTGGAGCCCCATTTGGGAATTCGATGGTTATCCAACTCGCAAGCTGAAATACAATTTGGATATATCAGGTGCGCCTTGGCTGACTTTCAATGCCAACCCTGCTCCGCCGGAAGTATCGCCCAAGCTGGGCTGGATGATCGGGGATCTGGAGATTGATCCATTTAATCCAGACCATATGTTATACGGCACAGGAGCTACGATTTACGGCTCCAAAAATGTGACCAACTGGGACAAAGGCAGCAAGCTGGACATTTCGGTAGCAGCTAAGGGATTAGAGGAAACAGCGATCTTGGATCTCGTAAGCCCTCCAACCGGTGCGCCTTTGGTGAGTGCAGTAGGGGATGTCTCCGGGTTCAGACATGACGATCTGTTCAAGGCTCCAGCTAAAATGCTGGATAATCCCACTTTTACAAGCAGTGAAAGCATCGACTATGCCGAGCTGAATCCAGCTTTTATGGCGCGGGTAGGCAAAGCAGATTACAAAAAAGATCCGAATGCCAAATCCATCGGCTTCTCCAATGATGGGGGAGCGAACTGGTATAAAGCGAACAGTGAGCCTTCCGGCACAGTTGGAGGGGGAAGCATAGCTGTTGCGGCCGATGGTAATGGCTTGCTCTGGAGTACCTCGGACAAAGGCGTATTTTACTCCAAAACAGGCGGCAACTCATGGACCGCAAGTACAGGGATTCCAGCGAATGCGAAGATTGCCTCAGACCGGGTGAATCCTAACAAATACTATGCGTTCGCCGCCGGAAAAATATATATCAGCACCAATGGAGGCGTATCGTTCACAGCCTCGGCGGTATCAGGCTTACCAACAGAAGGTAATGCCGATATTGATGCAGTACGTGGAGCAGAAGGGGATGTATGGTTCGCTGGGGGCTCTGAGGATGGAGGGCCATACGGCTTGTGGCATTCCAAGGATTCCGGCGTTACGTTCACCAAGCTCGCTAATGTGCAGGAGGCAGACTTTGTAGGCTTTGGTAAAGCAGCACAGAATCGTACCAATGCAACTGTATTCATCGTTGGTAAAATCGACGGTACACGCGGATTTTATCGTTCGGACGATGCTGGCGCAAACTGGGTACGCATTAATGACGACAAGCATCAATATGCACGGGTGACGACCATTATCGGTGATCCCCGAGTTTATGGGCGTGCCTATTTGGGAACAAATGGCCGCGGTATTCTGGTGGCAGATCGTGTGAGCGGTGATCAGCCATCTGCGGGTCAGTCTAGTATTACGCCGACGACTGCAACCTATGGACCGGATAATACCAATGCTGATATTTCCGTCAAGCTTACACTGAGCGGTAATACGTTAGACGCCATCCAGCAGGGTAGCGTGGTGCTGAAAAAAGGTGAAGATTATACGATCAATGGAGAAACGGTTACCTTTTCCAATAGTTATTTGTCCAAACTCCCTAAAGGAGACACAGCGCTAACGTTTCATTTTAATGCAGGTAGCGATGTGCTGTTCACGGTGACAGTAAAGGAAAATACACCAAGCGAGCCGGGAACAGAACAGGGTGTTCTCAAGGTACAGACCTTCAACGGTAATGTATCTGAAACAAGTAACACGATCAGCTCCAAGTTTAAAATTACAAATACAGGAACTTCGTCCGTTTCCCTTGCGGATGTGACGCTGCGTTATTATTACACTATAAATGGGGATAAACCCCAAAACTTCTTCGCGGATTGGTCAAGCATTGGTCCTGAGAATGTGGTCGCCAGCTTCAAAACACTATCCAATGTTAAACCGGGAGCAGATTCTTATGTGGAAATCGGCTTTAAGTCCGGTGCGGGTTCTTTAGAACCCGGTCAAAGTGTGGAGCTGCAAACCCGGATATCCAAAGCGGACTGGAGCAATTACACCCAAACCGATGATTATTCCTTTGATGCCACAGCAACCAGCTTAAAAGATTCCACTAAGGTAATCGCTTACTTGGCTGGAAGCAAGCAATGGGGGATAGAGCCTTAAATCCTGATAAGGTAAGGGCAATCGGAACGAAAAGGGCACCATTACCAAAAGGCTGCTAAACTGCTTTGCAGCATTTAGCATGAAACAACCCTAAAGTCAGCCACTCTTGATTGAGTGAGCTGGCTTTAGGGTTGTTGGCCTTGTAGACTCTCAGTCCATTTTCGGTAACAGAGCATCGACAAATTGGAACCAGCAACGAATAGAGCAGCTTTAATAACATCATTTATAATTATTTCACTATATGAAAAATTCATAATAGAAAAGCTATTCTTTCACGCATACAATCTCCATAAAACACACACACCACTTTAAACAGAAAAAGGTGAATTGTTACGAACGTATGTTCTTTTTTTGAGAAAAGAAATGCTCTTGTCCTCAGACAAAAGCATTTCTATATATGCGGAACTCGAAAAATGAACGTTAAAAACGGAGTAGGCGGAATGGTGCTGTACAAGCGAAGCGGTGGCGATGGGAAGCACTATCCGACTGCGCAGTGGCACGATAGGTAACATCAAACAAGGTATCGGGATGCTGAAATCAACAGCGTCATCGTAATGACATTGACAATGGTTGAGAGCAGTACCGTTTGAGCTGCGAAATCGGGTTCATTTTTATATTCCTCAGCCAAAATACTTGTATTAACACCGGTAGGCATACCGGATGCAATCAGCAGGGCTTGTGCTGGAATCCCTTTAAGCCCAAGCAAGAGTACGAGCAGAAAACCGACCGCAGGACCGGCAATCAGACGCAGCACCATACTGATATACACGGCTGTACGCCGCAGACGAAAGGGATATTGCACAATTTGCGCTCCCAAGGTAAGCAGAGCAACGGCAACCATCGACTGGCTGATATAATTCAACGGCTCTGCCAGTAAATTGGGCAATGGACTGTGTAACAGATTTAGCAGCAAGCCCAGCACGAGGGCATAAGGAACCGGCATTTTCAAAAAATTAATCAGAATTTTTCGAGTGTCGGCCTTGCCGTTCTGTACAACAAAGGTACCGTATGTAAAGGTGACAAAGCTTTGAAAGGTCATAATCAGTGCTTGAACGGACGTAGCCAGCGGATCACCTTTGAATACTAACTGATTGATCGGTAGACCGTAATTTCCCGAATTATCAAGCATGACACTGTTTGTAAAAGCTCCCCGCATTCCGGGGCTGTATTTCAGAGATCTGGCGACGGTTGTGCTGATTACGTACAGAATAGCTATGTACAAGGCATAAAAAAGCGAAACCTCACCCATGAGCATTAAGGATATTTCCGAGTTATAAAGACCCGTAAACACAACTGCGGGGGTGATATAGTAAAAATTGATTTTAGCTAAGGTGTACAAGTCCAGTCGGAAAAAATATTGCATGATACAACCAAAACCGATAAGTACAAAAATAGGTAAAACAACGTCCAAAAGAATGGTGCCGAACATGTCTGTTTCATCTTCTTTCTATTATGCGAATGTAAAGGCTGATTCTTAAAAATGCATGTGTAATTCTCATTATACTGTGCAAATAGGTTAGGCGTATAATAAAATTTTATAGTGGTTGGCAATCTGGACTGCAGCTATAGCGGTGTCTCACACATTAGTTAAAGAAAAGATAAAAAATCAGCTTAGAGAAGCCGTTAATACGTCTAGGGACATTTGAGCCCGGCCTTTACTAAAGGAGGAATCGCATCATGAGAAACACTTGGACAGCTTTACTAGCGTGTATACTGGTCTTGGGGTTGGCAGCGGGAACCGCTGAAGCCAAGCAGGGACGCGGAAATGATCAGGAGAACAAACAGGAAGCAAAGACGTCTGTTAAAGACGGGAATGAAAAGAGCGGGGAAGAGCTAACCGATCCCCATGACTCAGACAATGATCAGTCCAAAAAACAAAAGGACAAAGCATCCGGTAAAAAGGATGAAAACAGTAAAAAAGACAAACACGCAGAAATCAGAAAAACTGAACCTGTTGCAGTAACGGATGATACATACGGGGAGTCCAAAGACCATAATGGTCACAAGGGACGCAACGGTTACAAGGGTCTGCTTAACGCGGTAGAAAATACGAAGGATAAGCCGGCGGGAGCGGTTATTGCGAATCTGCTGCTTACGAAATACCCGGACCGTTTGACTCCGGAGCAGGTTGCTGAACTTGAATTGATCCGGAATTCTGGTAAAGCACTGACTGAGGCAGCTGAGCTACTGGCTGAAAACGGAAATGTGACAGATGCCGTTTACATGCAGGAGGAGGCGGTACTGGCTAATGTGTCCGATCTGGACAGCTACAAAAAGCTGGGTGAATTCTCGAAGAAGGCCGGACGGCCGTCGGGTATGAAGCTGTTCGTGAATGGTGAAGAATACGATGCCAAACCGATTAACCGCAATGGGACCACACTTGTTTCGTTTAGAACAGCTTCCGAAGCTTTGGATGCAAAGGTTTCCTGGGATCCGAAAGAAAAGGCTGTTACTGTCACCCGTAACGGCGTGTCCGTCAAATTATTTGTTAACAGTCCGAAAGCATATATTAACGGTCAGCCCTATTCTATCGAGCAGCCAGCATCCATAGTGGATGGAACGACAATGGTACCTGTAAGGGTAATCGGAGAGGCCTTGGGGACAAATGTTAAATGGGAGCCTGAGAGCCAGTCCGTTGTTGTATACGAGCAACCAACAACACCTGCATCAACATCATAACGTGCTGTAAACAAACAAAATTTTGTAAACAAAAAGGGCCCCTGACTGAATGTTAAGCTACTCGCATTACGTGCTGTTCATATGTACAATTAAATAGAGAACACAGAGAAAAGGGAGTGGCATAGATGGATTTAGGATTAACGGGAAAAGCTGCCTTTGTTGCAGGCTCCAGCAAAGGGCTTGGCAAGGCAAGCGCACGGGAACTGGCACGTGAAGGTGCGAATGTCGTGATTTCGGGACGGGACGAAGCGGAGCTTCAACATACACAGGCGGAACTACAGGAAACGGCCAGCGGGCGCGTCGAATATGTGGTTTGCGATGTAACGAAACCTGAACATATTTCCGAAGCTATCCGTCGTACAGCAGATTTGTTCGGCACCGTCAATATTTTAGTTAACAATGCGGGCGGGCCTCCTGCGGGAACCTTTGATGATTTTACGGATGAAGTTTGGCTACAAGCCTTTGAGCAAAATTTGCTTAGTCATATCCGGTTAATTCGTGAAGCTCTACCATATATGAAAAAACAACAAAGCGGCCGAATTTTAAATATTGCATCCTCGTCGGTTAAGCAGCCGATTCCGGGTCTTATTATCTCGAATACACTACGTACGGGTGTCGCTGGATTGGCGAAAACACTGTCTCTGGAATTAGCTCCTTACAATATCCTGGTACATACCGTAGCGCCGGGAAGAATCGCAACCGATCGTGTGCGAAGCTTGGACGAGCATCGGGCCGAGAAGACTCAGCAAACATTAGATCAGGTTCGCAAGCAAGCAGAAGAGGGGATTCCGTTGGGACGATACGGGGAGCCAGAAGAGTTCGGCAGAGTGGTTGCTTTTCTGGCATCCGAAGCCTCATCCTATTTGACGGGCAGTACCATTCTTGTCGATGGCGGGATGATCAAATCATTGTAGCAAATATTAAAAAAGCGCGCCAGCATACGGTCTAATCCGATGTCGGCACGCTTTTTTAATGAAAATTCGTTAAGAGGTTGTGAATCGCTGCTCACTGACCCATCAGTTCTCGCGATGTGGCAGCTCACAACCGTCGTCGGTGCATACGCCACCTGCATCGTCTGCGGAGGAGCTTGCGCTTACCATCGTGAACGGAGAGCGTTCGTCCCATGCTTTTTGCAGGGCATCATGGAATACTTCATCTGGCTGAGCACCTGAAACAGCAAATTTTCGATCAAACACAAAGAAAGGCACACCACGAACACCCAACTCAGCACCTTCGGCTTCATCAGCTCTAACTTCGTCCGTAAAGCGGTCACTGGCCAGCACGGCAGCGGCTTCGTCTCGATCCAAACCAACCTCCGCAGCCAGCGCCGTCAGCACTTCATGATCGCCCGTATGTTTTCCTTCTATGAACACAGCCTGGAATAAGCGCTCGCTCAGCTCCAGCATTTTGCCTTGTGTTTGAGCCCAAAGCGTTAAGCGGTGAGCATCCAGAGAATTGGTTGGCACCATAGCATGAATATTGTACTGCAGACCCGCTGTGCGTGCGTTTTCGTTCATACGATCATTCATGGCCTGAGCCTCTTGCAGACTGACGCCATATTTGGCTGACAGCTCTTCATTGATCGTTTTACCACTATCTTTTACAGCATCCGGGTTCAGCTCAAAGCTCTTAAATGTCAATTGCACCTCATCGTGGTGCGGGAATTGCTTCACTACTTGTTCCAAACGGCGTTTGCCGATATAACAGAACGGACACATATAATCAGACCAAACTTCGATATTCATAAGGTAAAGCCTCCATGTATACGTATTTTATCGAGTAACCGGGAGTAAGTAAGCTCACGTTTAGAATGTCAAAGGTGAAACTTAATCAGTTACAATGAGAATTATAAGACCAAAACCTGCTGTGTGCAAATATTTATGCTTGTCAAAAAATAAATGCTGTGATATTTTATATGTGTAACCGGTTACACATTGGAGTTGAAACTACACAATGACAACAATTAAACAGGTCGCCAGCTTTGCAGGCGTTTCCGTAGCAACCGTATCCAGAGTTATTAATGAAACCGGATATGTGCATGAGGATACACGCCGCAAGGTTGAGGCCGCTGTTAAGCAACTAAATTACAAACCCAACGAAGTTGCTCGTTCTTTGTACAAAAAGAAATCCAGATTGATCGGCCTGCTTCTACCGGATATTACGAATCCTTACTTTCCCTTGCTAGCTCGTGGAGTGGAGGATCGAATGCAAGAAAATGATTTTCGAATTATTTTTGGCAATAGTGATGAGGATCGGCAAAAAGAACTGGATTACATGGATACCTTTATTCAAAATAATGTCGTTGGCGTCATTTCATCTACAAATGATCCCAATGCTGATTGCTACGCCAAGTTGAAAATCCCTGTCGTTTTTCTTGATCGAACTTCCAATGACAGTCCTTCCGTATATGCGGATGGTGCTCATGGCGGTCGACTTGCAGCGAAGGAAATCGTGACCCGTGGTAGCAAACAAATTACGGTCATGCAGGGGCCGGCGCATATTCGTCCGGCACAGGATCGTTTTCGCGGGGCGGTTGAAGAACTTCAGCAATCGAATATTGTCTATCATGTCGTCAAGACGACGTCCTTTTCGTTCAAGGAAGCCGAGCTGTGGGCCAAAGAGCTGTTCAGCAAGCATCCGGATACGGACGGAGTCATTGCGAGTAACGATATTGTGGCTACAGCGGTGATGCATGAGGCACATAGATTAGGAAAAAAAATCCCGGATGATGTTCAGATTATCGGGTTTGATGATATACCGTTAAGCAGCTTGTTATTCCCGCCATTGTCAACTATTCGGCAGCCTGCTTATGAAATGGGATGGGAAGCAGCAGGCTTGCTGATTCAACTGATTGAACAGTCACAAGCAACGAAGTCAAGCGTACCTAATCTTCATTCGAACATACTTACCCATTCAAGCATACAATTGCCCGTCAAATTCATTGAACGGGAAACGACCAGAAAGGTGGATTATCATGGCTAAAATCACGATTATCGGAAGCAGCTCTATGGATCTTGTAGTGACTTCATCCAAGCGCCCCGGTGCAGGAGAAACGGTACTGGGTGAAAGCTTTACAACCGTGCCCGGAGGGAAAGGAGCCAATCAGGCAGTAGCCGCAGCCCGTCTCGGAGCGGACGTTACGATGATTGGACGCGTAGGGGATGATCATTTTGGTCAACAGATTTTACGGAATTTTGAAGAAAATCATGTTCAAGTTGGCTATGTGAAACCGGTTACACATATGGAAAGCGGTACAGCACATATTGTGCTGGCTGAAGGTGATAACAGTATTGTTGTTGTAAAAGCAGCGAATAATGAAATAACTCCAGCCTATGTGGAGGAAGCGATCGATGTGATCCGAAATTCGGATATGGTGCTCATTCAACAGGAAATACCTGAGGAAACGGTCGTATACGTGAGCAAAATTTGCGCCAAGTATCAGGTGCCGCTGTTGCTGAATCCCGCTCCGGCTCGTGAGGTGGAAGCAAGTGTGATTGAGAACGCAACATACATTACGCCAAATGAGCATGAAGCCGCTATTATGTTCAAGGGCCAAAGCCTTCAAGAGGCTCTACGTCAATATCCGAACAAGTTGTTTGTTACAGAAGGCAGCAATGGTGTTCGGTTTTTCGACGGAGAACAGGAGATCGTTGTCCCTACTTATAAAGTAGAAGCCGTGGATACGACAGGTGCAGGGGATACATTTAACGCTGCATTTGCGGTGGCGCTGGCTGAGGGAAAATCGCTGGCAGACAGTGTGAAATTCGCCAATCGTGCTGCATCGCTGTCCGTTACCAAATTTGGGGCACAGGGTGGTATGCCAACGCGGCGTGAAGTGGAGGAGCAATTATAATATGAAAAAACATGGAATCCTGAACAGTCATATATCCAAGGTACTGTCGGATCTCGGTCACACGGACTATATTGTCGTGGCCGATGCCGGCTTACCCATTCCTGAAGGCGTTTCCAAAATTGATTTGGCTCTCAAATTGGGCGTACCGTCCTTTCAGGATGTCGTTGATGTAATCGCAGCAGACATGGTGGTCGAAAAGGTAATGTTGGCTGAAGAAATTAAACAGGGGAATAAGGAAGCTTTACGGTATATTAGCCGCACATTTGCAGGGGAACAGTCAGAAAATTCGCAGATCACGGCGCAAACCGCCGCCATTGAGTTTTGTTCGCATGAACAATTCAAGGAGTTGACCCGTCATGCCAAGGTGGTCATTCGCACAGGAGAAAATAAGCCGTTTGCCAATTGTATTTTGCAGGCCGGGGTTTATTTTGGATAAAGCCTATTTTGGATTTTGGATAAGTTCATTTTGGATATAAAGGAGGGGACAGCATGCAGATTCAAATGAAGGGAATTCACAAAGCCTTTGGAACCAATCAGGTGCTGAGTGGTGTTGATTTTGATCTCCGTGAAGGAGAAGTTCATGCACTCATGGGTGAAAATGGGGCAGGTAAATCAACACTTATGAATATTTTAATCGGACTGCATCGCCGTGATGAAGGGACGATTATCATTGACGGTCAGGAAACCTATTTTGCTAACCCTAAAGAGGCGGAACAAAAGGGGATTGCTTTTATCCACCAGGAGCTGAATGTGTGGCCGGAAATGACCGTGTTGGAAAATCTGTTTATTGGGAAGGAAATGACATCCAAGTGGGGATTGCTGGATAGCACCAAAATGAAAGCGCTAGCAAATGAACAATTTGCTAAGCTTGCCGTGAATCTGCCTTTGAGTGGTGAAGCAGGCGAGTGTTCCGTAGGTCAACAGCAGATGATTGAAATAGCCAAAGCATTGATGACGGATGCCAAAGTAATCGTAATGGATGAGCCGACAGCCGCGCTAACTGAACGGGAAATTCAAAAGCTGTTTGAGGTTATTACTTCCTTGAAAAAAGAAGGCGTTTCCATAGTGTATATTTCACACCGGATGGAGGAAATATTCGCAATCTGCGACCGGATTACCGTCATGCGTGATGGAAAAACAGTGGATACCCAAGCGATTCCCGATACCGGTTTCGATGAGGTTGTCCGGAAAATGGTCGGCAGGGAGCTAACTGAGCGCTATCCGGCGAGAATACCTGCTTTGGGAGAAGTGGTGCTGGAGGTCAAAAATGCCTCGCACAAAGGTTTATTTGAAAATGTGAATTTTACCGTGCGATCCGGGGAAATTGTGGGCTTTTCAGGTTTGATGGGTTCGGGGCGAACAGAAATCATGCGAGCGCTTTTTGGACTGGATGCTTTAGATAGCGGTGAAATCCATGTGCGTGGAAAAAAGGTGACTATCCGCAAGCCGGATGACGCGGTTAAGCTGGGAATTGGCTTTATTACAGAGGACCGCAAGGATGAGGGATTGGTTTTGGATTTTTCGATCCGGGAAAACATGGTGCTGCCCAATCTGTTCAGCTTTACGTCAAAGGGATTTATTTCAGGCAAAAAAGAGCTGGATTTTGTTAATACATTAATTAAGCGCTTACAAATTAAGACACAATCAGGCGAAACGACGGTACGCAGTTTGTCAGGTGGCAATCAGCAAAAGGTGGTTATTGCCAAATGGGTGGGCATTGGCCCAAGCGTACTTATTCTTGACGAACCAACGAGAGGCGTGGATGTAGGTGCCAAACGGGAAATCTACCAGTTGATGAACGAGCTGACCGAGCGTGGAGTAGCGATCATTATGGTATCCTCAGAACTTCCCGAGGTGCTCGGCATGAGCGATCGTATTATCGTTGTGCATGAAGGTAAAATTAGCGGGGAACTGAGCAGGGAAGAAGCCACGCAAGAATACATTATGACGTTAGCTACAGGAGGACAGTAATATGACAACCATGAATGAAACAAAAGGTGGCAAAGGGTTTCAAATGTCGCAAATCACGCAAAAGATCGGCCCGTTACTGGGACTCATTATTTTGGTCATCATCGTATCGGTCTTGAATCCCAGCTTTTTGGAACCACTTAATATTCTAAATCTGTTGCGTCAAGTATCTATTAATGCACTGATTGCGTTTGGTATGACTTTCGTGATTCTCACAGGTGGGATTGATTTGTCTGTCGGCTCGATCCTAGCTCTATCCAGTGCGTTTGTCGCAAATATGATGCTGGCCGGTTTCGATCCGATTTTGGCGATTATCATTGGCTGTGCGCTGGGTGGCGTCATGGGGATGATTAATGGCCTGATGATTACCAAAGGTAAAATGGCTCCTTTTATTGCCACATTGGCGACCATGACTATTTTTAGAGGATTGACGCTGGTCTATACCAACGGTAATCCAATTACAGGACTCGGAGACAGTCTGGTATTTCAATTGTTCGGCCGTGGTTATCAATTTGGCATTCCGGTTCCGGCGATTACGATGCTCATTACCTTTGCAGTATTGTGGATCATTTTGCATAAAACGCCGTTTGGACGCAAAACGTATGCCATCGGTGGTAACGAGAAGGCTTCGATTGTATCCGGTATTAAAGTACCGCGCGTGAAAATTTGGATTTACTCTCTGGCTGGAATGCTCTCTGCTTTGGCGGGTGCTATTTTGACCTCGCGTTTGAACTCGGCGCAGCCGACAGCAGGTACTTCTTATGAACTGGATGCCATTGCGGCTGTCGTACTGGGCGGAACAAGCCTTTCAGGCGGACGGGGGCGAATCGTAGGTACGTTGATCGGTGTACTCATTATCGGGACGCTGAACAATGGCTTGAATTTGCTGGGTGTGAACTCTTTTTATCAAATGGTGGTCAAAGGGATTGTAATCGCCATTGCTGTATTGATTGACCGTAAGAAATCTGCATAAACCACCTAATCTGTATATAAGGAGACCACTTATATGAAAAAGCTTACATTAATTATGACAGCCCTGCTCCTCCTGCTCATGACAGGCTGTTCTCTGGAACCGCCGGAATGGGCGAAACCTAAAGCAGCCGCGAACTTGAAGGACATTAAAATAGGCTTGTCCATCTCTACACTGAATAATCCATTTTTCGTCTCTCTCAAAGATGGAGTTGTTGCAGAAGCCAAAAAACAAGGATTGCAAGTCATTGTCGTCGATGCGCAAAATGATTCGGCGAAGCAAAGCAATGATGTGGACGATTTGATCCAGCAAGGCGTAAATGCGTTGTTAATTAACCCGACAGATTCGTCGGCTATCTCTACGGTGGTTCAATCCGCGAACGCTCTGAACATCCCGGTCATTACGCTGGATCGTTCGGCTGACAAAGGAGAAGTAAAAGCGCTTGTTGCTTCGGATAATGTAGAGGGTGGACGCATGGCTGCCAGATACGTGATCGATCAGGTCGGAAAAGGTGCAAAGGTCATTGAGCTGGAAGGCGTACCAGGTGCATCGGCTACCCGTGAACGGGGCAAAGGCTTCCACGAAGTAGCGGATAAGGAACTGAACGTTATTGCCAAACAGTCGGCCGATTTTGACCGGACCAAAGGTTTGAATGTCATGGAAAACCTGCTGCAAGGCAACCCGGATGTTCAGGCGGTATTTGCCCATAATGATGAAATGGCGCTTGGGGCAATTGAAGCCATTCAAAGCTCGGGTAAAAATATTCCGGTGATCGGCTTTGACGGCAACGAGGATGCACTTAAATCTATTAAGGAGGGCAAACTCACGGCGACCGTGGCTCAGCAACCCGAACTGATTGGACAATTGGCGGTTCGGGCGGCACAGGATGTACTCCAAGGTAAAACTGTGAAAAAATCAATTCCTGCCAAGCTGGAGTTAGTGGATCAGAAAAAATAAACCGAGTGTATAACCCAACTTTATAAATCAATACACCATGAGGCTACCTTATAGCAGGTGGCTTTTTGGTTTTTCTATTGTGATGATACATAAATATTAATGGAAGTTTTTTATTTTTGTATTGTAAGAAGAGACGGTAAAAGATAGAATAACAATTGTATGATAATGAGAATCACTATCATTTTTCGATATATATAACTAAGGAGGACTTATAATATGCAACAAAGTAACAGGGTAAAATCGGGGATCACACTGTGTCTCGTGGTTCTGCTGACGGTTGTACTGGGTGCTTGTGGAAACGCAGATACCCGCAATCAGACCAACGGAAAGACCAGCATTAACAACTCTTCCGGGCAATCCCAAACGGTTGCCATGCGTGAATATACAGATGCCACTGGCAACAAGATCAATATCCCTGTAAATCCGCAACGAGTTATTACGACGCAATATTTGGATGCGATGCTGGCCTTGGGAGTTAAGCCTGCAGGTGCTGCTTCCCATTTGTTGGAAGGCGACTATTTAAAAGGTAAGATTGATGGAGTTGCGGATATTGGGAACCCGACAAATGTAGAAAAGGTGCTGGAGCTACAACCAGACCTGATCATCACAACAGAATATACCACGCCAGAAGTGAAGGAGCAGCTGGAGAAAATTGCTCCAACCGTAGTCGTTTCTTTTGGAGAAGGGGATGTATTCAAACAACTGCGGAACGTCGCAGCCGTACTGGGTAAGGACAAGGAAGCTGAGCAGTGGATCGCTAACTTTGACAAAAAAGCTGCCCAAGGACGGAAAAAGCTGGCTGGAAAATTCAAAAAAGATGAAACGGTTACGATTTATATGGCCTATGATAAGAATGTGTTAAGGGTATACGGAGCGCGGAATGTAGGACATGTTATTTACCGCTCGCTGGAATTGAATCCTCCTGAGTACATACGCCAGAAGCTGGCGAAGGATCCGAGATTTAATTTTGTTTATGAAGTTATTTCAATGGAAAAGTTACCTGAACTGTCAGGAGACCGAATTATTATGCTGGTTTATGATGAAACGAGCAAGGACGGCATGCTGAGGGAGATCGAGCAAAGCGCATTGTGGAGAAATCTCCCCGCGGTCAAAAATCACAAAGTATATTTCATCAAAGCTGACCCGTGGTTTACGTATTCACCGCTTGCTATCGACCAATCGCTGGATGAAGCCATTACCATGCTTTCCACCGATCCTCAATAATCACTCCAAATAAGAAGGGAGAAGCCATATATATGCTGAGACGTTTTTTTGAATACTACCGTCCTTACCGGACTTTGTTTATTATTGATTTCTCTTGCGCCTTGCTGGCTGCACTGCTGGAGCTGGCTTTTCCACTTGCCGTCAACCGGGTGGTCGATGATTTGCTGCCTAGCGGGAACTGGAGGTGGATTTTATATGCCTGCCTAGGACTGCTTGGTATTTATGTAGTTAGTGCCGGTTTAAATTATGTGGTTACCTATTGGGGCCATAAGCTGGGGATTAATATTGAATCGGACATGCGTAAAAAACTGTTTGATCGAGTGCAGAAGCAATCCTTCCGTTTTTTTGATAATAACAAAACAGGGCATCTCGTTTCCCGTATGACCAACGATCTGATGGATATCGGGGAAATTGCTCACCACGGACCCGAAGATTTGTTTATCGCGCTGATGACATTGGGAGGGGCCTTCGGCATCATGCTAGGCATTAACTGGAAGCTGGCTGTGCTGACGTTCATTATTGTGCCGCTCATGATTTACTTGTCCTTATATTTCAGTCGTAAAATGTCTGCGGCTTTCCATCGTATGTTTTCAGATATCGCAGATTACAACGCTCGTATTGAAAATAACGTCAGCGGTATCCGCGTGGTTCAAGCATTTTCGAATGAAGAACATGAAATGGAGCGTTTTGCTGAAAATAACGGACGCTTCCGTAAAACGAAGCTGGTCGCTTATCGCATTATGGCCTGGAATTCTTCAATTAGCTTTATCCTGATGAAGCTGGTTTCGCTGTTTGTACTCGTGTGCGGTACATGGTTTGTTATTGAAGGGCAGATGACGTATGGAGAATTTATCGCGTTTGTGATGCTGTCCAATGTATTTCTTGGGCCGATTAAACAAATTAACTCCGTTATTGAAACGTATCCCAAAGGCATCGCCGGCTTCCGTCGATATCTGGATTTGTTGGAAAGTGAATCGGATGTGGAGGATTTGCCTGGGGCCAAGGCGGTTACCCATCTTAATGGAGAGATCCAATTTACAGGTGTAACGTTTGGCTATGAAAACAAAGACAAGGTATTGCGTAAAGTGGACCTATCCATTCATGCTGGAGAAACTGTAGCACTGGTCGGCCCTTCAGGAGCAGGTAAAACGACGCTTTGCAGTTTGTTGCCACGCTTCTATGATGTGGAGGAAGGCAGTATTACCATTGATGGTATGGATATCCGTGAAATGAAGCTGGAATCGTTACGCTCCATGATTGGTATTGTACAGCAGGATGTATTCCTGTTTGATGGAACGGTTCGTGAAAATATTGCTTATGGCAAGCTCGATGCTTCGGAGGAAGAAATTTGGGATGCTGCCCGTCGGGCTCAGATTGAAGACCTTGTTCGTTCCTATCCGGAAGGTCTAGATACGATGATTGGTGAACGGGGTGTGAAGCTGTCCGGGGGTCAAAAGCAACGTTTGTCTATTGCTCGGATGTTCCTCAAAAATCCGCCTATTCTCATTTTGGATGAAGCGACATCCGCACTGGATACGGAGACGGAAGCCGCGATTCAGCAGGCGTTGACGGAGTTGTCGCAAGGACGCACAACGCTCGTTATTGCGCATCGTCTGGCAACGATCAAAAACGCCGACCGCATTATCGTAGTTGCCGATCAGGGAATCGCCGAGCAAGGTAGACATGAAGAATTGCTAGCGGTAAAAGGTCCATATAGCCGTCTGCATCAAGCCCAGTACAGTACCTAAATAGAATAGTATGAAAGGTAAGTAGAGAGAGGAATGAATGTTTTGAAAAAGAAAATGTGGATTGCAATGATGCTCCTGTCATTCATTCTGGTTCTGACCGCTTGTGGGGGAAAGACGGAGCAGGCTGACGGAAAGCAGAATCAAACTTCTACCGAGCAGAAGCCGGCGGCAACGAAAACAGTCAAAACGATTCACGGTGATATTACGATCCCAACTCATCCTCAACGGATCGTCGTAGATATGTATCAGAATAATTTATTAGCTCTCGGTATTAAACCTGTGGGAAGTGTGAAGTATTATTTGGACAATCCGTTTTCCAGGGATCTTGTACAAGGCATTACAAGCATTGGAGATCGCGATAGCGTGTCCTTTGAAAAGGTACTTACTCTGGAGCCGGATTTGATTCTGATTGGTTCCAAAGATGCTTCTCAATATGAGAATTACAGTAAAATTGCCCCGACCGTCGCTATTCCTTATGGCACGTATAAGGATGTGCATGAGGAATTAACTGCTTTTGGAGAGCTTCTTGGTAAAGAGCAGGAGGCTAAAGCGTGGCTAGCCCAATACGATCAGCGGATGCAGGCAGCACGCGACAAGTTAATGGGAATCATTCAACCTGAGGACACCTTCACTGTCATGGAGGCTTCAACGAAGGAATATTATGTATATGGTGATAACTTTGGCAGAGGAGGACAGGCGGTATACAGAGGACTGGGGCTGACGCCTCCGGCTTTTGTCCAAAAAGAACTATTAGGTGATACTCAATGGAAATCGGTATCGAAAGAAGTTATTAATCAGTATGCTGGCTCTTATATTTTTCTGACGGTTAACAAGGAAACCGCCGGTTATACAGGGGACAGTATATGGAAGTCACTGGATGCCGTCCGAAATGGCAGGGTCTTTGAGTTACAGGAGGATCGCTATTGGTACTTTGACCCGATTGCCATTGTAGGACAAGCAGAAGAAATCGCAGACATGCTCGTCGAGCGGAATAAAGAGAAGGCTTCACAGAAGTAGTTACTCAGGTATTGCTGGCAGCCCTTTGGTATTTATTTATGCCAAAGGGCTTTATTTTTTCACAAAATTGCAGGGCTTCACGGGTTCGTCGAAATTTACTATTGAAGCCATTGTCGCATTAATTTACAATAGTAAAGATTGCATGATAATAATTCTCATTATCAAACGCCTTCATGAGCACAGGTTTGTGTGATAGCCTACATACTATTCAACAGTAAGGGTGAAAAATAGTCATGAAATTATCAGAATCATCGGAGAGTCCCGGCCAGAGTAACCATAGCCAGCCGCCGACTCCATTCCACTCACGGCCATGGGCGGCTTCGCTCATCTTAACAGCCGGGCTAGCCCTTTTGGCGTTCGGTATCGCTTTATCCCTATCTTTTGGTGCAGCTCCTATTAGGCTGTTTGAGGTATGGAACGCAGTCTTTCACTTTAATCCTGAAATACAAAATCATCAAATTATTTGGGAAATCCGGTTACCACGGATTTTGGGTGGTGTGTTGATCGGAGTCTGCTTCGCTGTGGCGGGGGCGATTATGCAGGGGATGACCCGTAATCCGCTTGCTGACTCGGGCTTGCTTGGATTGAATTCGGGAGCCAGTTTGGCGATGGCGATTTGTTTTGCCCTTTTTCCCGGTTCATCCTTTTTACAGCTGATGCTGTACTCCTTTGTTGGTGCAGCCTTAGCTGTTGTGATGGTATATGGTACAAGCTCCATATCCAAGGCTGGACTTACACCAGTACGCCTTGTGCTGGCGGGTGCAGCTGTAACGGCATTGCTGTCAGCCTTGGGTGACGCGATCAGCTTGTATTTTAATGTCGGACAGGATCTGGCCTTCTGGTATGCAGGGGGACTTAGCGGAACCAAGTGGGTGCAACTGGGGATTGTCTTGCCTTGGGTTGTGGCTGCTTTCATCGGTGCGCTTATGCTGTCCCGGTCTATTACGTTGCTCAGTCTCGGGGATGAAATTGCGCTCAGTCTCGGTCAGCGAACAGGGCTGGTGAAGGTAGCCGGGATGATTCTCGTTCTGGTCCTGGCGGGAGCGGCGGTATCGCTAGTAGGGTCTATCGGTTTTGTAGGATTGATCATTCCTCATATGACCCGCAAGCTGGTCGGTGTCGATTATCGATGGATCATTCCTTGTTCGGCCATTATGGGAGCTTTGCTCATCGTGTTTGCCGATCTGGCGGCCCGCATGATTAATGCACCGGAGGAAACACCAGTAGGCGTGCTTATTGCCCTGATTGGGGTGCCATTCTTCCTTTATCTGGCTCGTAAAGAAAGGAGAGCACTGTAAGATGAATAACATCACAACTGGAGCTATTGCCAAAGCAGGTCACCGAAAAAAAATCCATGATTGGATCATTGTTATCGTTCTGCTCATTCTACTCATTGTTGCATTCACCATTAGTGCGAATACAGGAACCATTCGACTTTCGCCAATGGAGCTTTTTAGAACCTTATTTGGGCAAGGGACTCCACAACAGGAATTAATCTTATTTGAATTCCGATTGCCACGAATGGTTATTTCCGTTTTGATCGGTGCAGGTCTGGCTGTTTCTGGCTGTATCATGCAGGGAGTTTCACGTAATGGTTTGGCGGACCCTGGTATTTTGGGGATTAATGCCGGAGCCGGGCTGATGGTTATGCTGTTTGTATTGCTTTTCCCAACGATGCAAACAACGAATTCATTGTTTTTACTACCTGCCCTTGCGCTGATTGGATCGGGAGCGGCTGCTATTCTGATCTACGCGCTTTCTTACAAAAAGGGTGAAGGGATTTCTCCGACAAGGTTACTGTTAAGCGGAATTGGTGTAGCGGCGGGGATCAGTGCTGCGATGATCATCATGACCCTCAAGCTTACGCCTGAAAGTTATACGTTTGTTGCCAGTTGGCTGGCAGGAAGTATATGGGGGTCCAACTGGAAATTTGTAATGGCACTGTTACCTTGGCTTGTTGTGCTGCTGCCTTTTGCATACTACAAGGCCAATGTAATGAATGTGCTTAATCTGGGGGATCAGACGGCATCCGGGTTAGGTACATCAATTGAAAAAGAACGTATCCTTTTGCTCGCTGCAGCGGTTGGATTGGCGAGTTCCAGCGTATCGGTTAGCGGTGGAATCGGCTTCGTCGGTTTAGTCGCTCCGCATTTGGCGAGAAAACTGGTGGGTCCAAAGCATAAGATGCTGCTGGTGGCCTGCGCATTGGTCGGGGCACTGTTAGTGCTTGTGGCCGATACGATCACACGATCCTTACCTTTACAGAAGGAAATCCCGACAGGTTTAATTGTGGCCATCATTGGGGCGCCATACTTCCTGTATCTGCTGAGTCGCTCCAAGGGATAATCTTGCGAAGAAATCATAACTTACTCATTAAAAGCTATTCACGACAAAATAACCTTCAACACCACTAAGGAAGTGGGGCTGAAGGTTATTTTGCATTTAAAATTTAAGCAATCGCATTCTTTCATATCAACGGGAAGTATTCAAGGCGTGAGAAGTTTGATGAAGCTCTCTGATCATTTTGTGCAAAGTGTAATTTTCCTGACGCGTCACGCCGTGTTGATTTTCCTGAACCAGCAACTGATGGATGTTCCGTTTTAGAATTTCACTTCGACGTTCCAGCATTTCGGTACTCATAAATTAAAGAACACTCCCTTTGTCATGAATAACTTGCATTTTTGAAATGAACATAGGCTGAAAATAAGTTTGCCTTTCGACTTCTTTAAGTATAACGTGCTGGATGACGAAGGGAAAACGGAGCCAGACAGCAAAATTCTTTTTCACATTAGCCTTGTTGCTCCGAGAAGTGCTCATCCCGTGTAATCTTAGATATGCTTGCCGATACTGACGATCACGCCAGATTAGGCGGAAATCAATGGGGGTGAACCTGTGTATTATTTGAAATCATGAGCTAATCAAACGAAATCCGAACTTTTTCAATGCAATTTTCGTTGATATGGATCTCGTTAATTGTTAATATTTTAAGTGTAATAGTGTCAATATTTTATAAGCTGGATAAACTTTATTTCCTCAATGAAAGGGACGTTGCTATCATGAAAAATAAAATACTAGTTTTTGATATTGGAGGCTCTTTTATAAAATTTAGTTTATTTTCCCAGAATGGTTTTTTCAAAAAGGGTAAAGTTGTAACACCGATGGACTCACTCGATGACCTTATTGTAACTTTAGAACAAATCCATAGTCAGTTTGTGGATGAAATCGAAGGTGTAGCTATAAGTTTGCCAGGCATTGTGAATTCCACTAGCGGCCATATGGTGCATGGAGGCTCCTTAAAGTATATAAATGATTTGAATATGGTTGAAGTTCTCGAAAAAAGATTTCGTTTACCTGTAACGATTGAAAATGATGGAAAGTGCGCTGCTCTTGGAGAAGCCTGGAGAGGGGCATTACAAGGGGTTAACGATGGGGTTGTCCTAGTGGTTGGCACAGGCATGGGAGGTGGAATCATATCTCAAGGGAAATTATTGAAAGGCCATCATCTATCCGCAGGAGAATTCTCCTTCATTAGAACGAATAATGAAGATGCAGATAATCTTGATTATTTTCTTGGCTTTCAAGGAAGTAGTCTGACCTTAACTAAAAATGTTGCCAAAAATAAAAATCTTCCCGTTGGTTCAGTTACAGGCGAAAAAGTATTTGAATTCATTGAAAAAGATGATCCTGTTGTGCAATCTGTTTTCCGAGGATATTGCAGAAATATAGCTATACAAATCATTAATCTGCAATCAGTGCTTGATCCTGAAAAGTTTGTTATTGGTGGAGGTATATCTGAAAATCCTCTACTCGTGAGTACCATTAGACAAGAATTAGAGAAACTTTATTCGGAGTCTACGTTTAATTTTATTTACGCGCAGATTGAACAAAGTAAATTAGGTAATGAAGCCAATTTGCTAGGTGCTATTTATAATTACAAACAATTACATAATATAGCATTGTAAAAAACTCAAAGAGTGCGGGTTATCTATTGGAGGATAGCCCGCTTTTTTAGTTGAAAAGCGTTCAAAAAACAGCGTATAATATAAATTATACGCTGTTTAGGTTTAAATCGACTTTCATTAGCTCTCACGCACAAGATGTCGATCGAATTGTCGATAAAAAGTAGGCGAAAATGGACGTTTTACAGTATATTGGGAAGATGAATCGGAGCGGAGGGAATCGGGATGAAAAAAGGGGGACGGCAAATGGAGCCGGATATGATAGATGATATTGATGAAGTATATGCTGAGGAGCTGGAAGCTTTTTTGATCTGGATGAAGGATGCGGGATATACGCTACATACACAAAAAAACTATACAGGGGATGTGAAGCAGTTTTTGTGCACACTCCGTGAAAAGCCGCTTGATCAGGTGAAGAAAATTCATGTGATGTCGTATCTGTCTAAAGCACGGGAAGGTGGAGCCGGAGATAGTACACGGAACCGAAAGCATGCAGCAGTGAGTAGTTTTTACAAAGCGTTGCAGGAATTTGAATTGTGCAGCACGAATCCGGCATCCGGAATTAAAAAAGCAAAGACCGAAAAGAATCGTATGCCCGTCTATCTGGATGAAAAGGAAATTCAGCCGTTTTTACTCGCAGTGGAGGGAAAATATGCAAATCGCAACATGGCTATTTTTCTGCTCATGGTATATATGGGATTACGGGTGGGTGAGGTTCATTCTTTGAATGTCTCGGATTTTAGCAGAGAACGGCGCACACTAGATGTATTTGGTAAAGGGCGCAAGTGGCGTACGCTTCCTGTACCTGAGGCTGTGTGTGATATTGTGGAACGTGCGTTGGAGGAAAGATTAACGCCGTGGAGGGGGAAGGAGGACGCGATGTTCGTGTCGCAAAAAGGCCGACGTTTGGCGGTGCGCTCTATTCAGCAGATTGCTACGGAAACGTTCGAACGATTCCAGCAGGATAAGAGTGCGGAACGTCGGGTATCTTACTCCAGTCACAAGCTACGCCATACGTTTGCAACGATGCTTTTGCGTAAGGGTGCCGATCTGCGTACTGTACAGGAGCTGCTGGGACACTCATCCATCCAGACGACCACGGTATATACGCATGTCACAGATCGGGAAAAAGAAAAAGCGATGGACAAGCTGGATATTCAGGTACCTATGATGGAATTAAAGAGGTAGGGGCTAACAAGAGAAAAAGGGGAATAAAGTGTTCAATACTGAAAAGTAAAATATTATAGGAATATGATAAACACATTAGGGAGAGTGAAAAGATTAATTTTACATAATAATTATTATGTAAACTCATTAGAGTGAAATTCAATTTCATAACTTCATATCAACGAAAAATACCAACATATTATATTCGTTTTAACGATTATATAAGCTTAACTAAAAATGTAATTGGAAAACGGAGTAGGCGGAATGGTGCTGTACAAGCGAAGCACCATCCGTCTTGCGAAGTGGCACGATAGGTAACTTTTAAGTTCAGCTTATATAGCTTTACTTTTGATTAATTTGCTCTAAATGATGCCGCATATGTTGAATATAATCGTCAACCAACCACCCTAATGTTTCAGTAGTCTGTTCATTCTTTTGAAACCCTTTTTCAAAATCGAGAGCTGTACAGGAGTTTAATACATTTATAATTTGCTTATTTAATAGTTTCCATAGGTGAATGACATCCACGTGAGTAAACTCTTCCTGATATTGATTAGCAGCAACCCAATCATTTTGCGCGTACGATTCTATTTTAACAGGGGATGTTGAATGCTTGATCATTATAAATCTTCGATGATTGTTAGAGGCTGAGTCGCATAGATGCCCTAGTATTTCTTTTTTAGACCATTTCTCCGGGTTCGGTTTGGCATTAAACTCATGTTCTGAGATTGAAAGGAATTCTTTTTCTTGATTTTCGATGAGCCTAGTGAGTTCTTCAATAGCACTTTTCAATGGTTAGGCCTCCTTGTTTTAGCAATCTTGATAATATAAAACATACCATAACCCGGAATAAGGTGGAAAGCAATAGTGTGTAGCGTTTTAACAGAGATCAATTAGAAACCAGGAGGTATATATATGATAGGGTTTTGGAGTATTTATCAGTTCTCAAAATAACGGAAGCAGATTAAGTTAACATAATATTCGTTATGTTAACTTAATCTGCTTTGCCAATTCTAATTATAAATTTTGAATGACTATATTAGCTGAGCTGAAAAATGTACATGGAAAACGGAGTAGACGGAATGGTGCTGTACAAGCAAAGTGGTGGCTATGGAAACACCATATGTCTGCGCAGTTGCACTGTAGGTAACTTTTAAGTTCAGCTTATATAGAGTTGAATCTACAATTGTTTTTACACTTTATCTTCCGGAGGAGATTCAATCTTCAGGCCTTCGATATGCTTCCGGCCTAGAAGTTTCCGTTTTTTGCGGTTTTCCTTAGTTTCCAAAACGATGTCCAGATCATAGTCGTCGGGATACAACTCGGTAGCTGCAATATGAAGAACAAGCCTCTTTTTGTTTATGGTCAGCTTTTGTCCTTGGATCAAAACCCCGACATTGCCTCGTTCATCTTCGGTTTTGTACACAATTCCAGTCCGGTTCAGGTAGGCTACGTAAACACTGTCACCAAGGGCAAACGGCTTAGGTTCGGCAGTGTGTTCTTGTTTCACCTGTTTTGTGGCTGTATGCTTTAAAGACGCTCTTTTAGGAGAGAGTTCACTTGTGTTCTGCTTTACATCATCAGAAGCTGGGGGAATCACAAATGATTCCTGTGTATTTTGAGACGTCCTACCCGAAGAAATAGCCTGAGAACGGTCAATAATGCGATTCCACATCCCCAGCTTCAAGGCAATCGCGTATGCGTAGCTTTCCCCGGCCTCGCCGATCCGAAGACGATACAAGGGTTGCAGCGTTTCGGTATCAAACTCCATACGAGCATTTTGGAATCCCGGTGTATTTTCAGCAAAATGCTTAATTTCGCTAAAGTGGGTAGTAGCCACTACGGTTGCCCGGCGGCGGTGGAATTCTTCCAGCAGCGCGATAGAAAGGCCTACGCCTTCGCCCGGATCGGTTCCAGATGCCATTTCGTCAATCAGGATCAGAGTGGAGTTGCCTGTCGTTTCCAAAATACCGATCATGTTACGGATATGTGCAGAAAAGGTGCTTAAGGCATGCTCGATGCTTTGTCCGTCTCCGATATCTACCTCAATTTCCTCAAATACAGCCATTCGGCTGCCTTCTGAAACAGGTACCAGCAATCCGGACTGCACCATCAGGGTTAACAGGCCGACACTTTTGAGAGCCATCGTTTTTCCACCTGTATTGGGTCCGGTAATGATGAGTGAGGAGTAGCCTTCACCGATTGAGAAATCAAGTGGAACCATGGAATTTCCCATCAACGGGTGACGTGCCCCTCGAATGTCTATAATTCCGTCAAGGTTAAGCTCGACAGGCACAGCATCCATCGTCAAGGCATATTTGGCTTTGGCTAATAAAAAGTCGAGTATGCCTACCGTCTCTGTGTTGATGCTCAGCTCCCGGTTATATGACTCAGCAAGTGCCGTCAGATCTCCCAGCACTTTCATTTCTTCTTTGGATTCTTCGGCCATGTTCGCACTCTGATCGAATTGCAGACTTACGATCTCGGCAGGCTCGATGTAAACCGTTTGACCACTACCTGATTCATCCAGCACGTTGCCTTTCACCTGTTTGCGAAACTCTTTTTTGATCGGAAGCACGTAACGGCCACCGCGCTGACTGACCATATTTTCCTGCATGATGGATCGGTGACGGCTGGTGAGAGAATCGAGTTTCCTTTTGATTCGTTCTTCCGTGACCGCTATTTTTTTGCGGATTTTAGCCAGTTCTTTACTGGCGGTGTCCGTCACTTTTCCTGAATAAATACATCTTTCAATTTCAGACAGAAGGGGTTCCATACCATACATGGAAGAAGCATAGGCACTGACGCTTGGAGCGGCATTCGACTTGGAGCCCATATATTTTATCAGTTGAATGCAACTTCTGATAAATTGGGCAATGTGAGAAAAATCCCGCTCGCTGAACAAATATCCGGTTCCCAGTAAGTGAAGTATGTGTTCCATCCCTTCCAGCGAGGGAACGGGAACACTTGCACCGTGGCGAATGAGCTGCAAGGCTTCGGTCGCTTCGTCAAGTCTGGTCTTGATCGTACGGATGTCTGTAATTGGTTGCATAGAAGCGGCATGCCGCTTACCAAGGTAAGAAAAAGCACATTCGGAAACTCTTGTTTTGATCCGGTCGTATTCCAAACGCTGCATTGTGGTTTCATTCATGAATAAATCTCTCCTTTAGTGTGTGATTTTAGGATTGTTTAGAGCCTTCTCTGTGAAATAAAAAAAGGGCGGAGAATGAACAAATCGTTCATTCTCCGCCCTGAAGGAAAGAGGGAATTTATCGTCAAATAAGCCTATAATCCAGCTTTTGCAGCTCCAATTTATGTGTCCCCAAATCATCCATGAGTAAACCAATTTGTAAGCTAATTAGTCCATGAATAGGAGGTGTATAAAGGAAGTTCACAAAATCTGAAAACAAAAAAACCGCGCTGAACACAGCACGGAATAAGGCCTAGAAGAAAATAATCCCTGAGGCGATTTATGATATCCGCATGTTCTTAACTAATGTCAGGGTAAAAACACAGTATCAAACAAACCTGTCCCCGGAGGACACAAGCGCCTGAATGGTCTTCCCTGAATATGAAGTTGCTTAGTTAAGAACGTTCACCGACATCAAAATCTCTCCCTTGATTACAGATATATCCACACTATACGATCAGTCAGCACCGAAGTCAAGTCAAGTTTATTTAAAAAACAGCAAATTAGTTACGTAATATATATTATGTTAACTAAAATGTTTCAAGCACTATGAAAGAAATTTTTTATCTTTCAAAAGAGAATGATAATCATTATACTTGTAATCAAGAATGAAACGCGTATGCACTGCGAATCCAGCTAAAGGGGGAAACGAATTACTACAATGAATAGTCGATGCCAACTCTATGAGCCATGAACAAGACCCCATTCAGGCGTCCGCGAAACATGAGCATATTTATCATATACCTGAGCAATGGGGAGAGGGTGTGCATCGAACGCATTTTTTGTGCAAAGGTTTCGAGCTTTCACATAGTCAAATGCTGTTTCATGAGCCAGTCCAAATTGCAAGAAGGTTTGACACCCCGTATCTGGAACTGGCTTTGAACCTGGATTCTTCGGCTAGCTGGTCCGTCGATGGTTTCCGTTCAGATCGTGAACATGGAGGGCATGTGCAGCTCATTTATATGAACGAAGTGAAAATCCAAGCGGAAATGCCGGGGAATAAAGCAATGAATCATATTGAGCTGCGTTTTAATCCTTCGTTATGGGGTGAGCTTTTACAGGAACTGAGTATCCGTCAGGAACAATCGTTCGCTTGTATGGAAACAGTGATTACGCCTGGTATGCGAGCGATTGCTCAGGAACTGTCGTTTCATCCTTATCAGGGCATGACCCGGCAGCTTTTTCTGGAGAGCAAGGCACTGGAACTGATGGCCCTTTTTCTGCAAGAAACACGCAATGCTCCGCCTAAATCGACCATGACGATCAAACCCAATGATATACAGTGTATTCACGAGGCGAAAGATATTTTGCTTCGTACGCTGGTTCAGCCTCCGAGTCTGATTCGGCTGGCACAGATGGTACATATTAATGAACTTCAAGGAGCTATTCGGCACAACGGTATTTGGCTTTGTACGCGAACAAAGATTGGAAAGAGCCAAACAACTGCTGGAAAACGAGCAGATCACCGTCAGTGAAGCGTCAGCGATGGGCCGTTTATGATTCGATGGGGGCTGATCGCGCTCGCAGGTTTATTGGCCAGCAGCTGCTATTGCTTTTATACGCTCCGGCCTGACGTGGATGGTTATGATCGGGGTATATCTATTATTGGCTGGGCAGTTGGATGTGATTGCTTTTGTCTCCTTTTTAATCGTAGGAACACGTATTTATGATCCTCTGACCACTGCGCTTGTTAATTTCGCCGAGTTTCGTTATCACGAGCAGGCAGGGGAGCGTATCGTCCAGTTGCTGAACGAGCTTGTCATGCCCGGTGATCAGATGCCTTCGCAAAGGCATGATATCGAGCTGAGACACGTAAGCTTCCGCTATGGCGAGCAACCTGTACTTGAGGATGTAAGTATGCGCAAGGTATCCAAGGTGTTCCAGGATGTGTATCTTTTTCAGGATACGATTGGAAATAATATTCGACTCGGTAAAAGTGATGCGACGCAGGCAGAGATCGAAGCTGCCGCTTGTCAAGCTTGCTGTCACGATTTTATCTCCAAGCTGCCGAATGGGTATGACACCTGGGTAGGTGAGGGCGGCAGTACGTTGTCAGGTGGGGAAAAGCAACGGATTTCCATCGCACGAGCCATTCTCAAGGATTCTCCGATCGTATTGCTGGATGAGGCTACGTCTTCGCTTGATCCTGAGAATGAAAAGGATATTCAGCAGGCGATTGACCGCCTTGTACAAGGCCGAACCATTATCGCTATTGCTCATCGGCTCAAAACAGTACGAAATGCGGACCGCATCGTTGTACTGGACAAAGGAAGGGTTGTAGAGCAGGGACGACATAATGAACTGCTGGATGACAACGGTCTGTATGCACGATTGTGGAAAAGACAGCATGAAGGAAGAGAGTCATAGTCGTATAAACAACGATGAGATCATAAAAAACCGATCCTTAGCGGATGGCAGGATACACCTCCATTACATAAGGATCGGTTTTTTGCGTTACTTAGATTCCCCGGATACGACAGCTTGCAAAAAGATTACATAATAAATATTATGTTAACTAAAATGTATATCTGAACGATGAGAACTTGAATCCGATGTACGTTTTAAATCCATAGTGATATAATTACGCGTACATGCCTGAAAAGGAGCGTATGAAACGCAAATGAACTTTCAAGTGGACTTTTTATCTTTTTTTGTAATTCAGGTGGACGGAAAAGAAGGACAAGGCGGTAAGTCCTACAAGCATTACGCTACGATGGATGACTATGATTATGACGAGAGCGATGTTAAAAAATTTCTGGACGGGGAATTTGCCCGCATTAGCAAGCGGAAGGTCGAGAAAAATCCGAGCACAGAGCAGGCACCGACCAAAATTGGCCGCTTTATCGTCGAACCAGAGCATGAACTGAGCAGTAATCCCAATTTCAATATGTTCGCCCGGCTGCGGGCAGCAGAGGATAAGGAAGATTTTAAAAATGCCTGCGACGATCTGGTGCGGATGTATCTGGATACGAGCGCGGTACGCGGCGGAGCGCTGATCATTGTACAGGCTACCTTGAATACACACTCCGATGATCCCTTTATTTTTGTACTCAAGTGTGATTTTGAACCTAAAATTGCCCGGATTACCGAAAGCAGTCTGGTCAGTGAGGTCGAAATGGCCATTTCAGCCCGTAATATGAAATCTATCATGTATCCTTACATGCTGGAGGAGGGGATGAACGATGAGTGGGAGCTTAAAATTCACCAGTCCTCGCATGCCCGGTATTTTGAGGATTTTCTGAAATTTGTGACCTATGAGCAATCCATGCCAGAAATCGTCAATGAGCATGTCATGGGCTTCGTCCAGAACTATGTAGAGACGAAATGGCCGGATGCTTCCAATGAGGAAAGACAGCAAGAGGAACGTGATCTGGAGCTGTGGGCTGCCAGTGAAAAACGGGATTTGCAAGGGAAATGGGAACCCCTTCAGGTCGTAGAGGCTGCGCAGCATATTGTTGAGCTAAAGCCGGAAATTGAAGTTCGCTTCAAGCTGGATGATACGGCTGTACGTGGACTGCTGTCCGACTTTGGGGCCAAGCTGCATATTACGAAGCTGCACGATAGATACGCGCTTATCATTGAAGGCGACGCATTTACATTTGAAAAAGGCTTTTCACCGATTGAGCTGCTTCAACCTGAATCGTTCGAAACGGTGGCTGAGCGGCTGAAAGAGAAACGCTTGCAAGAAGACGAATTTGCCGATGGCGATACGCCGCCTTGGTAATCTGAGTAAACTGTTTACGATAAGCTGAACTCTTTATATGACATAATCAAAGGGCCTCTCAACGGTATTTTCGCCGCTGTGGAGGCCCTTTTTGTCTACAATTTCAGTTTGTTCATCTACAAGTTGAGTTTACTGATTTGATCTTTCAGCTTGTCCGCAGATTGGTGTAGCCCTTGACGTTCCTTGTCATTCAGTGGAAGATCCAAAATTTCACGTACCCCGTTGTGATCTACGATACTCGGAACACCCAGATAAACGTCAGACACTCCGTTATAATCTTCCAGCAAGGTGGACACATTAAGTACCGACCCTTCGTCTCCCAGAATGGCGGCTACGATCCGGTCGAGAGCCAGCCCGATGGCGTAAGAAGTCGCGCCTTTGGCATCTATAATTTCATAGGCTGCATTTTTGGTGCTTTCAAAAATCTCATTTTTTGTTTCTTCGCCCAGCTCCAATGGAGTTCCTGCGATGTTGGCCGTGCTCCATACAGGCAGTTCGGAGTCGCCATGTTCTCCAATAATATGGGCGTGGATGCTGCGAGGGTCAATGCCCTTTTGCTTACCAATCAAATAACGGAAGCGTGCGCTGTCCAGCAGCGTTCCCGAACCGATAACTCTGCTCGAAGGCCAGCCACTACGTTTCCAGGAAATGTAGGAGAGAATGTCCACTGGATTGGTTGCGATCAGCAAAATGCCGTGTGTGTTTACCTTGACGATATTATCAATAATGCTTTCAAAAATTTCGGCATTACGCTTGAGCAGATCAATGCGTGTTTCTCCCGGTTTTTGTGATGCGCCCGCTGTAACAATGACGATATCCGCATCACGGCAGTCTTCATAATCACCTGCCCACACTTTGACACCGCCGAGAAAGGGAAGCCCGTGGTTCATATCGAGCATTTCCCCCTGCGCCTTTTTGACGTTTACATCGATAAAGACAAGTTCTGACATGCGTTGGCGTAGCAGGAGGGTGTAACCGGTCGTTGTACCGACCGCTCCCATGCCGACAATGGCCACTCTGCTTCGTTTGTAAGGTTTTAAGCTCATAAAATCCTCATCTCCTTCTCGGGTTGAATACCTTTTCAATTTTAATAATACAAAATTTATCTTTCCAACTTAGTTTACCGTATATGTGCCCTCCACTGCAAAGAAATATGACATTTCTCCTTGACTTCAAACAGGGACTCGCCAATAATTAATCGAGTGACAGAAACACACACTAAAGCGTTGCAGTAGCAATATTAGCGTAGGACACTATGGAAAGAGGATTATGATTATGGACTTATTTCGAAAAAAGACAGGGATGCTCCCGCATGGGGAAAACGGAACGACGGGTCACTTGAAGAGAACGATGGGCGCCTTCGATCTGACTATGCTGGGTGTAGGATGTATCATTGGTACCGGGATTTTTGTGATCACAGGCAAGGCAGCAGCGGAAAATGCGGGTCCTGGCCTGATGATCTCCTTTGTTATTGCAGGAATTGCCTGCGTGCTGGCAGCCTTGTGCTATGCGGAGCTTTCATCTACGGTTCCCGCTGCCGGCAGTGCTTATGCGTATAGCTATATTGTGTTTGGGGAAATTCTGGCCTGGGTGCTGGGTTGGGACTTAATTCTGGAATACGGGGTGGCGGCTGCCTCTGTGAGTAGTGGCTGGTCTGCTTATTTTCAAGGCTTGCTGGCCGGCTTCGATATACATTTACCACTGGCTCTAACCGCAGCCTTCGATTCAGCCAAGGGAACCATTATTGACCTGCCTGCTGTGTGTATCATTATGTTGATCACACTGCTGCTGAGTCTCGGAGCCAAGGAAACGGTCCGATTTAATTTCGTTATGGTTTGTGTCAAAGTCGGAGTTGTGCTGCTGTTTATCGGAATCGGAATTTTTTATGTTAAGCCTGCTAATTGGACACCGTTTCTCCCCTATGGTTTTTCCGGTGTTTTGAGTGCTGCGGCAATCGTATTTTTTGCTTATTTGGGCTTCGATGCCATTTCAACGGCAGCAGAGGAGGTACGTAATCCGCAACGGAATATGCCAATCGGTATTATTTCCTCGCTTGCGATTTGTACAGTGCTGTATATAGCGGTCTCGGTTGTACTTACTGGAATGGTACCTTATACGCAGCTGGGGGTAAATGATCCTGTTGCGTTTGCTTTGCGCTTTATTCATCAAGATTTTGCGGCAGGATTGATTTCTGTCGGTGCGATTGCCGGGATGACCACGGTTTTACTCGTGCTGTTGTATGGTCAGACACGGCTAATCTTTTCGATGTCCCGTGATGGTCTGTTACCGATATTTTTTTCTAAAATCAATCCCAAAACTCAAACACCCATCCGAAGTACCTGGCTGGTCGGAAGCATCATTGCATTGGCTAGTGGATTTTTTCCATTACATGCACTGACGAACCTGACGAGTATCGGAACCCTGTTCGCTTTTGCCGTTGTATCGGTTGGGGTGATCGTTCTGCGGAAGAGACGTCCGGATTTGAAAAGAGGCTTTACCGTACCTTGGGTTCCGTTGCTCCCGCTTTTGAGTGCCCTGGTTTGCGTCGGTTTGATGCTTCAGCTTCATATCAGCACGTGGATTGGATTTATCGTTTGGCTTCTGCTGGGGCTACTGATTTATTTCTTCTATGGATATCACAAAAGTTTGTTAAACCGTAAATCCTAATTTGTCTGAATTTTAAAAAGCTGGCATCCTGCACTTATGTGGAGGGTGGCCGGTTTTTTTGTATGAGTGCGCGAAAAGTGTCACTTAAGGTCGTTTATGGTATAATTCTGTTTCAGATAAGCTTTTGGCACGGATTACCGCATGCCATCGAGGGAGGATTTTTATATGAAACTGCGCTGGCGTGCGCTCCTGGGGGGAGTATTGCTGCTAACAGGCATTCTGCTGGCTGGCTGTTCTTCCGAACCCACAGAAACCGTAACCAAACCTCAGGTTGAGGAACCGGATGACCAGGGACAAACGATAACTATTAATCCATCATTGACGCCGAAGGTTGGCGATCCCAATGCCAAATATGTAGTTCAGACACGAATAGCTGATTTCCATCTGATTGATGATACCAAAGGTTTCGTATGGGGAGTTACTCATAATGAGCTTCGGCTCTATTATACGCATGATGGTGGAAATACCTGGAATAATATTTCTCCTTCCGAAAACGTTCAATTTCAAGACAAGCTTGGATATGGGAAGGATATTAGCTTTACCGATTCCCGGCATGGATGGGTTGTCCGTCAAAATCTGGACAAAACCGCAACCGTCATCCTCAGAACCGCTGATGGGGGACAAAGCTGGGATATTTCAGCGCTCCCAAGCGGGGAGCATGTGAGCGCGATACAATATGTAAATCCGTCTACCGGATGGATTATGGCGTCTACAAACCTGAATGAGCAGGATCAACAAAAGTTGTTGTATCATACCACTGATGGAGGGGCCACATGGAAGAAGGTTGCGCAAAGTTCTGGCATGTCATCCAATGAGTCAAGCTCGGGACTGCCCGATCAGGGCAGCATGGCGGGAATGAGCTTTGATGGCAACAAGCAGGGTTTTGTTGCGATTAATCTGGATAGCAAAGTTAAGCTTTATAAGACTTCGAATCAAGGGAAGACTTGGACCCCGGTAGCCAGCAAGATGCAGGGTTGTCCTCAAGCAGAAGCCGAAGCTCCGCAGTCTTTTAAAGGAAATAGTTCCTCGTATTGGATTCCTGTTCTCTGTTATTTAGACAGCGGTACAAAGTATAGCGGACTGTTTACTGCTGATACAGGCACGCAATGGAACAATGTGTCTTTGGGGCTAAGCGGTAAAAGAAACTCCATTATTCCCGGCCGCACCTTTCTAAATGATAAGGAAGGGTGGATCATAACCCCAGCCGGAATGAGCCGAACAATGGATGGGGGCAAGACGTGGACAACCCTTACTGGCAGCAAAGTGCTGCCATCGAAGCTAAAGGATTACCCGCGATCGGTCAAGCTCCGTTTTGCTTCTTCTAAGGTAGGTTGGCTGCTTCTGGAACGATTGGATGACAAGAAATCACTGTTACTTAAAACGACGGATGGCGGTGCCAACTGGAGGATCCTATAACCTTCACCAGGGTGATTACCCTGTGCTTTTCCCCTCATTTTGCACGTCCTCAAAAGGTCATGCAGATTTGGGAAGAGGCACAGGGCGTTTTATTTTTAAAAAACTTAAATTTTATATGACAATATGTGAAAAAAATCACAATCTACCGGATGAGTCGCTGTTATACTGAACCTGTAAACAACGATAGGAGTGATAATCATGAGAACGAATCAGGATCATATGTTAACTCAATACTACCTTCAATTTTGTTACACTTGCCAGGATGCCTATGGTTGCACGACTGAAGAGGATTGCAAACAGTGTGCAGAGCGTTATGCGGAAACAGAAGAAAATGAAGTTCTGGATGAGACACAACGTTATCTCCAGCTTGTACATGTATAAACAGATGCGCCATTCTGATATCGCCATATGTTGAGCCTCCCGGATCATTCCGTGGGGGCTCTTGGCGTTCTTGAGGGTTGCTATCAAATTTGGGCAGGAACGTACATATACTATTACAGAAAGCTTAGGTCATGTGAGGATGCCCGGCCGTTTCCCTGTGGAATGCCTGGCGGAGAGGAGTGCGGTGCATGGGATTTGAGTCATTATGGATGTTCGATTGGCTGGGTACGGTACTGCCCGTTTTTTTCGTAGTCGTGTTGGGTATTGTCGTACTGTCTGCGGGCAAGGAAGTCATGGAATGGAGCCGGAATAAAAGGCAGCCTGTATTGACGGTCGGTTCCCGAATTACGGCCAGAAGGACACATCTCCAACAGAGGCGGCAGGAGGAACAAGGGACTCGTACCTATACTTTCTATTATGTAACCTTCGAGGTGGAGAGTGGTGACCGGATGGAGTTCAAGGTAAGCGGGGAAGAATATGGTCAATGTGCCGAGGGAGATGAGGGGCGGCTTACCTTTCAGGGTACACGGTACATCGGGTTCCAGCGTCTCAATCGCTATAGCTTGGAACAGGTTAAAATGTAGACAGCAGCTTATTTTCCCATTCATTCATAGGCAGCCCCCTGCAATACAACAGGCCAGGGGGCTGTTTTTGTTTCTTGTGCAGCACATTTTGGTACATATATACTAGGGAAATGTATAGAGGAGGAAAAGCCATGTTATTTGAGGGACAAGTTGTTATCGTAACAGGAGCGGCACATGGAATCGGAAGAGAGGTCGCTTTGGCCTACGCTGGCAAGGGTGCCAAGGTCGTATTTGCCGATCACAATGAGGAAAAAGGGGCAGCTGTTGCGGCTGCGGCACGGAATGAAGGACATCAGGCGATCTTTGTTCCCTGTGATGTGCGTAAGGAAGAAGATATTGTTGCGCTGATCCGTGCCACGGAAGAGGAATATGGCACCATTCATACGCTGATTAACAATGCAGGCGTGTCCAAATGGAAATCTCCGTATGATTTAACGGTTGCGGAATGGGATGACATTTTGAATACGAATGTACGCAGTTGCTTTATTGCGACACGAGAAGCGGCCAAGGTGATGAAACGCAATCCGGAAGGCGGCTCTGTGGTCAATATGACTTCAACACGGGCTTTTATGTCAGGAACCGGATACAGAAGCCTATGCGGCGTCCAAAGGAGCCATTGCAGCCCTTACACACGCGATGGCCATATCACTAGGAAAGGATGGCATCCGGGTCAACTGTATTAGTCCGGGTTGGATTGAGACAGGGGATTACGGGCAACTGCGTCCTGAAGACCATCAGCAGCATCCATCCGGTCGAGTGGGAACCCCTGCCGACATCGCGCGGGCGTGCCTGTATTTAACCCAACCTGGCAACGACTTTGTTACAGGCACGAATCTGGTAGTGGACGGCGGGATGACGCGTAAAATGATTTACGAGCCGTAAGCTGCCTGAAGAAATAGTCCCGAATTTCGGGGCTATTTTTTTATCTTTTTTTCGCTGGAGCTGTCACCCCTTGGGCATTTGTACCATACGATATGATATGTGATGGAGAAGCAAGGAGGGGACGCGATGGCTGTTATCAAAGCCAACTCAGGAGATGTGAGGACACTTGCCCGGCTCATGCGGGCTGAGGCCGAAGGAGAAGGAGAGCAGGGAATGCTCATGGTCGGTAACGTTGGTGTGAACCGGATTTTGGCCAATTGCCTGGATTTCCAGGGGATTCGTCTCATGAATGACATGGTATTCCAAAGCCCCGGCGGGTTTGAAGCCACTCAAAAAGGGTACTTTTATCAGAGAGCCCGAGATCGGGACATTCGACTTGCAACACGTGTAATCAATGGAGAGAAAATACGTCCGGCATCCAATGCGTTATGGTTTTTCAGACCTTCCGGGGACTGTCCGGGTACCTGGTATAACCAGACTAACACCGGCCGTTACAAGGCCCATTGCTTCTTTAGTCCAACTGCACAGGATTGCCCTGCCGTCTATTAATGCGTAACAACATGAGTTTGTATGATTTAAAACCATTTTAGGAGGAATTAACATGATTTCACAGCAAGCTTACCGTCCTGTCTCTTATCCTGCTGGCGGCGGGTTTCCCGAATGGCCTAGGTTGGCTCCAATGGGAACCATGCAGCCCATGAGCAGCTTTCCCCCTCAAGTCAATAGTGGTAGCGCAATGTCACCGACTGGCACAGTGGTACAGACTCAGACTCCACAATATGAGCAATCTTATATTGAAAATATTTTACGCTTGAACTTGGGTAAAACAGGAACCTTCTATATGACGTATGAAAATAACCGGGAATGGAACGCGAAAATATTCAAAGGTATTCTGGAAGCGGCAGGTCGTGACCACATTATTATCAGTGATCCGTCTACCGGAAGACGCACCATTCTGTTGATGGTGAATCTGGACTATGCGACTTTTGATGAGCCGCTGCTGTACCAATATCCTGGCGTCATGGGTAATCCGGGCTCGTCTCCGGTTCGATGATGTCTTCATATATATAGTTTATCCCCCAATCCTCTGCTTTACGGCGGGGGATTTATTTTATTTATATTCTTTCTCAAATATAGTAGCTTCCCTTGTGGTAAGAGGCGGAAAATGGCGATTTCCGGTCAAAATGACCGCGTTAGCCGATTTTTCTGACATACCTTGCGGATTGACTGTGTAGTGTATAACTATATAATTGAATATAAGCTGATGAATGGCTTCGTCATTCATGCGAAAATATGGCTTGTGAAAGCCGGAAGGAGTGATTGTGTTGGGAAGTTGACGCTGCTTATGATGTGTTATCGTTCTGTCTATGATGAAATTATCCGAAGGAGGTGCGCCTGTCTGCCGTAATGACGGCTGATGGGGAGCATATTGAGTGACCCTTTACCGAGTATGTTTAACTTATTTATTGTTTTTGCATTAGTATTATTGAACGGTTTTTTTGTATCTGCAGAATTTGCAATGGTGAAAGTCAGAAGCAGCCGTATTGACACATTGGTAGAGGCGGGCAACAAAAAAGCCGTATATGCCGCGAATATATTACACAATTTGGACGCTTATCTGTCTGCCTGCCAGTTGGGCATTACACTGTCTTCGCTGGGACTGGGGTGGATCGGAGAACCGGCCATTGCACATTTGATCGAACCTGTATTTACAGCCGCCGGGCTGGGACCGGTATATGTACATGGTACTGCTGTGGTCATAGCATTTATTGTGATTACGATTCTGCATATTGTGCTGGGTGAATTGGCGCCCAAAACAATAGCCATTCGTAAAGCTGAAACCATTACGCTGTATTCGGCCATGCTGATGACTTGGTTTTATAAGCTGATGTATCCATTCATATGGGCGTTGAATGGCATGGCGAACAGCCTGCTGCGTTTATTCCGTCTGGAGCCGGTATCCGAATATGACGATTCCGCGCATACGGGGGATGAAATACGCATTCTGATGAAAGAAAGCAATAAGAGCGGACTAATTGATAATACGGAATTGGCGCTTGTTGATAATATATTTGATTTTACCGACACGACCGCCAGGGAAATCATGATTCCGCGTACCGAGATGATCTGTTTGTACAGCAATGAGTCCACAGAGGAAAATCTCGCGATTGCGACGGAGAGCATGAGAACGCGTTATCCAATCTGCGCCGAGGACAAGGACCATATTATCGGCTTTATCCATATCAAGGATCTTCTGCGGGCGAACAAACTGGATACCCGTACGATGATCCGTCCGATTCTTGCCGTTCCTGAATCTACGCAAATTAGTGATTTGCTCAAACGCATGCAGCGTAGCAAGACACAAATTGCGATTCTGATTGATGAATACGGTGGTACCTCAGGTATGGTGACGCTGGAGGATATTATGGAAGAGATCGTTGGTGAAATTCAGGATGAGTTCGATCAGGAGCGTCCGGGTTGTGAGCAGATTAATGACGAGGAATTTTCCATTGACGGTATGCTGTTAATTGATGAAGTGAATGATCGCTTTGGACTGGATCTGGATCATGAGGATTATGATACAGTAGGGGGCTGGCTGTACTCGCATGTTGAGGTCATCCCCCCACAGCCGGGTCAGTCTGTAGAATTTGAAGGTTGTCTGTTCGTTGTAGAAGAAATCGAGAACAAGCGGATTTCACGTATCCGGCTGTTGAAGCAGCCAGTCCTTATGGAGGAAGCGGGAGTCTCGTAAATCAGGATTCACCAGATAAAAGAGTAGACATTCTATAATTGAACCATTCTTGAAGCGACCCTTGAACGATAGAGGGCCGCTTTTTTGATTTTGGCTTCTTTACACATGAGACATGAATTGATATGATGAACTATATTATTGTCAACCTATTATATTTTTATTTGGTTGACAATAAAAAAGGAATTTCGCCTGAGAAACGAATCTGTTAGCATGTTCATTAAAATAGGGAGGTATAACGTATGAAATGGTCCAATGAGGTTATGGATTGGTACTCGCTGGCTGAAAATGTGATCCACGGCGGCAATGTGACACTCGAAGAAGGGTTGGCGGTGCTGGAAGCGGACGATGAGGAAATTTTACCGATTATGCAAGCTGCATTTCGGGTGCGTCATCATTTTTACGGTAAAAAGGTAAAGCTCAACATGATTATGAATGCCAAAAGCGGTCTGTGCCCGGAGGATTGCGGCTATTGCTCACAATCGATCGTATCCACGGCACCTGTCAGCAAATACAGTATGCTGGACAAGGAGTCTCTGCTGGCCGGAGCCCGTGAAGCGTTAGCAAGGAAAGCAGGTACATATTGTATCGTAGCTTCCGGCAAGGGCCCAACGAATCGAGAGCTGGATCAGGTAATTGAGGCGGTACAGGAAATTACCAGTACGATGCCACTTAAAATTTGTGCGTGCCTGGGGATTCTCAAAGGAGATCAGGCCCGCCGGTTAGCAGAGGCGGGAGTCCATCGTTACAATCACAATTTAAATACGAGCAAGGCCAACTATCCGTCCATTACAACCTCACATACATACGATCAACGTGTCAAAACGGTTAAAATGGCTCAATCTCACGGGATGTCACCATGCTCCGGCGTGATTATCGGAATGGGGGAAACGAATGAGGAAATCGTCCAAATGGGTTATGCGTTAAGGGAAATCGGTGCCGACTCCATCCCAGTCAATTTCTTGAATCCGATCCCTGGAACCCCGCTGGAAGGAGCAAAGCGGACATCTCCGATCAGAGCATTAAAGGTACTGGCGCTGTTTCGGTTCATTTGTCCATCCAAGGAAATTCGTGTCGCAGGCGGACGGGAGCTGAATTTGGGGACACTGCAACCCTTATCCCTGTATGCAGCCAATTCGATTTTCGTAGGCGATTATTTAACGACAGATGGACAAGAAGTCACAGCCGATCATCAAATGATTGAAGATCTGGGGTTTGAAATTGAGATGTGTGCTCTTCCGACTGTATAATAGGAATTGTACAAACTTGGAAGGGAGCGTTGAACGATGAGCGAAAAAGTATTTATTAGTCCGGGTAAATATGTGCAAGGGAAAAATGTGATTGATAAAACGGGTGAATATGTCAAGCCATTAGGTCATACTGCTCTGGTTATTGCCGACAAGCTGGTATGGGGTATCGCAGCCGACCGGGTAGTGAAAAGTCTGGAACAGGCGGGGATTACATCGGTAAAGGTGGAGTTTCAAGGGGAAGCGTCCAAAAACGAAGTGAACCGTATTGTTGATCAGGGACGAAGCGGGCATGTCGATATTGTCATTGGTGTAGGCGGCGGCAAGACGCTGGATACCGCCAAGGCGGTTAATGAGGTGCTTGGTTCCTCGGTAGTCATTATCCCAACGACAGCCTCCACGGATGCTCCGACCAGTGCGCTATCTGTCTTGTACACGGATGAGGGTGCATTTGATACGTATTCTTTTTTCAGTAAAAATCCAAGCTTGATCCTGGTCGACACAAAGGTTATTTCCCAAGCACCACCATTGTTCCTCTCTTCCGGCATTGCGGATGCGATGGCAACATGGATTGAAGCTCGTGCCGTCATCGAGGCCCGGGCGACAACGATGGCTGGCGGCTTGCCAACCTTGGCAGCCGAAGCAATTGCGGCCAAGTGCGAAGAGGTTCTATTCGATTACGGGCTGCAAGCCTATGAATCCGTGAAGCGCAAAGTGGTTACACCTGCGCTTGAAGCAGTGGTAGAAGCCAATACGCTGCTGAGTGGGCTAGGATTCGAAAGTGGCGGCTTGGCAGGCGCACATGCGATACACAACGGTTTTACAGTGCTGGAAGGGGATATTCATCACTTGACGCATGGTCAAAAGGTGGCTTTCGGCACCTTGGTACAGCTTGCGTTAGAAAAAAGACCTTTGGCCGAGGTGGAACGGTATATCGATTTTTATCTGAAGCTGGATCTGCCTGTCACGCTGGAGGACGTCAAGCTCCAGGAAGCCTCCCGTGAGGATCTGTACCGTGTAGCTCAGGCGGCGACGAAAGAAGGCGAAACTGCTCATAATCTGCCATTTGCAGTAACAGCGGACGATGTGCTGGATGCGATTTTAGCTGCTGACCAGTATTCCCTTGCTTACAAAGCTAAAATTGGACATACGAACTAACACCAATACAATATGAAATACACGAAGAGGTCGCTAATAAGCGGCCTTTTTCCATTATTTAACTTGCAGCTTATGTTATGATTTTTACAGTACATAATTAGGAAATGTCGGAAGTATATCTACGGCTAGCCTAAAACTTGAGAGGAGTAGGGCAATGGCAAAATGGAATGTAGAAGATAATGGAACTCAGTATGAAATTGAGTACAAGCGTAGCCTCGGCGGAGGGAAAATTATTGTGAATGGAAGCGTACAGAAGGTTAAAAGCCAGAATGCTTTTTTGAATTTGGTCGATTTTCCCATTAGATTGACGAATAAAGCTGTAAATGTTGTCGTCATCGGCAACAAAGCGGATTTGGCCGTGGATGGCGTATATCTGGGTTCCAATCAGCCTTACGTGCCTGTGGCTAAAGTTCCCGGCTGGAGCTGGGCTTTTGTAGTGGTGAGCTTGGTCATAGGCTGGCTGTTTGCAGGTATCTTTGGTTTGTGCTTTGGGATATTGGGCAGCATGTTTTATGTAAAATCCGCTTTATCTATGCACCAATCCACAAATCGAAGAATCGTAAGCTGCCTTATTGTCTTTTTAATCATCAGCGTGGTACAAATTGTTTTTGGAATTTCAGTAAATCAGTGGCTTCATAATTTGTAAAATATCTGTGACTTAACCCGTTGAATGAAGAAAAAAGGCTCCTCCGCATGACAGCGGCGTGAGCCTTTTTTGTCTTTTTAGATCGCCCAGTTTCCTTTGCGGAAGATGGGTTCCTCGGTACCGTCCTCGGTGACGCCGTTAATGTCCATTTCACCTGAGCCGATCATAAAATCGACGTGTGTCAGACTGGAATTCAGGCCGTTGGCTGCCAACTGCTCCTGATTCATGTCCTTGCCGCCTTTGAGGTTAAATGCATAGGCATTGCCGATGGCCAGATGGTTGGAAGCATTTTCATCAAACAACGTATTATAGAACAAAATGTTCTTATCCGAAATGGGGGAATGGTGAGGCACAAGAGCGACTTCGCCCAAGTAGTGGGAGCCTTCATCCATTTCAACGAGATGCTGAAGAGTCTCCAAGCCTGTTTCAGCCTGCACATCGATAATGCGTCCGTTTTCAAAGGTTAGCGTAAAGTTGTCGATAATATTTCCGCTGTAGCTGAGCGGTTTGGTGCTGCTTACTTTGCCATTCACTCCGGTTTTGAGCGGGGCAGTAAACACTTCCTCGGTAGGCATATTGGCTACAAAGGTATGTCCTTGCTGATTGACGCTTTCGGCTGCAACCCACAGGTGATCTTTAGCCAATTCGATGGTTAGATCGGTACCTGGGGCCAGATAATGCAGCTTTTTATAACGTTTGGCATTCAAAATATCTGATTTGCTGGAGAGTGTTTTCAAATGCTCTTTCCATGCTTCTACCGGGTTGTCCAGATCCACACGCACGGTGCTGAAAATGGCTTCCCACAGCTTATCCATTTGTTCGGAAGCTGGCAGATTCGGGAATACTTTGGCAGCCCATTCTTCGGAAGGGTAAGCAATCAGAGCCCAACTGAATTTGTCGGCCATTTGTAGTTCGCGGTATTGGCGCAATTCATGTGAACGCACACGCTGAGCTGCAGTAATGCGACTGGACGGGATACCTTGAAGCAAATCAGGATTTTCTGCTATGATATGCAGTACCGCTGCACCGTTCTCGACCTCTTCGGTCATTTCAGCCGCATACCATTTGGGAGGAATATTAAAAGTCTCATCAGGAGCCAGTTCATATTGCAGGCGAGTGATGGCTTCGTCGCTCCATTTTACCTTAACCAGCTTGGCTCCGACGGTATACGCGGATTTGACAATAAGCCGCACAAGTTCAGCGGACAGGATGGGAGCATGAACGATGAGTGTTTGCCCAGGCTGGACATTAGCCCCCACCCGAACAGCTAACTCGGCATATTTTTGCAATTTTTGTTGAAAATCTGACATGTAACTTTCCTCCATTTCACGAAAAGGCCCTTAACAGGGCTTGGGGTTGCCTGCGCAGTTTTTTGCAAATTCCACACACGGCTTATATATTGTACAATGTAACGAAAAGGTTCACAAATCCATTTTGGTACATTTTGGCGAAAATGAAAGGGCGGATAGATGAATGACGGATCAAAATGCACCTCAGGAAGTACAGGAAGTACATATTCAGCAGGCACAAATGACTAGAGATGAGAATGGTGCATACTTGGGTCAGGTCGTGTTTGGAGTAGACGGACAGACTTCTGTATACGAAATTACGTTCCATAGCAAAAGGGGCAAGGAGTGGGATTACAGTCTCCATTTTGCAGGGGAGCCACGGGTAGAGGAAGAGATGCTGCATATGGATGCATGGATTGAAGAGAATGATGATTTGTTTGATTATTTGCTTGATGCGGCATGGAGTAAATTACCCGAGTAATGTAAACATGGTCTATTTTCGTGACAAGCGGATTATATTTAGCAGTGTCCGCATAATCTGCCGACAAGGGGGAAGCCTATAGGTCGATAATGACAGCAAATTCCATGTGAATGGGGAGGATGACGGTTTGGCAAATCATCTGTTCACCGAAGGAATGACGGCAAATGAAGAGGCTGCTCCCGATCTTCTGAGCTTACGGACGCTGTTTGTAAATGTGTGTTTTATCGGGGAGCCGGGAAGTCGATCCTGGGTACTGGTGGATACGGGGATGGCGGGGTTTACAGACTCGATTATTCGCTTGGCTGAGGAACGGTTCGCTGGCCCTCCCGTTGCTATTGTGCTCACTCACGGGCATTTTGACCATGTGGGATCGGTCATTGAACTGGTTCAGCATTGGGGTACCCCTGTGTATGCGCACCCGCTGGAGCTTCCTTACTTGACGGGGATGAAGGATTACCAACAACCTGATCCCAGCGTGGGTGGAGGTCTGCTGTCGAGCGTTTCCTTTTTATACCCCAATGATGCCATTGATCTGGATGATCGCATCACCCGTCTGCCTGAGGATGGCAGTGTGCCTGGTGCGCCTGGGTGGAAGTGGCTGCATACACCTGGACATACGCCGGGTCACATATCGCTTTTTCATGAACGCAGACGGTTGCTAGTAACTGGAGATGCTTTTATTACAGTAAAGCAGGAATCGGCGCTGGCAGTTATTTTACAGGAAAAAGAAATACACGGTCCGCCTGCATATTTTACGACAGATTGGCAGGCTGCGCAGCGGTCAGTGGAACTGCTGTCCGGTTTGAAGCCAGAGATTGCTGTTACGGGACACGGTCACTACATGCAGGGTAATGAGCTGAAGACCCAGTTGGAACGACTGGCGGAGGATTTTGAGCACATGGCTGTACCCAAGCAGGGGCGCTATGTGTAGTGACGTGGAAAGGACGATGCCTTACGGGGCATCGTTTTTTTGTGTTGGCATGGAATTTTTTTGCTCAGCATGGTATAGTCAAGCCAAAAGCTAAACGCTTTCATTAAAACATCGTCATTCATCAAGGAGGATTTTTGATGACACATCAGCATGCTGCAATTGGTGACCTTTATTATGGAATACCGGCGATTCGCCTTAAATTCGGGCGTTATGAAGCGGTAGCCCTGCCGGGAAACGGCGCAAATCTGATTTCTTTTCGTGACAATGAGACAGGATATTCATTTCTCCGCGAGCCGGAAGCTGACAGCATAGAGGCTTTTAAACAAAGTCCGTCAGTCTATGGGATTCCTTTCCTGTTTCCTCCGAATCGGTATGAGGATGGCAAATTTCTGTGGAATGGAGTTACATATGAACTGCCGATCAATGAAACGGCGACCCACAACCATTTGCACGGCTTTTTACACACCGTCCGGTGGGAGGTTGAGGACTACGGATCTGGAGAACAGGGCAGCTATGTGGTAATGAATCAGCATGTGAGGGAAGGACATCCCATGTTCCGCTATTTGCCGTTCACCTTTACCATCAAGCTGACATACAGCTTGGACGAATTTGGACTGCATCAGCGTTATGTGATCCACAACGAGGGTGATCAGCCGATTCCAAACCTGTATGCCTTTCACACGGCAATTCGGGTTCCATTCGTACCGGAGAGTTCGCCGGAAGACTACAAAATTAAGGTTACCATCGGTGAGCGTCGCGAGTTGACGGAGCGGTTGTTAGCCACAGGACAGTTCCAGCCATTGTCACCGGAAGAGGAACTGCTGAAGACAACGGGAGTGAGTCCCTATTTTGCATCGATGGACAATCATTACACGGTAGCTCCGCAAAATGGACGCAACTATATGGAACTGACACACAGTAAGACAGGCGCTACTCTCGTATACGATGTAGGCACGGCCTATAAGCATTGGATGATCTGGAATAACAAAGCGAACAAGGAATTCATCTGTCCTGAGCCGCAAATGAACATGATCAATGCACCGAATCGTCCGGACTTGCCTGCGGAGGAGATCGGATTGATTGCACTTGCTCCAGGCCATATTTTTGAAGCAACCAGCCGTTTATATTGTGTCACACCTGCACGTTCGAAATCCTAGCCTATATTTTATCGGAATAAGCCTGTATCGTGTCCAACGGTGCGGGCTTTATTTTGTTGATGGGAGAGGTGGAGAAGACAAATATTACAGGCAGAAGTCAGTTTAGTGAGGAAAGGAACATGAAAAACAGGTTGCAGGATGGCAAGTAGTCATAGTATGATACAAAACAGGAGATGATCAGATGAATCAGGAAATGATGCCTTTTCAAGCTGTCAAACGCAAGCAAATCGCTGATGAAGTGGCTGAACAGTTGCAACGAAAAATAGCTACTGGTGAATGGGATGTGGGTACAAAAATTCCGACAGAGCCTGAGCTGATGAAGCTTTTTGGAGTAGGACGTTCCACGGTGCGTGAAGCGGTCAGCGTTCTCGTACATGCCGGTCTATTAGAGAAAAAACAAGGACACGGAACTTTTGTATGCCAACCGACGACTTCCCAGGAGCCTCTTGATTACCGACTGAGTCGCGCTGAAATAATTGAAGTCTACGAGGTGCGGAGTGTGTTAGAGCTGGAAATTGCCAGACTGGCTGCTTTACGACGTAAGGATGAAGATTTACGCTTGATGCGCGAGGCGCTGGACCGTCGTGCCGTGACATTGGCCGCTGGAGATTTGAACGGGTATCTGGATGCGGATATCACTTTTCACTTGGCTGTTGCCGGGGCTACACGTAATAAAGTGCTTACAGATGTGTATCGCAGCTTTGTAGAGGCGATTCGGAAGGCGCTGAAAAATCTCGTAACCGATCCGGCGATGCAAAATCCTTTTACACTTCAGCATGAGAAAATATATGAAGCGATCCGCGATCAGGATGCCAAGGCTGCCGAGCTGTACAGTATTCAGCATTTGGATGGCACCAAGCTGGAACTGCAAAAGCATATGGGAAATTCATAATTTTTTTAATCTTAAACATCAGATGATCGGATGAATAAATTGAATTGTAAATCTTTTATATCGAACATCTCCTAAAAAAAACCAAAGGTGGGTTCTGAATGCGCAAAATATGGGTGTTGGACACAACGTTAAGAGATGGAGAACAATCACCAGGAGTTAGTCTGACCAGTACAGAAAAGGTGGAAATCGCCCTTCAACTGCAAAAATTGGGCGTAGATCGGATAGAAACCGGTTTTCCGGCTACCTCGCCAGGTGAGATATTCAGCATGCAGGAGATTGCCAAACAGGTTACCAACTCAACCTTGGTTGGTTTTGCACGTTCGAAAGAGCAGGATATAGATGCGGTCAGAGAGGCACTGCGGGGAGCGGAGGACGCCTGTCTTCATCTGTTTTTGGCTACCTCACCCATTCACCGCCAGCACAAGCTGCGAATGGATAAGACGAAGGTACTGGAGACCGCAGCCGCAGCCATTCGTTATGGACGAAAGTATTTTGATAAGGTGGAATTTTCGGCGGAGGATGCCAGTCGTACTGAACTGGACTTTATTTGCGAGGTCGTGGATATGGCGATCCGTGCTGGAGCAACGGTCGTCAATCTGCCGGACACCGTTGGGTATGCTTCGCCGGATCAGTTCGGCGAAATGTTCAGAATCGTAAAAGCCCAGGTGCCGGGCATCGAAAAAATACAGCTCAGCACCCACTGTCATGATGATCTCGGCATGGCAACAGCTAACACATTGGCGGCCATCCGTAATGGTGTAGATCAATTTGAAGGCACAATCAATGGCATCGGGGAACGTGCCGGAAATACACCAGTGGAGGAGGTCGCGCTGGCCCTTGATACCAGAACCGAGCTTTATGATGCAAAAACGGATCTCATTCTGGAGGAATTGTATGCCACCAGTCGCCTGGTGAGCAAACGCACGGGGATGTCCGTACCAGGAAACAAGGCCATTGTTGGAGCGAATGCTTTTGCTCACGAGTCCGGTATTCACCAGGACGGGATGCTTAAGGAGCGTACGACATATGAAATCGTGTCCCCGGAGCGCATCGGCTTGAAGACGAGTAAGCTTGTACTCGGCAAGCACTCGGGGCGGCATGCGTTCAAGGAAAAGCTGGCGGATATGGGGTTTGATGCTTTGACAGAGGAGCAGCTTCAGGAGGCGTTCCGTAAATTCAAAGCCTTGACGGACAAGAAAAAACAGGTGCTGGATGAAGATTTGCTCGTCCTGATGGATGAGAGTTGCAGTGCCTCCCCACAGATTTACACGCTGGATGCCATCCAGGTATCCTATGGCAATCAGTCGATTCCGGTAGCATCCATTCGACTGATTAAACAGGATGGAACAGCTATTGATGAAGTGGCGATGGGCAACGGCTCCGTAGACGCGATTTTTCATGCTATAGACAAGGCCAGTGATGAAGAAGTGGAATTGGAGGATTATTCGATCCAATCTGTAACGTACGGTAAGGATGCGCTCGGAGAAGTGCATGCTGTTCTGAGACAAGGAGAATACACCGCCCGTGGAAGAGGCACAAGTACAGATATTCTGGAAGCCAGTGCCAGAGCTTACATCGACGCGCTGAATAAGCTGCTGGGCAGAAAAGAAGTTCGAGCTAAAGGCAACATCACCATTAGCTGAACCGACCTCCCCGGTATGTCGCTGACGATACATTCCTCCTCCGGCCTAATCGTAAAAAAGCGCTTGCAATATATATGATAACCTTTGAAATTTAATGTATAATAGGCAAGGAAGTCACCATATTTTGTCTGAATTACATAGGCCAAGAGGAGGAAATGAATTGAACTACCGCATCGAAAAAGATACGTTGGGTGAAATCAAAGTACCGGCAGACCGTCTGTGGGGAGCGCAAACACAGCGCAGCAAGGAAAATTTTCCGATTGGCTCGGAGAAAATGCCGTTAGAGGTTATTCAGGCGTTCGCAGTGCTCAAGAAGAGTGCAGCGATCAGCAATTATAAGTTGGGCAAGCTGTCACAGCAGAAGCAGGACGCTATTATTTATGCGGCGGACGAAATTCTTGCTGGTCGGGTCGATGACCATTTCCCATTGGTCGTATGGCAGACAGGAAGCGGTACGCAATCCAATATGAATGTGAACGAAGTGATTGCTCATCTTGGAAGCCAATGGCTGCAAGAGCAGGGACAGGATGCAACGCTGCATCCCAATGACGATGTGAACATGTCGCAAAGCTCGAATGATACATTTCCGACGGCGCTTCATGTAGCAGGTGTCATTGCAGTGGAGGATCACTTGCTGCCTGCTATTGATAAGCTGAAAGAAACCTTCCGGCAGAAGTCAGAGCAATTTAAGGATATTATTAAAATCGGTCGTACTCATTTGCAGGATGCCACGCCGCTTACACTGGGTCAGGAAATCAGCGGCTGGTATGCCATGCTGGACAAAAGCAAGCGAATTATCATCGACACGGTGCAATATATGAAGGAGCTGGCGATAGGCGGTACAGCCGTGGGCACGGGTATTAACGCTCATCCGGAGTTCGGTGACCGAACCTCTGCGGAAATTTCCACCTTCACTGGCAAAATGTTTACGTCTGCACCAAACAAATTCCATGCGCTGACCAGCCATGATGAAGTGGTTGCCGTACACGGAGCAGTTAAAGCACTCGCTGCTGATTTAATGAAAATCGCCAATGATGTTCGCTGGCTGGCAAGCGGTCCGCGTAGCGGCTTGGGCGAAATTACAATTCCTGCCAACGAGCCAGGCAGCTCAATCATGCCGGGCAAGGTCAATCCGACCCAGAGCGAGGCACTTACGATGGTTGTAACGCAGGTCATGGGTAATGATGCCGCTATCGGCTTTGCTGCGAGTCAGGGGAATTTTGAGCTGAACGTGTTTAAGCCAGTCATTATTTATAATTTCCTGCAATCCGTGAATCTGCTAGCCGATTCAATTGTTGCCTTTAATGACAACTGCGCGATTGGTATTGAGCCGGATCTCACTAAAATTGAACACAATTTGAACAATTCGCTGATGCTGGTGACAGCATTAAATCCGTATATCGGATATGAAAATGCGGCTAAAATCGCCAAACTCGCGCATGCCGAAGGACTGTCTCTCAAAGAAGCAGCTCTGCGTAGTGGATTGTTGACCGAAGAGCAGTTCGACCAATATGTCGTACCGGCGAATATGATTCAGCCTAAAGCATAAAGGAGAATTTCGCAGTTCAAGCCCTATAAAATCAAAAAATCCAGCTCATGGAGTGCCGATTAGCACAGCTCATGAACTGGATTTTTTGATTTTATATATATTTTTTTATCTAAGATTAGTAATCTGTGTGATTTGAGGGTATATAGATAAAAGGCGAAAAAATGAACATCTATTTTCAAGATAGGAGAAGCCGTCGTATGGAACAGACAACTATTATTAATTTTATTGTGCTTTTGCTGTCCGGCTTGCTGCTGGTCGGCGTACTGACTACCAAATTTTCCAGTCGTTTCGGCATGCCTGCGCTCGTATTGTTTATTGCCGTCGGCATGGTGCTCAGTCAGTTTATTTATTTTGACAATGCGTTTATTACGCAATTGGTGGGGATTCTCGCGCTCATCGTTATTTTGTTTGAAGGCGGGATGCAAACGAAGTTTGCAGATGTTAAGCCAGTCATTCGACCTGCGATGTCATTATCTACGCTTGGCGTCATTATTACGACGGTGGTCATTGGCGTTTGCGCCAAGTTTATTTTAGGCGTGAGCTGGATGGAATCCATGCTGTTCGGCGCTATTGTCGGATCGACGGATGCGGCAGCGGTGTTTTCTGTTTTAGGTGGTAAAAACATCAAAAAACGAATTACATCCACGCTGGAAGCGGAGTCCGGCAGTAATGATCCGATGGCCGTATTCCTCACGGTAACATTGATTGAGCTGATACATCACCCTGAGCAATCCATTTGGGTACATATTCTACTATTTTTGTGGGAAATGGGTTTTGGTCTGGTCGTTGGTTTTGTGCTCGGACGCATAGCTGTATATGCCATTAATAAAATGAATTTTGATTCATCCGGTCTGTATCCCGTCATGGCGCTGGCATTTGCGGTCTTAACGTATGCGGCGGCATCCTTACTGGAGGCAAGCGGCTTGCTGGCAGTATATGTCATGGCCATCGTGCTGGGTAATTCGGACCTGACCTACAAGCGGTCAATTATTCATTTTAACAACGGCTTCGCCTGGATGGTGCAAATCATGATGTTCGTCCTGCTGGGACTGCTGGTTTTTCCCGATCAGTTGCTCGGTATTGCGTGGCAAAGTTTGGCGCTTTCCTTTATTCTGATGCTCGTAGCCCGTCCAATTGGCGTGTTCCTGAGTCTGCTTTTCTCTCGATACTCTATACGCGAAAAGACGCTGTTATCCTGGGCAGGGCTAAGGGGAGCGGTACCGATTGTACTGGCTACCTATCCACTGCTGGATGAAATGGATGTGGGGCCGATGTTTTTTAATGTCGTATTCTTCGTCGTGCTTACCTCCGCCATTATACAAGGTACGACCATTTCGTGGCTGGCGGTGAAACTCGGCTTAATGGACCCTAACGAAACGTCATCACCTTCGCTCTTGGAATTGGTATCTCTAGGGAAAACCACATCGGAGATCAATCACATTCAAGTGCAGGAAGGGATGTCCATTGTGGGCAAAGCAATTCAGGACATGCAGCTTCCCGATGACATTTTGTTCACCGCTATTATTCGAGAAGAGCAAATTATAGCTCCGAGAGGCACAACTGTAATTAAGCCGGGAGATACCCTGTATGTGCTCAGTCCGAAGCTCAAGCGACAACAAATGAAAGAACTGTTTATGCTGCTTGAACCAGAGGCAGCACCGTAAAAGGGATTGCAATGGCAACGAAACAGGTTGCGAACCAACGTGATTTCTAACGTAATTTTCCAAATAGTCCTTCACATTGATGTGGAGGGCTGTTTTATTGTGTTCTTTTTCGGTATGATGAATCTGTTAAAAAATTGACACTATCATTCTACAAAATTAGTTTATGATATTGTCGTTAGATGTCGCTGCCGATATGTTACCCTCTGAGGATAAGAATCAGCAGCAATGGCTGTCCTGAAAAACAAACCATATCAGCTCATTGAGAGAACGGTTATATTCAAGGCAGAAGTCAGCATACAGGAGAGATGGCGAATGAAACCGGAAGTCTTGCCACAGCGTGCAACAGCTCGCAGGCAGAAAAACAAAAAAAAGAAACGAAAAGGAAAATTTGGTCGCTTTATGGGGCGGCTTTTTATTGTACTACTGCTCGCTGGAATCGGGGGCAGCGCGTGGCTGTTTTTAACACCATCTGGCAAGGACATGCGCTACTTGGCTGCGGATACGCTGATCACTACACAACATCGTCACTGGGCAAAATATTTTATTGGTGAGGCGGAGGCGCAGAAGCGAGTGGCCGAATATTCGGCCCGTTTCGAGCAGATGGGCGAGGAGAAGGACAGACATACGATCAAGCTGCCTGATCTGACACCGACCAAGGTGCAGCAAACGCCACTGGTTGAAGTTGAAGAGGTATCTGGCCGCAATTATCACGGCTATGTAATGACGGTGCCTGACCCGACTAAAATCAGACTCGGGATTCCTGCCAATATAGGCAAGGGAGAAAGAGTATCCAGTATGGTAGAGCGCTTGGGAGCCGTTGCAGGCGTAAATGGTGGCGGCTTTGCCGATCCTAACTGGAATGGGAATGGCTTTAAGCCGATCGGCGTTGTTATTTCACAGGGCCAGCTATACTACAACGATATGGGAAAAAACGCTTCTGCCCAAATCGTAGGGATTGATAAGCAAGGCAAAATGGTGGCCGGGCATTACTCGCTGTCCGAGCTAGCCAAAATGAACGTGCAAGAAGCAGTTACCTTTCAGCCACGCCTGATCGTGAACGGTAAAGGTCTCATTCGCAATGCAAGTGAAGGATGGGGAATTGCTCCCCGTACGGCAATGGGGCAAAGAGCAGACGGCGCGATTATTTTTGTGACCATCGACGGCCGTCAGCCGGGTTACAGCATCGGTGCCAATTTGTATGATATGCAAAACATTTTACTTAAACACGGAGCGGTTATCGGTGCTAATCTGGATGGTGGATCATCGACTGTGCTCGTCAAGGATCATGCCATTGTGAATAAACCTTCTTCTGAATACGGCGAGCGGTATTTACCGACAGCGTTCCTCGTATTCGAGCATCCCGAGACCGTTAATATTCCGAATATCTGGCAAGGTTTGAATCCTGGAGACATTGATGCAGCCAAGAAGAGATAGAATTGGAATATAATAAGTGCGTACCGTGGAAGTGAAAAAACGACTTCCCGGTACGCGCTTTTTTTGATGAAATTTAAGCGTCATTCTCTGCTTCGAGAAATACAGAAATCAAAATACGGGCGTTGTTTTCTCCAATGTTTTTGGCATAATGCGGAATGGCTGCTCTCCAGCTAAAGGAATCTCCTGCTTCGAGGGTAGCCGAATCCTCGCCTTGCTCCACATATACCGTGCCTTCCATAACAAAATGAATCTCATCGCCCGCATGAGCATGCTCTTCTTCCGTGGATGAGCCTGGCGGCATGTCCACCAGCATCATTTTGACGTTACCCTGCCCCCCCAAATGGTTCACTTGAAGCTTATTTTTGCCATAAACCGTTTTGCGGCGCTCGTCCTTCCGAATCACTTGCATTCGTTCCTCTTCTTTGAGCAGCAGAAAAGCGAGGGGTACCTTAAGTGCATTAGCAATGCTGTCCAGTGTAGCAATGGAAGGGGAGGTTTTATTGTTTTCTACTTGACTCATAAAGCCTTGAGATAATCCGGTTCGTTCGCATATTTGCTGGATGGATAAATTTTTACGTTTACGCGCGGCGCGTATGTTGCATCCTATACCCATGGAGTGTTCCTCCTTCAAGGAAATATAATGTATACTAATTTATTATTTATTATACCAAATATTTTGTTGACAGACTATAGTTTCTTATGATAAATTCACATTACAAAATAATTATTCCTATTACTAATAATTTGAGCTTGACTCGTACTTATATAAGTTACAACTTAGAGCAAGATCATTTTATTTTTTTACCCAAATTATTAGTAATATAAAATAATTATTATTATGTGCTCATACGAGTGCAAAAAAATATTCAGAATGGAGAGATAAATATGAGTTCAGCAAGCAGAAACATTTCAACAATAATGAGGGTGGCTTTGGGTATCTTGTTTTTGGCGCACGGAATTGCTAAATTTCAAATGGGGCTGGGCAATGTAGCTGGCTGGTTTTCCAGTATTGGTGTCCCAGGATTTTTAGGTTATGTCGTTGCAGTAATTGAGTTAGTCGGAGGAATTGCTTTAATTCTTGGGTTGTTTACTCGTTATGTCTCTGGACTTTTTGTTATTGTATTGATCGGAGCGATTTTCACAGCAAAATTGTCCGGTGGTTTGATGGGTAATGGGCAGGGAGCAGGTTATGAGCTGGATATTTCCTTTATTCTGGTAGCTCTGCATTTGGTATTTGCACCAACGACTCGTTTGTCACTGGATTCTTTGTTTAGCCGTCGTACCTCATCAGAACAGTAATTTATCATTAGCGTAGTCCTCCAATCCATGTAGAAAGAGGGAAATCTCATGACAGCACATATTCATGACAACACCAGAATCGGGCAGGTTTCATTAAAGGTTAGTAACTTGGAGCGCTCTATTCAATTTTATACCGAGGTCGTTGGTTTTCAACTGCTGCGTCAAACGGCGGATACTGCTGAATTGACAGTCGACGGAAAGCATCCGCTGCTGACCCTTAAGTTTATTGAAAATGCAGTTATTCTTCCACGCCAATCCGCAGCCGGATTGTATCACTTTGCTATTCTTGTACCGAACCGCGTGGCTCTGGGCCTGTCACTGCGTAATCTGCTTGCTCATGAGATTGAAATCGGACAAGGGGACCATGATGTAAGTGAGGCTCTGTATATCCATGATCCAGATAATAACGGGATAGAGATCTATGCGGATCGTCCTCGTGATCAGTGGAAGAAAGATGCTAACGGATATTACATTATGGGAACAGATCCTGTGGATGCAGAAGGCTTGGTCGCTATTTCCGAGAATTTACCTTGGCAAGGGTTGCCCGAAGGAACGGTAATTGGGCATGTTCACTTTCATGTGTCTAATTTGCTCAAGGCGCAGCAATTTTATTGCGATGTGCTCGGTTTTGATATTACATGTCGCTATAGCTCGTCTGCTTTGTTCGTATCCGCAGGTGGTTACCACCACCATATGGGCTTGAATATATGGGCAGGGGAAGGGGCGCTCCCAGCTCCCAAGCATGCTGCAGGCCTGGATTATTTTGAACTGATTGTGCCGAATCAAAAGGAACTGGAGGCCGTTGTCGTCCGTTTGACTGCGGCAGGATATGGAGTGGAGGAACGCGATGGTGCCAAATACGTAGCTGATCCGTTCCGCATTCATATCAAACTGGTTACCGACGGCCAAACCGTTTAACATATCAGGAAAGTAAAGGAAGAGGGTATTCCCGTAAGCCACATAGGCTGGGAATACCCTCTTATTCGTGAACTAAAACAAGCTCCAATCCAAATCCCGCGACATGGTCTCCAGCAAGTGTACACCCGCTGTACTGTTACCCATGCGGTTCAGAGAAGGTCCGACCAGTCCAATGCCATATCGTCCGGGCACCATCGTCATAATGCTGCCAGATACGCCACTTTTGGCGGGCAGTCCGACCTGAATAGCGAATTCTCCGGATGCGTCATACATGCCGCATGTGGTCATAAAGGTTTTGGCGATCTGTACATAGCGGCGGGGAAGCAGCGGTACACCCGTGACCGGATCACGTCCATTGTAGGCTAATACGAGTCCCATGCGTGCCAAATCCGTACAATTCAATTTTACAGCGCAATGCCTAAAGTAAACCTCCAGCACATCCTCAACATGTCCGCGCAGAATTCCCTTTTCCATCAAGAAATAGGCAAGGGAACGGTTCAAATGGCCTGTAGCAGATTCCGAATCGTAGACATCCTGGTCATATTCCAGCTTGTCATTACGGGTAAGCAGACGGAAAAATTGCAGGACACGGGCAAACTTCTCTTCAGGACTGTTTCCGCGAATCAAAGAGGACACGGCGATGGCTCCGGCATTAATAAGCGGGTTAAACGGGATGCCCGGCTCGACCAGCTCCAGCTTCAGCATGGAATTAAAACGGTCTCCGGTAGGCTCCATACCGACCTTGGAGAAGACAACATCTTCACCATTATCCATCAAGGCCAAAATAAGCGTGAATACCTTCGAGATGCTTTGCATCGTAAAGCTTATTTCGGTATCTCCGGCTACCACGGTCTCGCCGATTCCGTTCATCACAACAACACCCAGCGCGTCGGCCGGGGCTTTGGACAATTCGGGAATATACGCTGCCACCTTGCCATGAATATACTGATGACGGCTTTGTTCCACCCATTCCGGCAGTTTGGTCTGTAGTCTCTGCCACTCCGATGTCATTTCTTTTCCTCCAGTCGAGTAACCATCCTGTGGTATTGTTATTGTAGAGCAAGATGTGATAGCTATACGCCTATTCTAAAGATATTTCTGGTCGAAAGACAAGATATTATTGAACACAGTGAAAGGAGGCAGTTGACTTGTCATCTAACAATGTACACCTGCTGTTCTCTCAGTCCGCTGCTGGCTCGATGAAAGTAGGCCTTTCGGGAGCAGGATTGCGTTATGAGAGTGAAGTACTGTCTTTTAATGACCTATTTTCCATAGGGCCGTTATGGAAGCTGGAAGCACCAGAAGGACAAGAGAACCGTCACAACTGGTTGGCTGAACGGATCGTGGATTATGAATTTTTCCATTACGCAAATTGGGAGCACCGCATTGAACAGATGACGGCTACTCTTACTGCAATTTCTGGTGATAAGTCGATCACGATCTGGTGCGGCTCTAATGCTCACGAGCAGATCGGATTACGTTTTGCATTATACCTTTTGCGGAATAGAACTGCTCCTATCGGGGTCGTAAATGTAACAGATTCCATGGAACGGGAGCCGAGTGATCCTCTATACATGGAAAGTAAGTTTCCTCTATCCATGAACGTGGTGTATTCGAAAGAAATTGCACGGTTTATAACGCAAAATAAAGATAAAATTCATGCTTTAAGCATGGAAGATCGACATCGACATGAACAAGATTGGCTGGAGCTTAGTGAACAGGAAAGTGTGCTGAGATTATGGGAAAATGACCATATCGATCATGTGCCAGAAGATTACTTTGATCAGGCTTTGCTGGATTTGATCGGTCAACTGCGGGTAGAGGATAATCGGCAATATGTACACGCGGGAAAAATAATAGGTGAGGCTTTAACACAATGGCCACAGCTAAGAAGCGATACTTTTTTGGAATACCGGATTCAACAGTTGATCGCTCAGGGCAGACTCGAATTTCTGGAAATGCCTGAAATGTCGGGAATGCAATATTGCTATGCTGTGAAAATAAAAGCGTAAAACGAAGGGAAAAAGCATACTATTCTGTCACCTGATGTCATTTCTTCATCTCCAGCTAAATTCTCATTTTAATGTAAAGTTGTGATTATAGTTATCCATAAACGACTTCTACGTTCCATACATACTCTTTTTTTTGGCATAAGATTATACAAAATTTTATAATTTTTTGCTGCATTCCCTATCAGTTAGTTTCGAAAAAGATGCCTGTAGAGCAAACCTTAAATCGTATGAATGTTAATGGGAGAAGGAGATGAGGCGGAGCATGTTACACGGTACGTTAGCGAATTACCCGCGGGATACAACGATTCATCAGTTATTTGAGGGGGAGGCCGAGCGCACACCGGAGCAAGTGGCCGTTGTATTGGGAGACAAGCACTTGACGTATGCTGATCTGAACAAACAGGCTAATCAGCTTGCCCGGGTTCTGCGGAACAAAGGCGTAAATAAAGGCGACCCCGTCGGGATTATGGCCGAATGCTCATTGGAAATGATCGTCGGTATTTTCGGGATTTTAAAAGCCGGGGGAGCCTATGTGCCGATTGACCCGGAATACCCCAAGGAACGTATACGCTATATGCTGAAAGATTCTGGTGCAAAGCTCCTGCTAACCCGGCTACCAATTGAACAACAAATGGAGTTCAACGTTCCTGTAATGGATTTGTTGGACAAGCGAAATAACAGTGAAGAAACAGGGAATATCACCTCCATTCATGGCTCAGATGCACTAGCCTGCATTATGTATACGTCAGGCTCTACGGGTGAACCGAAGGGAAACCTGACGATGCACTACAATATTACACGTGTTGTCAAAGAGACAAATTACATCCAATTCGCGGCAAAAGATCGAATCTTGCAATTGGCCAGTTTTTCGTTCGATGGTTCTACATTTGGCATTTACGGGGCACTGCTCAACGGAGCCACCCTCGTTTTGACCCCACAAGCCCACATCATGAATGCACGTGAGCTATCGAGTGTACTGCGGACACAACAGATTACAAAATGCTTCATCACAACAGCACTTTTTAATGCATTGGTGGATATTGATCCGGATTGCTTTGCCACACTTGAAATCTTGCTATTCGGTGGTGAAAAGGTGTCAGTCAGCCATGTGCGCAAAGCATTTGCCCGTCTGGGCTCTGGTCGTTTAATTCATGTCTACGGACCGACCGAGAGTACGGTATTTGCAACGTTTTACCGGATTGATCATTTGGATGAAGCTGCAAATACCGTACCGATCGGTAAACCCATCAGCAATACCTCGGTTTACATCATGGATCATGACCAGCATCCTTTGCCACAAGGAGTTGCAGGTGAACTGTACATCGCTGGCGATGGATTAGTGAAAGGTTATTTGAACCGTCCAGAGCTGACAGAGGAAAGGTTTATTCCGTTTCCAGGGGTGCCGGGGGGCAGGTTGTACCGAACCGGAGATTGGGCAAAAGAGCAAGCGGACGGAAACATTGAATATATCGGCCGGATCGACGAGCAAGTGAAAATACGGGGCTACCGAATTGAGCCGGGGGAAATTGAGGCACAGCTATTAAAAATAAAGGATATACAAGCAGCGGTTGTTATCGTGCGTGAAGATGGGAACGGACAGAAGCAACTGGGAGCGTACTTTAGGGCAAGCCAAAGGTTGACGGCAGATGAAATTAAAAACACGCTTTCTGCAAAGCTGCCGAATTACATGATTCCGTCTTTTTTTATGCAATTAGAGCAGATGCCACTGACACGGAATGGAAAGCTGGATCGCAAGGTACTGTTGTCCTTTGAAGACAATGGACATACCATGGCAGCAAACATTTCTCCTGAGGCAGGGCTAGAAGCCAAGCTGATGGAAATCTGGCAGGATGTATTAGGTATTCAGCAGTTCAGTGTTGTAGACAACTTCTTTGACCTTGGTGGACATTCTATTCATGCGCTTACGTTAATGTCAAGGATGGAGGGTGCTGGATATCATACCACTTTGACAGATATTTACCACTATAAGACGATCCGTGCGCTCGCTGCATATCTTCAATCGGCTCAAGAAAGTGAAAGAACCTTGAAGCAGCAGGGCACTATAGAAACCAAGCAAGAGTTGATTTCCTGGCTGCACCAAGAAACAGATGGCGTATACGATCTAGTGAAGTATCAAGTGAGGGATTTTCTTCACGAAGTGAGAGATATTCGGGTGCTTTACTTCAACTCCGTGGACGACGTTAATCCTGTCATGCGGATCATAAACGGGAAAGTCGCTAAAGAACTGCAGCCGCATTATATTGTACCACTGCATCAAAAAGTAAAAATGGATAATCAATACCAGGTTATCGATGAAGAGGAGTTTGTCCAGCGTCTGGACTTGAAAACCATGGACACGGATCAGGCGGCAAGGTTGCGCGAGCAGTTGGAAGACGATTATTTAAAAAGAGATCAGTGGGTTAAAACGGGGCAAGTGGCACAAGAATATCCGCTAAGTGGAATTCAACAAATGCAAATTTCATTTCATACACCGCCGAGTATTGGCCTATTTAGGCTGGACGAGTATGTGAATTATGATTTTTTGAATCAGGCTTATGCTCAATTTGTACAAAGTCAAGGATTACTGAGAAGCATTCCTGTGCAAAGAGATGAATGGACGTATTGGAGGGAATACGTCCTTCCCGACGTCGATTTGCCAACACTCACCATCCTCGACGTAACGGACTGCAATCCATATGGCCCCTTTATGGAAATGATAAATGACTACATGACGAATACCCGATACACCGGAGAGCATACTTTGTTTCAGATGTTTGTGCTAAAACGAAATCTGCGTGAGCATGTTGTTATTACGCTTTATCATCATGCGATATGCGATCGGGTGACTTCGGAAGTAGCTGAACGACAGGTAATGGCTTGCTACAGGAGTCTGCTTCAAAACGAATCCCTTCCTACGGATGAAGTAAAGCCCTATAAGGATTATGTAGAACAAATCCAAAGCGGACCCAGCGGAATCACTGAACAGGCATTGATATCCGACTTTCATCTGGAAGCGTTCCAGCAAAGCAAGCAGGACCTGTTACAAACTCCGAAGCTGAGAACGAGCACAGAAGCCTATCTGTTTAGCGTGAGCATCCCGGCTAAAAACCCATCCTTGGAGTTTGCGCTCTCTATCTTTACAAGGGGCTTGCAAATCTATTTAGGTATGGACCAGTTGCCATTGTTATTTTTATATGATGGAAGAAGGTACGATGAGGCGACATATTATAACACGGTCGGTGAGTTTATTGATTTTGTGCCTATGCTGATGGATATGAAGCAGAATCCGGATGAAATGCTGCTGTCTGTCAGAAGCAGGCTAGATTTATTAAAACGCCACACGATTAATTTTATGAACCTGCTTACAGGACCTGCCTATAAAAACAGGTGGGAACGTGCCAGAACACTTGTACAGTTTGGGAAGCAGTATGAGCAGCTAGATGTATTCATGTTTAACTATTTGGCCAATAGCGCAAAGGAAGGGTTGCAGTATAGCCAATTTTACGATGATACGGTCATAAAGCAACCGAATCCGCTGCCGATCTATTCGCTGTTCAACTGCATCGCTACCTCCTATACAGACGGTCTTATTTTTTCGATGCGGTGCAGTTACGAGATAGAGGTTGAGGAAGTCAGGGCTGCTTTTTATCAGGCCGCCGGTATAGCATCTCAGATAGGGGAGGTTCAATAAGTGATCCAACCTTACTTTCCTTTATTTTCCCATCGCAGGGGGGAAGCCGGACAGCCTGAAGACAAAGATCAAGTCCTTTACCATATTCGTTTGGAAACAAGACAGGTCAAAACGATCATGGAGTTTGTACAGCAGCATCAGTTGGGTATGCCTTCTTTTATCGCAGCCATATGGTCTGTGCTTTTATCCCATTACGCCAATCAATATACAGTACCTGTTTTATATTCCATGTTATCAGACAAAGAGGGGACACGACATTGTCAGGACTATCCGCTTTTTATCCATATTCAGAAGGAAGATCATCTTCTCTCCTTGATGCAAAAAATAAAGGCAAAATGGGATAAGCGAGATAGCAGCATTAAGTGGAGTGAGGATCTTTCACAGCACATGAAAGTGGATTCCCCATCAGAAAAAGATGAGGATTTTTTCAATGTGGGCATCGTAGAGACTTGTGGTGATCTCTCGCATTCAAGTTCGAGCACAAAAGCACTAGCTTCTCTATGCGGTATAAATCAGCCTGAGATTGCGCTCTGCTACCGTCATGGTTCGGAAAGATTAGAGTGCGCAATACAGTATGATAGCAGGCATTTTGGTAAAAAGCAGATCGCTAATCTCGCAGGCCACTTTCAGATACTGCTGGCCAATGCACTCCATCTTCCGGAGAAAGCGGTACTCCTTCACCCCATACTGACAACGAAAGAATACGAGCAGATACAACAATGGAATGATACGGAACAAGCATATCCTTTGGATAAAACCGTGGTTCAACTGATTGAGGAGCAGGCTGCCAGAACTCCCGATGCAATCGCATTGGAGTTTGAAGGGCAGAAGCTGACGTATTCGCAGTTAAATCAGCGGGCTAATCAAATCGGCCGCGTGATTCTAGAGTCGGTTTCCACAGGAGAGGATGGCGCTTTACAACCCGGCACGCTGATTGCCATCTTTATGGACAGAAGCGCAGATGTAATCCCGACAATGCTAGGAGTTATGAAGGCAGGGGCCGCTTATCTTCCGATCGATCCCCAATATCCTGGAGAACGGGTTCGATTTATTTTAGAAGATGCGCAGGCCAAAATGATTATCACGCACAGTCAACTGGTAAATAAGCTAAATTCATCTATGAATCAAATGAGTATGAAAGCGCATTCGCTTATTTGTGTAGATGAATGCCTGGTGCAGCAGTACGATCATCCCGACGAGAATTTGAATATTCAGGTTAAACAGAGCGACCTGGCCTATGTCATCTACACATCCGGCTCCACTGGAAATCCGAAGGGGACGCTTATTGAGCACGCCGGGCTGGTTACGTTAATCCCTTACCTTGTTGAAAAGTTTCGTATTACCCCTGACTCCAGAGTTATGCAATTCGCTTCCATCAGTTTCGACGCTTCGGTCTACGAATGGATCGGAACGTTAACAGTAGGCGGGACACTTGTTGTGCTGTCGAATGCGGAGCTGCCTCCATATGTGGATATTTCAGATGTACTCGAAGAGAAAAATATCCACATTGCCATGCTGACGCCATCTGTGCTGCGAACTATGAAACCAAGAGAACTGCCTGAACTGCATACAATCGTATCCGCGGGAGAACCCTGTACGCCTGATATTGTGAATTATTGGGGAAGAGGACGACTGTTTGTGAACGCTTACGGGCCGACCGAAGTGACGATTTTATGTTCCACCTCGGTATGCAAACCAGAGGCAGAAATCACGATTGGCAAACCCGCCTATAACAAACGATTGTTTGTATTCAATCCATTTGGTAATTCTGTGCCGGTCGGTGTTCCCGGTGAACTATGGGTGGGCGGCATAGGGCTTGCCAGAGGATACCTGAATCGTGAGGAGCTGACCCAGGAGCGTTTCGTTCACAAAGAGATGAGCATCGGAAATGAGTATTCACAGCGAGAGCGGTTATATCGAACCGGGGACGTCGTGAAATGGACGCCAGATGGTGAACTGGTATTTATCGGCCGTAGTGATGAACAGATTAAAATCAGAGGCTACCGTATCGAACTGGGTGAAATAGAGCATCAGCTTCGCCAGCACCCTGACATCCGTCAATGTGTCGTTCGAGCCTGGAAGGACGAGTCCTTCCATAAACTGGTGGCTTACTATACTGCCTTAAAAAGGCTGACTGAGGCTGAATTGGCCCAGTATGCAGGCTCTATTTTACCTGCTTATATGGTTCCTGCTTATTTTTGTCAGCTGGATTCAATCCCCGTAAATACAAGCGGGAAAGTTGATCGTCAAGCTCTTCCCGATCCGACCACATTATTTGTCCCTGCTGAGAATGCTGCGGAAGCAGGGGAGGGCAGTTTCGAAAAGCGACTGCTTTGCATTTGGCGACAAATTTTAAAAAGAGGAGATATCGGTGTAAACGATCATTTTTACGCGGCCGGGGGAGATTCAATTCTTGCCATTCAGGTCGTCTCTATGGCCAGAGATCACGGTATGATGCTGACCCCAAGACAAGTTGCAGAGCATCCAACTATCAAGGAATTAGCCGCTGTGGTTACTTGGACAGAACGTGAGAAGAAGGAAGATAGTATGGTTGATTTGACAGGCGAATTTGGTCTGACGCCGATCCAGCACTGGTTTTTCGAGCAGCAGTTCAAAGAACCGCATTATTTCAATCAATCCCAGCTGTTTCTACTCCGTGGTTGTGATCCCGTAAAGCTGGAAACGGCCATCAAACAATTGATCAGACTTCATCCAGAGCTTTCGATGCAGCTCGTAGCTGGCAAGCACGGATATTCGCAGCGCTACCGAACGGATACCACCATTCAGCTTGCCGGTCACACTATTCAGCAAATCGCTGATCCCGAATCTGAAATTTCAAGCATATGCGATGCATGGAACAGACAACTGAATTATGAGACAGGCCCGATGATTTGTGCAGGCGTAATCCAAGGTCATCCTGACGGTCAAGTCCGCTTTTTTATGACGATTCATCATTTGGTTATTGATGGCGTGTCCTGGAGAATATTGGTTCATGAATTGGATCAATTGTATCATGGCTCAGAACTGCCTCCTGTTTTAAATCCATACAAAATGTGGCATTATGCATGGATGGATTATTCCAAACACCAAGATACTTTAAGTCATATTGAATATTGGAAAAAAGTACAGCTTCAAAGTGCAGCATTTGTGCTGCCGATAGACCATTGCCCTGATCATAGAATGAGCAGTGAATCTTCGGAATTGGTTACAAAGCTTACTCCCAACGATACGCAGCTACTTTTGTATCATTGCTCCCAGGCATATCATACCGAGATCAATGATCTGCTGCTTACGGCCTGGTCGCTGGCTCTCTCCGCTTGGTCTGGGCAGAAGACGATCGCGTTTCGGTTAGAGGGTCATGGACGTGAGCATTTTGTAGCCGATATGGATCTGACAAGAACCGTCGGCTGGTTTACCTCAATGTTTCCGGTGTGCATTCGGATGACGGACAATTGCAGCTTGGGGGCGACGATTAAATCTGTCAAAGAGCAGTTACGTTCTATTCCTCACCGTGGCATGTCATACGGTGCTTTGAGATACTGCCATCCGAACGAAGAAGTCCGTTCCGAGCTAACAGCTTCCGAGCCACAGGCTCTATTCAATTATTTGGGTCAATTCGATCAGGCAAATACGAGCGGGCTAGAGCAGTGGATAGGTTTTACACGTGAAGCAGCACAGGACCATAGCTCGCCGCTTAATCATGGAACAAGCCTGTTGGAACTTAACTGTTCCATCGTTCATGGACAACTGCATTTGTTCATGAAATATAGCAAACGTCACTATGAAGAAACGACCATTACTCAGTTAATAAATACTGTCATATCACGTTTGCTTTCTATCATCGAGCATTGCAGCCAGGCTAATTACGAAGAGTTTACACCAAGTGATTTTCCATCGGTGTCACTGGAGCAGCATTTGCTGGATCAGATTGTAAAGACCTATTCTAAGCAATATGGTCTGAATAAAATGATGCATTTAAGTCCTTTGCAGGAAGGACTGTTGTTTCATTATTTAGAGTATCCGGCATCCGATCAATACTTTGTGCAGGTTAATTGGAAATATCGTGGGAGGCTGGAGGTAAACCAGTACCGGGAAGCCTGGGACAGTGTCATTGCCGAAAATGATTGCTTGCGGGCATGTTTCATTTGGGACGCGCTGGACAAGCCCGTACAATGCATTATCCAAACAGCAGAATGGGACTGGACGTTCTTGGATTTTGGAGCAGAGCAACCCAAGCGGCAACAGGAATGTATTGAACGGTGGATGGAGATGGATCGCAATCGTCGTTTTGATCTGAGCCAGCCTGCGTACCGCATCACATTGATTCAGACTGCACCGGAAGAATGGACGATGCTCTGGAGTTATCACCATATTTTGCTGGACGGTTGGAGCCTGCCGCTACTGCTAAACCGGGTTCATGAACTCTATGCTTGTAGATTGCAAAATAGAATGCCACAGCGCAGCTTGTCCCGCTCTTTTGAAGCGTATATTCAATGGCTGAATGATAAGGATCGCACAGAGGCCGAGTTATTCTGGAAGGCTTATTTGGCCGAAGTAACGGAGCCGACCCTGCTGCCGATCGAGAAGGGAAGTACGATTCCCGATGTACATCAACCGATTAAGAACCAGCAGATCCAGACCCTTCAAATGGATTCGAGTCTAACCAAACGTATAGCCACTTTTGTACAGCAAACACAGGTTTCGCTCAATACCTTGGTGCAGTTTGCATGGGGGAAAGTGCTACAGGTCTATCATGATGCAGATACAACCGTATTCGGCATGGTCGTTTCCGGGAGGGGATCGGATCTTGCAAAAGGGGATCGCATTACAGGTATGCTGATTAATACGTTGCCCTTGGTCATGCACTGGAATGTGGAGCAAACCATCACAGAATATGTAAAGCACCTACACCGGACGATTCAGAAATTGAATGACTACTGCTATGTGAGCCTGAACGAACTGAAGAGGTGGAGTGCTATTCATGGTCATGCCATGTTTTACAGCATCGTGGCCTTCGAGAATTATATGAACGACTACCGTCAGCCTGAACATGGTTTGGAAATGTCAGCTATGGAGGAACGAGAGAAAACCAATTACCCGATGACTATCACCATTGCCAATGACGGGGAACAGATCACTGTCAAATTTATTTACGATGCGGATCGCTTGAAGCAAGCAATGGTTTGTCGCCTAGCTGAGCATCTGCTAAATACATTGCACTATGTGCTGGAACATCCGAGTCACTCTGTCGGAGACGTGTGTTTTATAAGCAAGGACGAATATGATCAAGTCGTCTATGACTGGAACGATACGTATACAGACTATCCCAGAAATCGTTCGATTGTTGACTTGTTTCAGGAGCAAGCGAGGCTGCGTCCTTCACAGCCGGCAGTAATTGCACACAACAAGGTTATAACTTACCGCACCATGAACCAAATGTCCCAGCAGATTGCCCATTTGCTAGTAGATGATACCGACAGTCATGGGAAGTTGATCGGGGTTTATTTGCCGCGATCCATCGAGTTCATTGTCTCCATTCTGGCGATTATGAAAGCGGGATGTGCTTATGTGCCGATAGACCCCGATTTTCCGGCAGAAAGAACCCGCGAATTGATCGAGGACGCTAAACTGGACACCATCATCACCTCACATAAAGGAGCGGAAGGTATCTCGAAAGCCTGTAATGGAATCCATTTAAAACTGATTGATATAGAGCGTTTTGACCAGACTGGAGTAGTACCACAAGAAGAGAAGGAGCCTATAACTGCTCCTAATGACCTTGCGTACCTACTGTATACATCCGGCTCGACGGGAAAACCGAAAGGCGTGATGGTAGAACATCGCAATGTCATCCGCTTGGTTAAAAACACCAGCTATATCCCGTTTTCCTCTGACATCAGGTTGCTTTATACAGGTTCGCCTGTTTTTGACGCTTCCACGTTTGAAATTTGGGGGACATTGCTAAATGGAGGTCGTCTGTTTGTAGTTTCAAAGGATGACCTTCTCAATATCCAACTGCTGGAGCAACGCATGAAGGAGTGGGAAATTAATACATTATGGCTAAGTTCCGCCCTGTGTAATCACTGGATTGAAGAAAATGAAAAGATGTTTGCTGAACTTAAATGGTTGGTCGTGGGCGGGGAAGTTTTATCGGCTAAGCATATAAATCGTATCCGGCTGGCCTGTTCAGAACTTTCGATTCTCAATGTATATGGTCCAACGGAGAACACCACGTTTTCGACGAGCTATCGGATCAAAGAGACTTTTGAGCAAGATATCCCCATTGGCAAGCCGATTAGTAATTCAACTTGTTATATCCTGGACAAACAGGGTCGTATTCAGCCTATCGGGGCGGTCGGGGAACTATATGTAGGAGGAGACGGGGTTGCGAGGGGCTATTGGCTGCAAAACCAATTGACACAGCATGCGTTTACTCCGAATCCCTATACTTCTGCCAAAGATCGTGAAAGAGGAGAAAATCGGGTTCTTTATCGTACAGGAGATCGGGCGAAATGGCTACCGGACGGTAATATCGAATATATTGGACGGGTTGACAATCAGGTGAAGCTTCGCGGCTATCGAATCGAACCTGGCGAAGTCGAGTTCCGTCTTGGCCGCTATCCTGTCGTGAAAGAATGTCTGGTTGCTGCCCGCGAGCTTCACGGTGAATTACGGCTGATCGCTTACTATACAGCGGAAGAGGAGGAGCGGGAGGGAGAGCTTCATACGTTTATGGCTGAGGGGCTTCCGGCTTATATGCTACCCTTCCGTTACATTTGGCTGAAGTCGTTCCCATTAACGGCTAACGGGAAAATCGACCGTAAAAAGCTTCCTTTACCGAAAAGCCAGAACAGCCATAAAGAACTAAATTCCAGTCCAAAAACTGAATTGGAACAAACCATTGAAGAGATTTGGAGCAAGGTTCTGCAACTTGAGACTATCCGTAAGGATGAAGATTTTCACACGTTGGGAGGGCATTCGCTTCATGCGCTGCGTATAGCCAGTTTGCTGCAAAAAAGCGGATATTCGGTTACAGTCAACCAAATATTTCGTGAACAGACCATCGAACGTTTGGCCCTTGCATTGAGCAAAGCTAGGACGGATACTGCAACTGTCCTTTGTTCGGATAGGAATATCCCATATATTCAGACTATAAGAAAGGTGTACCCGAATGATGGATTTCCGCTGTCTGCTGTACAAAAACGTTTTTTTCAAAGAGATCTGCTGAATCGCAACATGTTTAATGTACCTTACCTGGCTCTGCTCAAGAAATACATCCCCAGACAATTGCTGGACTCGTCGCTGGAGGCACTATGGAACAAACATGCGGCGCTACGCTTGTCATTTGCTCAGCTGGATCATAATGAATGGTATCAATATGAGCAGACCATGAGTGTGGAAGAGGTTGTTTCTTATGTAGATTTGCAAGCGGTCCCGGGCTCACATGACGCCTGCATTTCGGAATACTGCTCGAATGCTCAGCATGGATTTGACATCGGGGCTGGACCTTTATGGAAAGTCGTGCTGTTTGACCATTATTGCGGAGAGAAACGGCAGGTGGTATTGCTCCTGTTCCATCATTTAATTTTTGACGGGATATCCATAAACATTTTTTTGGAAGACTTGAGGCATCTTCTATTACTGGAAAAGGGGAGTGATTGGCTCCTGCATAGGGAGGAAGAAAGCAGCTATCGGGATTGGTGCGTGGGATTAACACAATATGCGGCAAAGGGCCTTCCTCCTGACGCATCAGCCTTCTGGGCCAAGGTTGTGGAAGGCGGCAATTCTTTACAGGTTGACACGGAATCGGAGACACGGCCTCTCCACCGTCATATGACTACCATAACACAAGATTTGCTTGAAGGAGAGGAACATATTCGCCTTTTAAAAGCGGTGGCTGTCAAGCAGCATACTACACCGCTGAGCTTGATACTTACGGCATTGTCGCAGGCTTGTTTCCAATTGAAAAGGCAATCGGATTTGCTGCTCCATGTGATGTCTTATCAGCGTGAGTCCTTTTTGCCTGGGATTGTAATTGATCGTACGATCGGTTTTTTTGCCGGAGCTTATCCCATTCGAATTCAGATCCCGGAAGAGGGGTTATCTAAAAATGGGGAGGTTGTACTGGAGCATGTTAAGCGCACATTACAGCATATTCCATCTGAAGGACTGGATTACTTTATTCTACGATATTTGATACAGGATATGAATTCCCATACGGAGCCGCTAAAAGACGGAACACACATGCTTTTTCATTATCAATCCGAGGAAATGAACGGGCTGGCTGATGATTTGTACGAGCCTTTGGCTCTTCCTTACGGAAATACGAACGCGGCGGACAACCCCTCAGCTTACAAGCTAAATATGACGGCTAGCCTTAAACATGATCGGTTAAGTTTAACCTGCTATTACAGTTCACTGCATTATGAAGACCGGACGATTACTGAGTTTGTACGCTTAATATCCGGCTATCTGTGCCAAAGCATTGGTGTTCGTCCAAATACTATGATAGTGAAAGGAGACTTCCTGCTATGAAAATATACGAATTTTGCCCTTTTTTTAATGAAAACCGGATTGCTGATATCAAAATAAAAGAAAACGCCTGCTGGATTGACGAGCTGCATGTGATCGAAGCCAACAAGACGTTCAGCTATTTGGAGAAGCCCCTCAACTTTAAAGCGGATGTTCTTGGCCCCAAAGTAATTCATCATCCATTTCATGCCGATGAGCTGTTTCGCAAACCAGAGAAGGAATCATTATATTTTAATGTGGATAGCTGCGGTGCGGATCACTTTGACCGCTGGTACTGGCGTCTGCTTAGCTACAACAGCGCGTTTCATAACGAAGCTTGCCAAAGAAACCAAAGTGCCTCTATTTTGCGGGATAAGGTTGAGGACGATGATATAATCATTTTGGCTGATTTCGATGAGATCATTGATAGCCGGATGGCGGATCGTTTAGTTTCAGAAGTAAAGAAGCATGAGATTATTACGATAAAAATGCACTACTCTGTATTCTTTCTGAATCTTTTTTGCCAATCCAATCATGGCGCCCCTCATTGGAGCTATCGCGTATTTGCCATGACAGGTCGGTATTTTAAAAGTATGCCATTCTCATCTGACTATCTCAGGAAGAAGGGGATTGCTGAAGCACTGTACCAAGACATCTATTGCCTGGAAGAACCAGCCGGATTCCATCATTCGTGGCTTGAATATCAGAAAACCGCGCTCCCCAAGCTGCAGGCATTTGCCGCCAATGTAGAGGATAAAAGTATATTGAATACAGATTATATTGATCAATGTTTGCATGATAAAAAACTGTACTATATCGATACCGAGCTTTATGTTGATAACTCAAAATCGTTTTTGAGCAGTTTACAGGAGCTTGAAATAGAAGATCTTTGGTATAAGTAAAGGAAGCCAGGTTTAGCTGGCGGAGAAGCCCGGTCGATACAGAACGAGGGCTTCTCTTTTCTTTTTTTAGACATAGGAATGCGGTGTCCTTTATCTGGATTGGAGACGTATTTCATGAAGATGCTGTTGACGAAGCATGATTTATATATTACTCTATTGATATTAACATTTTGTTTTTATCAATTAGATAAAATAAAAAAATATTTAGATAGGCTGTTTTCGCTGCTTGATTTAGAAACAACTATTACCCAAATATAAACAGGTAGGTGACGCAAGTGACAGATATATCGAAGCACAATCATAACGGCTTGACGGAGGAACAATTTTTGACCGCATATGATGCCAATCAGTATGAGCGTCCATCGGTAACGGTGGATATGCTGCTTTTTACCGTGATGGATCAGCTCCAGCACAATTACCGCAAGCTGCCGGAGAAGACACTCCAGCTACTTCTGATCCAGAGGGGGGAGCATCCGTTTCTGGGACAGTGGGCGTTGCCAGGCGGCTTTGTAGGGATGGATGAAAGCCTGGAAGAGGCTGCACGACGTGAGCTTAAGACAGAAACGAATGTAGACCGGATTTATATGGAGCAGCTATATACGTGGGGAGATGTAGCACGTGATCCACGTACGCGGGTCATCAGCTGCGCTTACATGGCATTGGTAGACCACGATTCACTGGAGGTACAAGCCGGAGATGATGCTGCGGATGCCCAATGGTTTGAGTTGGACTACAATGTGGCTCAGGAGACGCGGACGAATCAGTCGGACGGTTACAGATGGGAACAAGACATTAACATTATATTGAAGCACGGGGATATTCACCTGTCAGCCAAAGTAAAAGTGACTGAAATTCTCAAGGGGAAAACCATTGAGGTCAAGCGAGAAGTGCTGAAATCCCAAGGAATTGCTTTTGACCATGCCAAAATTATTGTGTACGGAATTGAGCGTTTGCGCAGCAAAATAGAATATACAGATATCGCTTTCCACCTGATGCCAGCCCTGTTTACATTGAGCGAGCTTCAACAGGTATATGAAATTATTCTGGGTAAGGAGCTGTTGGCCGCAGCCTTCCGTCGCAAAATAGCCGAACTCGTGGAAGAGACGAATGAATATAGAAAGGCGGCCGGACATCGTCCGTCCAAGTTATACCGATTCAAGCCCCGGTCGCGTTTTATGTAGCATGAAGTAATATGAAATGAGGAATTAACGTGGAAAAGTTTACATTTTGAAACATACCATGGACACCCGGAGCAACCGGGATATTCGATCACATATGGCGCAGGAAACGCTATCTATTTTGGAGAATGGATATTATACGAATACCAAACAGGCACAATTGAATATTGCACAAGAGGTAAGCAATGCCATCACAGGCTCGAAACTATATGCACCGTCCCAGCTTGTGGCTGTAAAACAAGAGGCGGAGGAAAAGATTCTTCTATCAAAAGGCGCATTAGAGTCTTCTCGGCTGACGCAACAGACGATTCATGAGAAGATGGAAGTTACGGGAGAAAGCACATTGGAGGCGGCGTATAGGCTCCAGGTTTCGGAGAAGCTGGAGCACGTGGCGTGTCTGAATTTTGCATCAGCCAAAAATCCGGGAGGCGGATTTCTCGGAGGAAGTCAGGCACAGGAGGAAAGCTTGGCTCGTTCGTCAGCATTGTATCCCTGTATTTCACAAATGGAAGAGATGTACCAGCACAACCGGAAGCTGCGGAGCTGTTTTTATTCGGATTATATGATTTATTCGCCTGATGTTCCGGTGTTCCGGGATGATCAGGGAATGCTGCTGGAGAAGCCGTACCAAGTCGCTTTCCTGACCGCACCTGCTGTTAATGTTGGAGTCGTGCGAGAACGGGAGCCAGAGCAGGTAAATCGGATTGGCGAAGTGATGCTGGAGCGAATCCGTTACATACTCAGTTTGGCTGCGCAAAACGGGGTAGAGCATCTTGTGCTGGGAGCCTATGGCTGTGGGGTATTCCGCAATAAGCCGGAAGAGGTTGCCGTCTGGTTCAAGCAAGTGCTTGTAGATGAAGGATATGGATTGTTGTTTGACCGGATTGTTTTTGCGGTGCTGGATCATACAGCAGGACAGCGTACCTTGAACGCCTTTAAATACGGCCTTTCCTAAAGCTGGGGGACGTGTTTCAAAAACCATATACAGTGATAAGTTATAAAAAAGGAGAGTGCTGAATGAATCCAAATGAGAACGTCACCTGGCATGCGTCAGACGTTGACAAGCAAGCGCGCCAGCTTCTGAATGGACATAAAAGCCCGGTACTTTGGTTTACGGGGCTGTCTGGCTCGGGAAAATCAACGGTATCCTCCACACTGGAAAAAGCACTATTTGCACGAGGCATACACACGTTTATTTTGGATGGGGATAATGTTCGGCATGGTTTAAATCGCAATCTGGGTTTCCTGCCCGCTGACCGCAAAGAAAACATCCGTCGTATTGCTGAAGTAGCGAAGCTGATGTCACATGCGGGGGTGTTGACGATTTGCGCTACGATCTCTCCTTATCGTGAGGATCGTGAAATGGTAAAGGATATCTTGCAGCAGGAAGGCTGTTATGAAATTTATATCCAGTGCAGTCTGGAGGAATGCGAGCGACGTGATCCCAAAGGCATGTACAAGAAGGCAAGAGCCGGAGAAATACGCCATTTTACCGGTATTGATGCGCCTTATGAAGCACCTTTGGAGCCTGAACTCATCGTATTCACTGAAGGCCGGGAGATTACCCAGTCGGTTCAGGATATACTGGATTTTCTCGACAGAGAGCAGCTGCTGCTCTAATCTTCGTCAAACCTTTTTCAAATCTTCCTGAAATCTTCATTATCTAAAATGGAATTCATGTTTAAATAGAATAGACCTCTCGATCTTGAAGCCGTCTGAATTTCCCCCTGGTTTTTTCAGATATTCGGCACCAGAGGCGGGAGGTTTTTTGATTACAGCATATATCCAACCAATTCATTCAAGAGGTGATTTCAATGATGAGTAAACAACCAACCAACCTGACTACCAGCTGGGGCGCTCCTGTCGGTGATAATCAAAATTCCATAACGGCTGGATCACGCGGGCCTACATTGATTCAGGATGTGCATCTGCTGGAAAAGCTCGCGCATTTTAACCGGGAACGTGTGCCGGAGCGCGTGGTTCATGCCAAGGGCGCAGGGGCGCACGGATATTTTGAAGTCACTAATGATTTATCTGCCTATACAAAAGCAAGCTTTTTATCTGAGGTGGGCAAGCGCACACCGATGTTTATCCGTTTTTCTACGGTTGCCGGTGAGCAAGGCTCATCCGATACGGTACGCGACCCGCGTGGTTTTGCGGTGAAGTTTTATACGGAGGAAGGCAACTACGATCTTGTAGGCAACAACACACCTGTATTTTTCATCCGGGACGCTATCAAATTTCCGGACTTTATTCATACGCAAAAACGTCACCCCCAGACTCATCTGAAAAACCCTAATGCCGTTTGGGATTTCTGGTCCTTATCTCCTGAATCGCTGCATCAAGTAAGCATTCTGATGTCCGATCGCGGCATTCCCGCTACACTCAGACATATGCATGGATTCGGTAGCCACACATTCAAGTGGGTCAATGCCGAAGGGCAGGCGGTATGGGTGAAATATCATTTTAAAACAGAGCAAGGCGTACAAAATCTCGATGTAGAACTGGCTGCCAAAATTGCCGGTGAAAACCCAGATTATCATACCGAAGATCTGTTTAATGCCATCGACAAGGGCGACTTCCCTGCATGGAAGCTTCATGTACAAATTATGCCTGTGGAGGATGCGGACACATACCGCTTTGATCCATTTGATGTGACGAAGGTATGGTCGCAAAAGGATTACCCGCTGATCGAAGTGGGACGCATGGTGCTGGATCGCAATCCCGAGAACTATTTTGCAGAAGTAGAGCAGGCAACGTTCTCTCCGGGTTCGTTCGTTCCAGGTATTGAAGCATCTCCGGATAAAATGCTGCAAGGACGCCTGTTTGCCTATGGAGACGCACATCGCTACCGTGTAGGCGCAAATCACAATTCGTTGCCGATCAACCGTCCACATGCGGAAGTACACAACTATCAACGTGATGGTGCATTGCGCAGTGACGACAATGGCGGCGGATCGGTCTATTACGAGCCCAACAGCCTCAGTGGACCCAAAGAGTCACCAGCACACAACATCGTTCCTTTTGAAGTATCAGGTGAAGCTCAAAGTGTAGCTTATGACCATCATGACCATTACACTCAACCGGGTGACCTGTACCGTCTGCTCAGCGAAGAAGAGCGTGCGCGTCTGGTACAAAACATCGTGGGTGCGATGAAGCCAGTGGAAAGTGATGAAATCAAGCTGCGTCAGATTGGACATTTCTATAAGGCTGATCCTGATTACGGTCGCCGTGTAGCCGAAGGCTTGGGCTTGACTGTTCCGCAAGGCGAATAGAAGTGTCTGCAACTCCCAAACACAAATTCCCTTAATAAACATAAATAGGATGTCTCAACGCCACGTACATGGTATGGGACATCCTTTGCTTTTGAGTACGTTGTAAAGCAGGTGTTTGTGGTGGACGCTCCGCGAACGGAACGTTGCTCCAATCGCTGTTGTCTCCAGATTTATTGAATCACACTAAGCGGTGTAAATCTGGAGACAAAGGCGACCGCTACCGCTTTTCCGTAATCGTTCCGTCCTCTCCGCTGCTTTTAGGTGTGCCAATCTTACAAACCGAAGGAAAAATTCTAAAACTAGAAAAGCCGCAAGCCTCCAATAATCCGAGGTTTTGCGGCTTATTTTTGTGTGTTTTGGTGTTTAAAAATATAATGATGTAAACAGCATAGAGCAAGCGGAGAGGACGGAATCGTTCTGTAGAAGCGTCAGCGATCGTAAGAATGATCCGTCCGCGTAGCTGTTATAGAAGCGCACGCATTAACACGTTCGTCAGCACTATAAGCTGCTATATCCTATGCAACCGAGGCAAGTAGATCATAAGAAACAGTGACCGTCCTAATGCAAACACGATAAAGGACAGCCAAAGTCCATGATTCCCATAATGAGGAACGCACCAGAAGAGAGCGATCAAAAAGCAGACCAATGAAATCATCATAGAATTACGGATGGGGTACGTTACCAACATCCCCGTAAACACACCGTAGAATACCAGTCCCAGTCCGGCAGCTAGCGGAAAGGCCACAAGCCAGCCATTGTAAGGGCCTGTAAGGCTAATCACTGTAGCATTATCCGTAAACAGTGAGATAAGCGGCTCTTTCAGTGCCAAATACAATCCTCCCGTCACTACGCTGGTAACCAGCGTCCAGAACCAGGACAAGTGGATAACTCTTTGGAGCATTTTCCGATCTCGGGCACCACGGGCCTGCCCCGTCATGATGCTGCTGGCGTTAGCAAACCCGTCAAAAAAGTAAGCTATAATGTAGTGGATCTGCAACAAAATAGCGTTCGCTGCCAACTGATCGGTTCCAAAGCTCGCACTGCGCGCCGTAAACAGATTAAACATCGTCAGCAGACAGGCTGTACGAATCATGAGATCAAGGTTCGTCGCCATGACACTTTTCAACTCTGAGACTCCAAACCATCCTCGCCAATTCATCGGCCCGCTTCGCTTCCATTCTCTCCAAATCGATGAACGGAACACCAGCACAAGACCAAATACACATGCAAGAACTTCCGCAATCAGAGTAGCGCTTGCCACACCAGTGACATTCCAATGCATGATTTGTGTGAATACAATAGCCAATACCATATTGATTACATTCATCGAAATTTGCAAAAACAATGTCGCCTTCACGCGGGACAAACCCATCAACCAGCCGAGCAGCACATAGTTCACCAGTGTAAGAGGGGCTCCCCAAATACGAATGTTAAAATAAATCGCTGCCTGCGCCGCCACATCCTGAGCAGGATGTATTAACTGTAGAGAAGCTAGCAGGATCGGCTTTTGCAACACAATGAATGCCGCACCGATGAGTAAAGCAATGGCCAGTGGGCGCATGAGAGCGGCTATGCTCTGGCCGTTATTTTGTGCCCCCGCGGCTTGTGCCGTGAAAGCTGATGTGCTGACTCGCAGAAAGCCAAACAGCCAATATAAAGTATTGAAAATGAGAGTACCCACTGCTACACCGCCTAAATATGCAGAATAGCTCAAATGACCGATTACTGCTGTATCCACCGCACCGAGCAGCGGGGTTGTAATCGTCGAAATAATTAAAGGGATAGCTAAAGCAAGATAGGCTCGGTGGGAAGGCAACATGTTGAAAAAACCTCCAGTAACGATTGTGTATAGGGATGGCGATCCGAATGAAATAATGCTTCTTTGGAAAAATGCTCAAGCACACTGCCATCTTTCATGACCATGATTCGATCACTCATAAAGTGCACAGCCGCCAGATCATGGGATATAAACAGATAAGCCAGCCCAAGCTCATCCTGTAAATCCTTGAGCAGATTCAAAACGGTGGCTTGTGTGGTCACATCCAAACTTGCTGTTGGCTCGTCCAATACGATAAAATCCGGCTCTGTGCTGATGGCGCGCGCGATGGTTACACGCTGCTTTTCCCCACCGCTGAGCTGATGTGGAAACTTATCCAGATAGCTGGCTGGAAGCTTTACCATACCAAGCAGATGTTCTGCTATATCCCGACGTCCTGAGGGCATACCCGCCATAAAGGAAGGAACATAGTACTTGAGCTGGTCCAGTGGTTCCATCAGTGATTGCAGGATGGTTAGTCTGGGGTTCATAGCCGCAGCAGGATGCTGAAATACCGCACCCAGCCTGCTGCGAATCCGTTTTAATTCGCTCCGCTTTAACCCCCGGAAAGACTGTCCATCCAGTCTAAGCTCACCTTGATCAAACGGGTCCAATGTCAAAATACAGCGAGCGAGTGTGCTTTTCCCACTGCCACTTTCTCCGACGACGCCCAGACATTCTCTGGGTGAGATCGACAGTGCAACATCTTGTAGCACTGTTTTGCCTCCCGCGTAAGCCTTCGTCAAACCAGAGACGGTAACGACAGGATTAGACGTGTCTTGCCGCTGAGCGCAGGTGGCTTGATCATTCATGTAAAGCGCTCCTTTCCGATGCGATCTGTTCTTCGGTGCTGTTGTATGGCAAACGTGCTGGAGCGCCCGGAGCCAGCGGCGGAATAGCCGCCAGTAGGCGACGTGTATACGTGTGGGCCGGATGATTCAGCACCGCTTGCGTTTCGCCAGTTTCAACCAGTGAACCTGCACGCATCACTGCGATTCGATCCGCATACTTGCGTACATGCCGCAGGTCGTGAGTGATCCACAAGACGGAAATACCTGTTTCCGTCCGGATTTGGTCAATGAGCTGGAGCACCCGATGAGCTGTGAGCGTATCCAGCGCGGTTGTTGGCTCGTCCGCAATGAGCAACTTTGGCTCCAGCAGCAGTGCAGCCGCAATAGCCGCCCGTTGCAATTGACCGCCGCTGAGCTGGAACGGATAGCTGCGGTACACACGCTCGGCGGGAAGCTGTACGCGCTCCAGCACCTCGATACAGCGCTGCTTACGCGCCTTGCGATCTTGTTTGCCGTGAGCGCGCATCAGCTCGTCCAGTTGGCTGCCCACACGTAAAAAGGGGGTGAAGGCCCCGTGATAGTCTTGAAAAATGTAAGATATTTCACTACCAAGCAAGGAACGTCTTTGTTTAGCGGATAGGGCTAGCAAATTATTGTCCTTCCACGCAATGATTCCTTCCGCTTTAACAGAAGAGGGGAGCAGGCCACCAATAGCGAACGCAGTCATGCTTTTGCCGCTACCGCTTTCGCCGGCAAGTGCAAACCATTCCCCCTGACGAACGGCAAGTCCCAGTTGCTCTACAATTATTTTTGCTTTTGATCGAATTGTCAAGCCTTCAATAGTCAGCATGTGCTGTTCACTCCTCCGTCCGGGTTTTAACATCATAACGGTCGCGCAGCTTGTCTCCAAGCACGTTCGCCAGTAGCACTGTTAGCACGACAGCTATCCCGGGAACCAGCATTAGATGGGGAGCCATTTGAAAATACACTCGTCCTTCATTCAGCATGGTGCCCCATTCGGGTATTGGCGGCTGTGGACCTAAGCCCAAAAAGGATAGGGAGGCAATCATTAAAATGATTTTGCCAATATCCAGCGTAGCCAGTACCAAAACATTCCCAATTGCATGGGGGAGAATATGCCGCATGACAATCCGCAGGGAGGAGGTACCCGCCAGTATGGATAACGAAATGTAATCCTTTTGCTTTTCAGCCAGAACGGTACTGCGCACCAGCCGTGCATAACCAACCCATTTTACCGCAGTCACCGCGAAAATAAGATTCACTAAGCCTGGTCCGAGCAAGCCGCTCAGTACAATGGCAAAAATATAATCAGGTAATGTCATGAAGGCATCGACCACCCGTTTGAATACACGATCCATCCAGCCTCCAATAAATCCTGAAAGCAGACCAAGAGGAACCCCGACAACCAGTGAAACGGCCAAAATCAACAAACCGGTTCCGACAGTCGTCTGAACTCCTGCTATCACTCTCGATAACACATCTCTTCCCAAATGATCGGTTCCCAGCCAGTGCGTAGCGCTGATCGGTTGAAGCCGATTCCCCATCTGGATACGATACGGATCTTGCGGAGCAAGGAACGGAACGACTGTAATTGCTGCAAGAATGAGCAGGATGGAGAGCGACACGATCCATGCTTTGGACAATCGTGTCCTGGTGAGCCGCCTGTTTTCCGCATGTACGGATTTTATCATGATAAACGTTTCTCCTTCAAAGCGATTTCAGGATTGACCCAACGGTAGGACAGCTCTACCAAGATATTAATACATACAATGAACATGGCCATAAATACGGTATAGCCCTGAATAATGGGGTAATCTCTCGCGGCAATAGCATCTACAATCCATTTGCCCAGCCCCGGATAGGCGAATAGCACTTCAATCACGACCGTGCCTCCCAGTAGGCTGCCTATACTCTCACTGAATACCGTTATGAGTGGAACAAGACTGTGACGGAACATGTGTCTGAAAAAAATGCGAACTGGGCTGATTCCACGGGCTTGTGCCGCTTTGATAAAATCTTGCCCCGAGCTTTCAATCAGACTTGCGCGGATCATTCGTACATAGACGGCCGCCATTGCCAATCCCAAGGTAAGGGAAGGGAGTACCAAATGAAAAACGGTTCCTTCACCCATAGACGGCAAAATGCGCAATTTAACCGCAAACCACTCGATAAACAAAAGCCCCAGCCAAAAACTAGGAATCGAGGAACCGATTAAGGCAAACACACGACTTGCACTGTCAATCCAGCGATTACGGTACAGCGCAGCCATCGTTCCCAACGGGAGAGCTATCAGCAGCATAATGAACAGAGAGCCTCCGGTCAGCAGAAGTGTATAAGGCAGTTTTTCCATAAACTCTGTAAATACCGGACGATGGGTTAAATAAGATTGTCCAAAATCAAACTGAAGCAACTGAACCAGCCACTTACCATATTGCACAGGTAATGGCTGATCCAGCCCCAGTTGGCTGCGCATATCTGCAATTTGCTGATTGGACACTGCTACATCATCTACTCGGAGAATGCTCCGGACGGGATCGCCCGGAACAAGCTTAAGCAGACAGAAGCTCACAAAGGAAAGAATAAGAAAGAACAATACAAGTTCAAGAAACTTTTTGGCGATGGATTTGAGCATGCTAGTTCACATCCAGGTCCTGGGTCAGCAGGTAGTATTCACTTTGGCTTGTTACCCAGTTAAGTACGTAATTGCGATAGGCCACTACGTTGTTGGGATGGACCAGAAAGGATTGCAGATTTTCTTGGTCAATCAGCGTGACAGCCTCCAGCGCCAGCTTGTTGCGTTGTTCCTCATTCACGGTTGTGTTCAGTTGTGTAATCATAGCCTCCAGTTCTGGTACACGCACACGCCCGTAATTCAATGCTCCCTCAGGCATGTAAGCCGCGTTCAGAAAATAGCTTGCATCACCGCGCGGGGCTGTAATGCTACTGTAAGTCGCTAAATCCCAATCCTGATGAGCGGCAAGATATTCGTCAATATTATCAACCTGACGGATATCAATCGTAATGCCGAGCTCCTTAGCGTTAGCCTGAATCAGTTGTGAAATGAGTGGAAGCTCCGCTCTCGACTGGTAAGTTAACAATGTGAGATGAAGTGGCTTGCCGTCGGGGTTCGTAACTTTTCCGTTCTGCACCGTATATCCAGCTTGCTTGAAGCCTTCTCGTGTGGCATTCAAATCAAACTTTCTCGTAATATATTTCGGTGAAAAAGGAAAGTCCGACAAGAACGGGCCTTGAGCAGGGGTTCCCTGACCGGACATGATACCGTTGGCAATCTCATCCCGATGGATCAGGTTATCGAATGCTTTACGCACAGGCGTCTTTTTCAGATCAGTATTGTTCATATTGTAAATAAGTTGATGCGTCCGCAGACTAGGAAGCGAATCAACCTTAACGGTGGAATCAGCTTTCAGCAGCTCCAGACTTTCAATTGGCGGACGATACACAATATCGGCAGTTTTGGCCTGAAAAGCAAGCTGACGTGCATTGGCGTCTTCGTTAAACATGAACTTTGCATGCTTCAACTTTACTTCACCGTTCCAATATTGATCATTGCGATCCAAATTCAGTTCACTTCCGGCACGGAAACTGACAACCTTGAACGGTCCCGTTCCCGATGGGAAGTCACCTGTAGCTGTGGTGTCTATAATAGCGGTATTCGGATGAACCAGCTCAGATACAAATTCGGGGAAAGGCTTGTCTGTCGTAATACTCAAAATCTGTCCGTCTGCATGAATATCACGGATATGCAGCGCATTTTTGAGCGATGGATTGAGCTTCTGTGCTCTTTCCAAGGATGCTTTGACAGCAGCGGCATCGACGGCTTTACCGCTATGGAAATTCACGCCCGGTCGGATGTTGAAGGTCCAGTGCTGTCCGTCCTTGCTGTTCCATTTCTCTGCAAGCCAAGCTTCCAGCTTGAGATCCTTGTTCACTTTGATCAGTGTTTCACTTACTCCAGCCCGAACGGCTGTGTAATTTACATCCGCATGAGGATCTATAGAAGGGCTTTGCACATTGAACAATAAGGTCACACTTTTATCTTGTGGTGCAGCCGATGGAGATGAAGCGCATGCTGCCATTATCACCACCATTACCGCAGGTATAAATAGTTTAAAATACGTTCGCTTAAACAACAGGGAATCCTCCTTAATAGTAATCGTAATTTTTACACTTTACTTCATGAATCATATCGTAACCAAATGGGGGAGCTTTGTAAATATGTAATTGTATGAATATGTATATAGAGTTATAAGAAAAAGGCTGCTTAACCAAGAGTGAGTTGGTTAGCAGCCTTTAAGTTTTTTAAGATATTTTTAGTTTGAGATATAAAGAATTTATTAATTAATGCATGGGAGCTTGAGCAGCCCCTTTTTCTACATGAACTCTGCGAATGAAGAACGCAAGAATTAATCCAATTACACTGACAATCATGGCAAAGAAGAAAGAATTCTGTGATCCAAACGCCATAGCATTCGCCAATTCTTCTACAGATTTCGGCATACTGGATTGACTCAAATAGCTTTCCATGCCCTTGGAGAGAATGCTAACCGCCACGGCTGTACCGATTGCACCAGCAACTTGCTGGAGCGTACTCATAATAGCTGTACCGTCCGGGTACAGATCCATCGGCAACTGATTCAGACCGTTCGTCTGAGCAGGCATCATGATCATGGAAATACCGATCATCAGGCAGCTATGCAGCACAATAATGAGTACGATAGCTGATGTCGTCGTAATGCCGGATAGGAAAAACAAGACAGCGGCAACGATCACAAGTCCCGGAATAACGAGCCATTTTGGACCGAATTTATCGAACAGGGAGCCCATGATGGGTGACAACAGACCGTTGATAATTCCGCCGGGCAGAAGCACCAATCCTGCAGACAGCGCGGACAGGGCCAGCCCTTTTTGCAAAAAGAGCGGGAGAATCAGCATTGTAGAAAGGATCGTCATCATACACAGGAAGACCATCACAACGCCGATAACAAACATCGGATATTTAAAGACGCGCAAATTCAACATAGGCTGCTTCATTTTTAACTGGCGTACAGAGAACAGAATCAAAGATACCAATCCGATGATCAGAGGGAGCAAAACAACCGGGCTAGCCCAGCCTTCGCCGCCTTCTCCTGATTTACTGAAACCGAACACAACGCCACCGAAGCCAATAGAAGACAGCAGAATAGATAAAACGTCAATTTTCGGTTTTGTAATCTCTGAAACATTCTGCATAAACAAGATACCGCAAATCAGCGAAAGAATCAGAAACGGAAGGGAGATCCAGAAAATCCAGTGCCAGGACAGATTTTGCAGCACCAGACCCGCAATCGTAGGTCCAACCGCAGGAGCAAACATAATAACCAATCCGATGATCCCCATAGCTGCGCCTCTCTTTTCAGCCGGGAAAATGATCAAAATGGTGTTAAACATCAACGGCAATAAGAGCGCCGTACCGACGGCTTGAAGAATGCGAGCGATCAATAACACCGTAAAGCTTGGTGCTAACGCAGCAACGAGACAACCCGCAATAGAGAACAGCAGTGATGTGACGAAAAGCTGTCTTGTCGTAAAGGTTTGAAGCAGCAAGCCCGATACAGGTACCAAAATACCGAGTGTCAGCAGAAAGGCCGTGGTTAGCCATTGGGCTGTTGCTGTTGTAATGTGCAAAATCTGCATCAAATCATTCAGCGCAATGTTCAACGCCGTTTCACTGAACATTCCGATAAAGCCGCTAAGCAGCAGGGCAATCATAATAGGCAGTACCTTGAACGTCTTGGGATCAGACGGAGGGCTTGTTTGACTCATTGTACTCATGTTGTTTTTGTTCCTCCAATAAAATTGATGGGTATTGAATTATAGTGATCGGTCTATATATAATAAACGTGAAGTTATTTTTTTGTCAAAATAAAAATTGTAAATATTATATTAATGAAGGATGCTGTATATGGCTGCTAAACCCGAATCATATGAAAATATTGTACAAACCGCTTCGAAGCTCTTTTTTCATCAGGGCTACCACGCTACCGGACTCAATCAGATTCTTGCGGAGAGTGGCTCACCGAAAGGCTCGCTTTATTATTATTTTCCGCGTGGCAAAGAGGAATTGGCTTTGGAATGCATCAGAAGAGGGAATGAGTTTATTAAGCAAAAGTTGAAAGAAACGCTATCAGGGAAAGAGGACCCTGTGCTCGCCATACAGGATTTCATCCGCAATACAGCTGAGGAAGCGGACCAAACGAACTTTAATGGCTTTATGCCTATGGGATTTTGGGCTGCTGCGGAAACTTCCTGCATCAGCGAATCGTTGCGGCGTGCCTGCGTGAATACGTTTACAGATTGGCAACATATCTATATGGAACGTCTTCAGACAGCGGGATGGACAGAGGAAAAGGCACATAGTCTGGCGGTACTTATTATTTCCATGCTGGAAGGCGCCTTAATTCTGGCCCTTACTCAGCAGAGCAGCGCACCTATTTATAATATAGCGAATTACATTCCACAGCTGATCAAATAAAAAAGGATATGGAATTGCTCCCTGGCTGACCAGCTTTGAGAACCGATTTTCTTGTTCGTGAGAAAATCGGTTCTTTTTTATACGCAAGTGACACGATTTAACTCAGATTCCCAGCACCAAATGATGAAAAGTATGGTAAAATAGAATGAATTTGATTTTGCAGTAAAGGAAGGGTGAAAGCAAGTGGCAAAGGCGAAGGTGGCCAAACGGCCTACCCGGGATGAATTTGTGCTGGAGGAAATCGGGAACCAGCTTGCAGAAGCACAGCAAGAGCAATCCGAAGTCGTGTTGACCGTATGGGGACGTCAAGAACCAACCCGCGGGCAGATCGTTAAAATGGACCCGAGAACGGGCAGGGTTCATGTAGAGAGTAATGGTGAAACGGACAAAGTTCCTTTTATGGACATTATGAGTGTAAATTACCCAAGAGATTAGTGGAGGATTTGTCTATAAGATTACATAATATAAAGGAATGAAATCATGACAAAGTGGGGCGCCCCTTTTTCAATCTCCGTCAGATGACTATTACGAAAGCTTGGAGAATTTCGGAAAATAACATTTTACAATACCAAATAAAAACACGGCTTTCCAAGGTTACAGAGGCCCCGGAAAGCCGTGTTTTTACGTAAAATTATTTTTGTATGTGCCTATGTAGCTTTAACAGGAGTAGCATGATCCATACGCGCTTCCGCCTTCTTCAGCACCTTACGGTCAAAGATGAAAGGACCGAACGGCAGCAGCGAGGCAATCAAAGCTATAAGCCCTTGTAATACCGTCAATTTGCGAAAAATCAACATGGCTACAATTGCAACTACATAAGCCACGAACAGTACCCCATGGATCATCCCCACCCAGCTTACCATTTGCGGCATCCCGGCTGCGTATTTAAGCGGCATAGCGATACATACAAGCAACAGATATGAAATCGCTTCAATATTACCAATGACGCCAAACGTCTTAAAAGCATTTTTAAACATGAATAAACCTCCCTATTTCTTATTCCTATTACTTAAAATTTAATATAGCCTATAAAACGCTTTGGTTAAACGGTAGAAAGTTACGATATATCGAATATTTACAGCTTTTTCTTCGTTTTAGAGGATAATACCCCAAAGATATGTCTGGATTTTCACATTTACATGAATGGAATTAAAGCTTAGACTGGGCTGCTGGACAGATACGAGAGTGAAGGATGGATAGAGCGTGTACGCTTCGGATTCAAAATAACGGATAAGCAGGTAGGTAATGGGATATAAGCATGATTTTTGTTTACACAAAAGAGACAGTTCTTACAAGCTTGTTCCTTTTCTAACTCAATCTATAGATTGAAACTATGATTCGATGCATAAAATAGCATTAGAATTTATAGATCAGATGATATAAAATCAAGTCATAAGGAATGATCGTACTAACAAACATTCGATATTCCTAAAAGTGAAAAAAATCACATATGAGAATGTTTTACTAAAATTTAAAATGAACATGAAATCTGCAAACTCGCAAGGAGGAAGAACAATGAACCACTATCCTGCTATTTTTGAACCTCTGACCATACGACGCATGACCTTGAAAAACCGGGTTGTTATGCCCCCGATGGGAACTAACTTTGCTGCCATGGACGGAAGCTTTGTTCAGGATCATATTGACTATTACGTGCAACGGGCCAAAGGTGGTACTGGTCTGATAACAGTAGAAAATGTTTGTTTGGATTTCCCAATGGGTACGAACGGAACAACCCAGCTGCGTATGGATAACGATCAGTTTATTCCCGGACTGTTTAGACTAACAGAAGCCCTGCACTCCTATGGAGCTTGCGTCTCTGTCCAAATTAACCATGCGGGTGCTTCGGCCTATGCTGGACGATTGAATGGAGTTCAACCCGTATCTTCTTCGAATATTCCTTCTAAAAAGGGTGGAGCGATTCCAAGACCTTTGCAAAAAGAAGAAATTTACGCCATTGTGCGCAAATACGGAGAAGCAGCAGGAAGAGCGCAACGGGCCGGCTTTGACTGTGTGGAAATTCATGCAGGTCATTCCTACTTGCTGAGTCAGTTTCTTTCGCCGATGTATAATAAACGTACGGATGAATTTGGCGGCAGCGCAGAAAACCGTACCCGTTTTACCAGATTAGTCATTGATGAAATTCGTTCCGTGGTGGGCCCATTCTTTCCTATTTGCTTACGTTTTAGTGCGGAAGAGTTCACAGAAGGTGGGAACACACTGGAGGATACACTGGAGTTACTGGAGTATCTTAATGATGAGGTAGATATTCTGAACGTTTCTGCTGCTCTGAATGATTCCATTCAGTTCCAGATTGATGGGATGAACCTGCCGGATGGTTGGCGCTCTTATATGGCCAAAGCGGTAAAAGAAAAATTCGGAAAGGTCACGATGACCTCAGGTAATATTCGGAGCCCACAAGCTGCGCAGGATATTTTGGAGAGAGGTGACGCCGATCTTCTGGCTATGGGCAGAGGCTTGATTGCAGAACCGAACTGGGTGCTTAAAGTGCAGAACGGCTACGAGCATTTGCTTAGAAAATGCATTTCCTGCAACATCGGCTGTGCCGATCATCGCATTTCCAAGAGCAAACCGATTTGCTGTACTGTAAATCCTGACCTGTTCAAGGAAGCTGAATACCGGAAACAACGCGTTAGGAATAACGTCCAAGTTGTTGTTATTGGTGGGGGGACCGCTGGGATGGAAGCAGCATGTACGGCAGCCGAAGTAGGCTGCAAAGTAACCCTCTTTGAAGAAAAAGCAGAACTGGGTGGCTTGGCTCGTGATATTGCCCGCTTGCCGGACAAAACGCGTATCAATGATTTCCCAGATTATCTGATTCAACGCACCAAACAACTGACCAATCTGGATATTATCACAGGAACCCAAGCAGATCTGGCGATGATTACTGCTTTGAATCCTGATATTATTGTCAATGCAACGGGGGCCACACCACTGCTTCCACCAATTGCAGGTCTGCATGCTCAACTGGGCAAACCGGGCACAAAAGTATTCTCTATCTTTGATCTTTTGCACAACATGGAGAACTTCCAGGAGTTTGAAGGCAAACGCATTGCTGTAGTCGGTGGCGGAGCCGTGGGATTGGACGTTGTCGAATATTACGCAGAGCGTGGCGCTCAAGAAGTTTCCATTATTGAGATGATGCCCTTACTGGGCAAAGATCTGGATATGATTACCCGGATTTCCATGATGAAAATGGTGGAAGAGCGGGAAGTGAACGTTCATACGGAAACTGCTTTGACAGAAGTGTGCAGCGACCGTTTCAAAGTAAAACACGGAGAACAGGAGTTTGAGATTCCTTTTGACCTCGGTTTCGTATGCTTGGGTATGCGTTCATTCAGTCCGCTTATGGACAGCTTGCTCGAATATGGTAAGGAACATCAAGTAGAAGTCGTTAATATCGGGGATAGCAAACAAGCTCGTCGTATTATTGATGGCACCCGTGAAGGCCGGAATATTCTGAAAACCATTCAGCGGGTAGACGAATTTAAAAATGAGTTTTCTTATTCTTACTAATCTGGCGGTACAAAGTGATGGGTATTCACTATGACAGCTCATTTAATTTTAAGGTTGAAGAGACAGCATTGTCTTTTCAGCCTTTTTTATTTGGCATTTATCCTAGTACCTTGGCCGAATCAAATTTCAGGATAGAGGTGCTTTAATTTCCCTCTCGCTTGCTCAGTTGTAAATTGCCA
>NZ_SLTL01000059.1:0-10465 GCF_014858585.1 Paenibacillus sp. 23TSA30-6 | reverse complement strand
CAGCTCTCCATCAGTCAAGGATTGAAAATCGAAGAACGAGTGAGGAAACACGAGAAAACATTAATTTATAGTGGGAGGATTAAGAAATGACTGAACAGACAAAAAATAGGGTTCAAAAGAAGTATCAAGTTGGAGTGGAAGCGGCTTTAGAGGTGATGGGAGGGAAATGGAAGCCTTTGATTATCTACCATCTGATGACAGGACGGAAACGAACGTCTGAGTTTCGTCGGTTAATACCCGGCATTACACAAAAAATGCTGACCACTCAGCTCAGAGGCCTAGAGAAGGATGAGATCGTTACACGAAAGGTTTATAATGAAATCCCTCCTAAAGTGGAGTATGAGTTAACGGACTACGGCTGGGGATTAAAACCCGCGCTAGACCATTTATGCTACTGGGGAGAGGATCACCTGGATAAGATTCATGGAGACAAATCCAAGGTTTTGGAAGAATTCTAAGGCTGCTGTATAGAGTAACTTTAAGCTGATATTAAGCCCTCACAAAGTATTCAATCAGAATAGCTTGCGAGGGCTTAACTATCGTAGGGTAATATAACAGCCTAACTGTCGGTCATTCCGTTATCATAACTTAATTGCCATTCAATTCCGAACTTATCTTTAAGGCTACCGTAACATTTGCTCCAGAATGTTTCTTGAAGTTCCATGCTTACGGTTCCTCCTTCTTTTAATTTATGAAAGTACGATCGAATTTTCTCTTCGTCTTTATTAACAATAGCCAAGCTGATATTGTTCCCATCCATAAAAGGCATACCAGGGAAAACGTCTGAAAACATTACATTACTACCATCAATTTGAAGCCGCGTGTGCATGACCAAATTTTTCGCTTCTTCCGGTAGAGGATAATCGGGGTTGGGCGGTGCTTCACCGAACGTCATGATTTGTGGTTTCTCAGTCCCAAATGCCTCTGCGTAAAACTCCGCTGCTTCACGACAATTTCCATTAAAGTTAAGATAAACATCAACAGACATGTGTTTCACTCCTTCAAGACTAAGTATTTAAAACATTCTATAGCTTCATATTTCATTATTACCTGTGCATAGGCAAAAATACTACAAATTCATGGATAAATCTAACGTGTATCGTTTAAAAGGACAGGTTTATGCGTATCTTTATTGTGTACAGCCTTTAGCCAGAGGAACGAGGTTATTTGTCGCTATTTTTAAATCAAGCAGGCATTATGTCCAAAGTAATGGTATGATAGCTTAGTTAAGTCTGAACGAAAACTATTGGAGTGATCACATGGGTGCAAAAAGTAAGGGCGGCGGAACAGGCAGAGGTACAGGTAGTAAGGGCTGGACACGCTGGAACAAAACAGCGAAGCCCGTCAGGGTAAAAAGCGCTTCTACAGGCGCACCGGGAAGCAAAGCGACAGGTGGCGCAAAAGGCGGTACTGTCAAACCAACCAGAAATAAAAGCGGCGGCAGCAGTAGCAAATAAGCCGGGCAAGCATAGTGCAGTCCTAAAAGGCGAACATCTGATTAAGCAAGAACAATCAGGTGTTTTTTTAGTCGGAAAAATAGTACAAGCTTCATTGTTTCATTTAGAACCCAATACTACAACCAGAAGCAGGTGGATTATGCGAATTAACAAGTACATAAGCGAAACCGGATTCTGCTCACGCCGGGAAACCAACAGATTGATTGCAGCAGGTCGAATTACGATAAATGGAAATGTTTGTGAAGCAGGTGCGGATGTAGAGCCACAGGATATTGTATTGATCGACGGGAAAGCCATTCCTACTAATCATAGCGAACCTGTATATTTAGCCCTGAATAAGCCTGTCGGCATTGTTTGTACGGCAGCGGAACAGGTCGCGGGCAATATTATTACGTATGTCAACTATCCTTCACGAATTTTTGCCATCGGCAGGCTGGATAAAGCGTCGGAGGGACTGATTTTATTAACCAACGACGGAGGGATTGTGAATCAAATGATGCGCTCCGAGCATGGTCATGAGAAAGAATATGTAGTAACCGTGGACAAATCCGTTACAGACGAGTTTACGTGGGCCATGTCTCGCGGTGTCGAAATATTGGACGTCATCACCAAACCCTGTGAGGTATATTGGCAAAGCGAATATGAGTTTCGAATTATTTTAACCCAAGGTCTTAATCTACAAATCCGTAGAATGTGCAAGGCTTTGGGGTATAGGGTGCTGAAGCTGGAGCGGATCCGAATCATGAATATTACCTTGGACAAGCTGGAGCGGGGGCAATGGAGACATTTGGACGAAGGTGAGCTGGGGTTGCTTCTTTCTAAACTGAAATAAAACTATTGCCTGGACGAAAGGACAATATGGTTGCAAAGCTGGCATTCAGATAGAAAAGTGGCTTTAATAGCAGATGCCGACACGTTGCGGATCGATGAATAGCTACCACGATTTTATATCGTGTCATTTACTTTGTAGTATAACCTTGAAAAGGGGCTGATCATCATTAATATCTCTCGATTGGATCATTTGGTTTTGACTGTTAAAAATATGGATATAACCTGTGATTTTTATAGCCGAGTATTAGGGATGGAAATTATCACTTTTGGAGAGGGAAGAAAGGCACTTCACTTTGGACAACAGAAGATAAACCTGCATGAAGTAGGTAAAGAGTTTGAACCCAAAGCAAAAACACCCATGTCCGGTAGTGCTAATCTATGTTTTATAACAGATGTCCCGCTATCAGAAGTGATTGTACATTTGGATAGCTGTGGAATACCTATTGAAGAAGGTCCTGTTCATAGAATTGGAGCATTAGCTCCTATAACATCTGTGTATATTAGAGATCCTGATGGTAACCTGATAGAAATTTCGAACTATTAAATTAAACCCCACTCACAGGCAGATTAGTATTAAATAGATTGAAAAATAAATGTAAGCAATAAGTTTGAGGACAATTTCCAAGTGTTGACATAGAAATTCACTATGTGATAGGATTGCTTTAATTGATAAGAACGGAGGGGTTACGTGTGCTAATCTAATTCTTCGATATTCTTTGCACAATGAATTAAATAGTGGATTAAGGCTATTGGTGTGCATAGTAATCGAAGAACGGTTTGCCTCACGGTAACCTGGTTTAGTTATATGCGAATGGAGGCAGGGGCAACTCTATCCTCATTTTGTATAGACTGAATATAAAGAAAATGAAATGAACCTTGTTGATCTATCCGGTGTAGGACTGCGAGTCTATCATAAGATAATCACCATATTGCGTTCATTTCCAAATTCTTTTTTCGATTACTGTAGACACAGACTAATATTCTGTGTTTTTTTGTTTTATATATCATTGAGGGGAGGAATTCTATATGAACGAACAACTCATAAAAAGCGATGGAATAGAAATTTGTACTGATAGTTTCGGAAAGCGAGTTAACCCGGCAATATTACTGATTATGGGGGCTCAATCCTCATTGATCTGGTGGGAGGAAGAATTCTGCCAGCGTTTAGCAGATACAGGTCGCTTTGTCGTTCGCTATGATAACCGAGATGTTGGACGTTCTACAACCTATGAACCTGGGCAACCAGACTATACTTTCGAAGACATGGCAGATGATGCCGTTCGAGTATTGGATGCTTATAAGATTGAGCAAGCGCATATCGTAGGCATGTCCATGGGCGGAATGCTGACTCAAATGATAGCTCTGCGGCATCCGGAGAGAGTTCTAACCATCACCCTCCTATCAACGTCCAATTTTGCTCCGGATCTCCCACCGATGGAGGAAAGGATTATGGACTATTTCTCGAATATGGAGGCAATTGATTGGACGAATGAACAATCGGTAGTCGAATTTATGACGGGTAGATCAAAAATTCTAGTAGGTTCAAAGCATCCTTTCGATGAGAATAAAGTTTATAAATTGGCAAAAGAAGAATGGAAAAGAAGCAACAATATGGCCAGCATGAATAATCACGGCATGCTGTCAGGTGGAGAATCCTATCTAGCCAGAACGGGGGAAATAAATGTCCCTGCTCTGGTTATACACGGTACTGAAGATCCGATTATCCCTTATGAACACGGAATAAATCTTGCTAACGAAATTCCGAGTGCGGTTTTACTGACATTGGAAGGTACCGGGCATGAGCTTCACTACGACGATTGGGATTTAATAATCGATTCTATCTCAAATCACACTTCGATACCCAATTAGGTCAGCTAATGTGTACGATAGTTCAATAAAACAGCGGCAGTCTAGGACTTTATATTCCCGTCCATGGTTGCCGCTGTTTCTATTACTTGGGGCAGTCTAATGTAACGTAGTACTTAGGGAAATGGGCTATCTTGCCGCAAACATGACCTATCGCTTTTCTCTTCGCTATTCCCCGTTCAACTAATGCTAGTTCAACTAACGTTTTCCGTTGGTTAATTAGCAAAACACATAAGGGGTTATACAAAATAATGCTTGTTTTCAATAACCCATTGAGTAAATGTTCTGGCTGGCTTGCCTGTAACTTGTTCTACTGTCGGTAGAACTGTGTACGCTCCTTTAGGAGGGTTTTTCCCCATCTCTATAATAAAGTATTCAATAAATTCATTGTCATAGCCTTTGCATTTCCACTCTTGTTTTACTTGTTCTTCTGTAATTTCAACAAGATCAATGTATTTATCTATAACTACAGAAATTTGTTTAACCATACTTCTTGGAGACAATGCTTCTGGTCCTGTTAATTCATATGTTCGTTTACCATGGCCTTCTTCTGTTAGTGCCTTTACTGCGACATCAGCGATATCAGCTTCATGAATTCTAGCGCTTAAACTATCGGGGAAAGCCGTACGAATAATTCCTTCTTTTTGGATTGATTCTGTCCAACCACTGTAAAGTGAATTTTTCATAAATTCCACTGGCTTTAATAAAGTCCATTCCGCTATTTTTAATAACGTCTTCAATTAGGTTCCCTTCAAAATCTATCAGGGCTACAATTCTTGCAACATTAGCTTGTTTTGCCATCTGAATAATTCTTTTGTTTTTAATAAATTTTTCGTCCGATTGTTCACTCTGAGTGATCAGAAACAAGCTATCTATAGTATGGAGATGTGCTTTTATAGTTTCGGGAATATCAAGATCACCTAGAACTACTTGTGCTCCTTTAGGCAAGTTGCCTTCCTTCCTTGACAATGCCTTTACTTCTATATCTTTTGCAAGTAATTGTTCAACAATATGACTTCCCACACTTCCTGTTGCTCCTGTAACTAGAACTTTCATTCCTTATATCCTCCCAAGATTAATTATTTAGGTATTACTAAATTGCCAAGTAGCCTTTTTCGTAATATCCACTGTAATTCGAATAGATACTCCTCATGGTCTACTGCTATTTGAAGGTTACTTGGTTATAATAAAGTGTGGTGTAACACCATAGTCAAGGAGGGATTTCATGGAGAATAATGTTCAAACTCATTTAACTTCAGGACAATTTGCAAAAGTGATGGGTGTTAGCAAGGATACTTTATTTCACTATGATCGACTTGGAATTCTTTCTCCCGAATTTAAAGCTGAAAATGGATATAGATATTATTCAATTAATCAAATTGATGTTTTTAAAGTGATTTCAATACTTAAAGAATTAGAAATACCATTAAAAGAGATAAAAGAATATTTAAATAAAAGGTCACCTCATGAGCTCATTGTCCTACTTGAGAAAGAAGAGGCAATGCTGAATTCAAAAATTAAACAACTGCAAAAAATGAAAAGTATAATATCAGAGAAGAAACGAATTACCCAAGCAGCAACTGAGATCATTTCAACTGATATTATTATTGAGGAAAAAAACGAGGAGTTTTTGGTAGTAACAGAGGCTGATCCTTACACAAATGATAAAAGCATTTACGATTCTATGATAAAACACGAAGAGTACTTGAACATTTATAGTATTGATGCTTCCCATACAGTAGGCTGGATGAGAGATACTAAAAGAGTCTTAGCAAATGAAACATTCAATTATGATTATCTTTTTACTAGAGTTAGTAAAAAATCAAATTATTCAAATTTTAAGCGAGAAAAAGGAACATATTTAATCGCGTACCATACAGAAGGATACTCGAGCGTATGTGACACTTATGATCGAATAATAAATTATGCTAAAGATAAGAGCATAGAATTACAGGGATTTTTTTATGAGGATGTTTTGTTAGATGATCTTTCAGTTAGAGGTTATGAAGAGTATTTAATTAAGATCTCTGTTCAAATCTTAAAGATGTAGATCAGAAAACAAAGTAAACCCATTCCGGTACGGACGGAATTCCGCTGCAAAAAATAGATAGAGGTTTGCTAGTCGTTGTGGAAGAAGGGGATAGAGAGGCTATGCCGTTTTGAGAGTAGCAATCTTCCTGAATAAAAAGGCAAACTCTTTTTTAAGGAGATTGCCTTTTTCTATTTGTATTCCCTTATTGTATATGAAGACTGGGGCAAGTCTCAGGCACAAGTATCCCAAAGCTCCATCAATTTAGTTATGGCTGCATCAATGCTTTCTAGGGAGACACCATCTCTGGCTTCCGTAGATATACCTTCCAGAAAGGTAACGAATAGTGTAGTTAACATGCTAACATTTGTGGATTCTTGAAGTTCTCCGTTCTTGGTAGCTCGCTCAATACGAGCATAGAACTTGTTCCTTGTCACCGCTCTTTGCCTGATCAATAGTTCTCGAATATGAGTGTTTTCCGACGAACATGTATTTGCAGACAATATGACCAAACAACCCAAGGGATGGGTCTGCTCAGTCTGCATGATTGCCGAGCTTCTTAAGGCTAATTCAATAGCTGTACGCGATGAAAGTGAATAGTCTGTAAGGCTTGCCGATACTTGTCCGAATGTAGCCAAATAATGGTTCAACGCTTCTTTGAATAGTGCGTCTTTTGATTCAAAAGCTGCATAAAAGCTGGCTGAGGAGATGCCACCCATCGCTTTTTTGAGTTGAGCCAAAGAGGTTGATTCAAATCCATGCTCCCAAAACAACATCATAGCTTGGGAGATCGCTTCGTCACGACTGAATTTACGTGGTCTTCCGGTTCTAACCATGGAGTAGCCTCCTTTACCTTGTACTTATATACTAATCGATCCAAAAGTAATTGACAAGACTAGAAGGTATCTTTAAAATATGGAATGATCGATCCATAAATAAAACATAAGGAGGTCAAATCACTGGCCACATTTGCTTGGTTTTCCGCTTGAACTTGTTTTGAAATCGATATTAAGGAGCTGTGCTAATGTCCAGCAATAACTCTTCTACTACTGTAAAGATTGCTTCTTCCGCCTCCTCTAAGCCCTTTCCCTGGCTTGGTCTGCTCGCTTTGGCTATGACAGGGTTCATCTGTATTATGACGGAAACTATTCCGGCTGGTTTGCTTCCACAAATAAGCAGGGGACTTTATATTTCAGAGGCAATGGCGGGTCAACTGGTCACTGTCTATGCCATCGGTTCATTAGTGGCTGCCATCCCTGTAGCTATAGTTACCCGCCAATGGCGGAGGCGTCCGTTGTTACTTCTAGCAATCTGCGGGTTCCTAGTTTTTAACAGTGTCACAGCTATTTCTTCCAGCTATATACTGACGCTGGCTGCCCGTCTGCTGGCAGGAGTTTCGGCTGGAGTTCTATGGGGGATGATCGGTGGTTACGCTCTTCGCATGGTATCTGCTTCATTGAAGGGGAGGGGGATGGCAGTTGCCATGGTTGGAACGCCCATCGCCTTGGCTATTGGTGTCCCTGCGGGAACGTTTCTGGGGAACCTCATGGGTTGGCGTTCTGTTTTTGGAATCATGTCACTACTGACTGTTATACTGATCGCGTGGGTGCTTTGGAAGGTGCCGGACTATCCGGGGCAATCCTCCGATAAGCAAGCTTCGATCTATGCAGTCTTCCTTACACCGGGTATTCGGCCCATACTATTGGTTGTACTGACCTGGATGACAGCCCATAATATTCTTTACACTTATATTGCTCCATTTCTGGCGGCCAATGGAATGGGTGAGAGAGTGGGTCTGGCGCTGGCTTTCTTTGGCATTGCTGCACTCGTAGGTATATGGATAACGGGCGTATTCATCGACCGTTGGCTGCGTAAGCTTGTCCTTATTAGCCTTATTTCCTTCGTCTTTATTTCTATTGCCATGAGCTTTAGCAACTCTAATGTCCTTATGATCTATATCATTGTTACGGTATGGGGTTTAACTTTCGGCGGCGCAGCAACGCTGTTGCAAACGGCACTTGCTCAGGCTGCAGGGGAGAGCAAAGTGGATATGGTCATGCCGATTAACACTACCGTATGGAACCTGGCGATCGCCGGCGGCGGGATGGCTGGGGGTATTTTACTTGAAACTTTTGGTGCGGGATCATTTTCATGGGCATTATTCACGCTCTTATTCCTTGCGCTTCTCGTGGCTTGGGGTGGCAAAAAGCATTCGTTCCCTCCACACTAACCTAGTAATTAGTGAAGGTTTTTTTAAAAAATTCGCTTGTTATGACTTCTAAAGTTAATGAGTAGAAGATGCTACCCCAAGGGCAGTTGCTATAAAATAAAGAGCATTGTCCAAGCCAATGTTGTCGACTGGGCAATGCTCTTTGTGTTTGCATTCGGTCATGCTATAAAAATGGAGCCAGCTTATTTTCCAAGAAGGGGTGTATTCACTTCGTCCAGCACTTGTCTGTAGACAACCGGACCGAAGCTGGCCACCCACCCACACAGTGTTATCCACGATGTGGACATGATTCTTTTTCACCGCGTTTAAACCTTTCCATACTCCATTGCTGCGCAAATCGTTGAGCGCTTGCTCATTTTCTGCTTCCCCATAGGAAAATATGATCAGGATTCAATTGAGGCAAAATTTCCAGGGATACGTTCTCTATTACTTCATTCATGACAATGCCTGCTTTGGCAAAGTTGGGTGCTTTCAAACCTGCAACATCATACAGGAGATGGGCGAGTAGAAGGCGTTCGTGTCTTTGGCACTAGGAGCGAAAACTTGTATCTGCTTGCCGCTTAATCGGATGATCAGGACCGAGTCATCGGCTACAGGGCTGGCGGAAACCTTTTGACCCAGATCCTCCGCCTTTTGATAGTGCTCTTTCACAATTTGGTCAGCTTCTTTTTCCTTGCCGAGTTCGGTACCCCTCATTCTAGCGATTTACAGGGATGCTTTCAATGAGAGTGGGGGAGAAGGTAGCTCAAACGAGCTTTTCAGCTATATATCGTGCCACTACGCAGTCGGATGATGCTTCCGAAGCGAGCTTTCCTACGGAAAGCTTTTAAAGCGACCGCTTCGCTTGTACAGCACCATTCCGCCTACTCCGGTTTGATGTGAATTTTTCGAGTTTGGATTATATAGTTGTTGAGTTCGAAAACTTGTGTAAGTTAGGCTATAAAACATTGATTTTATAGGCTTAAAAGTATTGGGTATTCCTGGGGTACTATCCTGCGGGGTAGGGCTTTTTTTGGTTCGTTCTATTTAGTAAATAGTCTGTGCTTGTGTGATGAAAATTTGCCAGTATAATCAAAATCTCCGTGGGAATGTCTATATCACCACGTTCATAATTGCTATATATCCGCTGGCTACAATTCAGATACTCGGCCATTTGAGTTTGAGTTAAATCTTTATCTTCGCGCAAATCTCGAATCCGTTGATACATCTTGTTCACCTCTAAACAAGAATATCTTAGCGAAATAATCGCTATTGATTTTTAGCGAATATTTCGCTAAAATTAGTCAGAGGGTTAATAATACATATCAAGAAGGAGTAGATCATGAGTATCTTGGAGAACTTTTATTACGGAAAATGTAACCCAAGTGAACGAATTAAATCGAAAGACACCGAGTTCGAACTGGTCTCTCAGAGAATAGCCGATGCTGAGGAAGTTCTCAAAACAAAATTGTTAGAACAGGATTACAAATTAATTGAAGAACTTTCGGATTTGCAAGATGTTTTAATTTCCTTATTGTCCGCTTCCTCTTATATAGAGGGTTATAAAATGGGAGCACTAATGATGATTGAAGTATTTGACGGGAAAGAAGACTTAATATAGGCACAATAAAGAAGAATGAATAAACTAGAAAAATTTTTGAAAGGTAGCTCCTTCATGTGGAGTTACCTTTTTCATTGCTAAAAGGGCTATTCTGCAGGATAAGGTTTTTTTTGCTTCGTTCTGTTTAACAAGTAGTCTATGCTTGTGTTATGGAAATCAGCTAGTTTGATTAGAATCCTCGTGGGAATGTCAACGTCACCGCGTTCGTAATTGCTATATATTCGCTGACTACAATTCAAATATTCAGCTATTTGAGTTTGAGTCAAATCTCTATCTTCACGCAAATCTCGGATTCTTTGGTACATCTTACTCACCTCCAAACCAAGAATATCCCAGCGAAATAATCGCTATTTATTTTTAGCGAATATTTCGCTATTTATGTGCGCCCGGCATGGGCGATAACTTGGCGGTGAAAGTCCGCTACAGGCTTGGCAGTAGGAACTGTTAGCCAA
>NZ_SLTL01000058.1:0-13299 GCF_014858585.1 Paenibacillus sp. 23TSA30-6 | reverse complement strand
ACACGACCGTTAAGCCCTCCAGCGCCGATGGTACTTGGACCGCAGGGTCCTGGGAGAGTAGGACGTCGCCAAGCAAATCCTTATGATTACTATTCCCTGATAGCTCAGTTGGTAGAGCACTCGACTGTTAATCGAGTTGTCACAGGTTCGAGTCCTGTTCGGGGAGCCTTTGCTCTCATAGCTCAGCAGGTAGAGTGCATCCATGGTAAGGATGAGGTCACCGGTTCGAACCCGGTTGAGAGCTTGTGTTAGGGCCCGTTGGTCAAGCGGTTAAGACACCTCCCTTTCACGGAGGTAACAGGGGTTCGATTCCCCTACGGGTCATAGGATAGTATGGAGGCTTAGCTCAGCTGGGAGAGCATCTGCCTTACAAGCAGAGGGTCGGGGGTTCGAGCCCCTCAGCCTCCACCATATTTCATCCTCTTACCTGGTTGAAATGTTGGGGAATTGTGAATCATATGCATATTGGGGATTAGCCAAGCGGTAAGGCAACGGACTTTGACTCCGTCATGCATAGGTTCAAATCCTATATCCCCAGCCATTAAGAGCCATTAGCTCAGTTGGTAGAGCACCTGACTTTTAATCAGGGTGTCGAAGGTTCGAGTCCTTCATGGCTCACCATTGTATTACATGCGCGTGTGGCGGAATTGGCAGACGCACTAGACTTAGGATCTAGCGTCTTTGACGTGGGGGTTCAAGTCCCTCCACGCGCATCTTGTTTTTGCGGACGTGGCTCAGCGGTAGAGCATCGCCTTGCCAAGGCGAGGGTCGCGGGTTCGATTCCCGTCGTCCGCTCCATATTTGCGCCCTTAGCTCAGCTGGATAGAGCGTTTGACTACGAATCAAAAGGCCGGGAGTTCGAATCTCTCAGGGCGCGCCATTTTCTTGAAAATGTATAATATCGGGATGTAGCTCAGCTTGGTAGAGCACCTGGTTTGGGACCAGGGGGTCGCATGTTCAAATCGTGTCATCCCGATACTAATTTGCGGGTGTAGTTCAATGGTAGAACTTCAGCCTTCCAAGCTGATAGCGTGGGTTCGATTCCCATCACCCGCTTACTGATTACCTAGAAGCCGAGAGGCTTCTTTTTATTTTGTCCACATTATAAACGTTCTCTGTGTATAGGTTACTGCGAAAATCTCCTGTCATGCACAGTTGGGGATGACTTGTGCATATTGTACATAGGCTCCAGGTACTTTAACACCCAGATCCCGAATTCCCCCTCTAATGTATCCCATTCTCCTGTAGTAAGGCTAATTTCGTGATCAAATCCCTTCAATATAGGAATCCTATGACCGTTAACGATACGGTTGTATGGTGATAACTCTAAGGCTGCTGTACGTAGTTGTACACAATGTATTCTATTTATGTGGGTATAGCTGAGTATGGATGAAAAAAACTGCTCTGAAATATTGAAATTATGGCTGTTTTGTGTATATCTTTGTGGATAGAAGCTTATTGGGTTTCACTTTGTCAACAAATAATGAACATATGCACATAATGATGCATGATTTTTTGTTTTGAAAATCATGCTTTTTATAATACCTGTGCATAAAGTTTCATGTTTATCTAGACGATAAAAGTGATTTGGTTTATTAAATTTCATTTTTATGCATAAAAAACCAATATATTCTCAAAAAAAGTATTTAAAAAGCGTGACTTTTTACTGTAAATTTTGCAGCTTTTCACGCGTTTTTATTGTATGATGTTAAGAAAGTGTCAAATTTCGTGTGTATACGTACCTTTGCAACAAGGCTGCGTTGGGTGTGAACAGATCAGATGGGGGGAAAAGCATGACTGAGCTTACGTTAACCGCTAACAAAAACCAATCCAACAATCTGCTACGGCGGGACGTTCGTTTTCTAGGGAATATTCTTGGTGAGGTTTTGGTCCATCAGGGTGGCAACGAACTTTTGGATATTGTGGAAAAGATACGTGAGACAAGTAAATCGTTACGTGCCGGGTATCAGCCGGAGTTGTATGAGAATTTCAAACAAATCGTTAGCGGACTGGATACGGACATTCGTCACCAGGTTATTCGCGCGTTTGCGATTTATTTTCAGTTAGTGAATATTGCCGAGCAAAATCATCGTATCCGCCGCAAACGGGACTATGAGCATTCTGCTGGTGAAGATGTTCAACGTGGTTCAATTGAAAGTTCTGTTCAGGAGCTTAAACAGGGTGGATTCTCGGCTGAGGACGTTAGCAGTCTGCTGGAGGAGCTTTCACTGGAGCTGGTTATGACCGCACATCCTACAGAAGCCACGCGACGGGTGATATTGGACATTCACAAGCGCATTTCCGAGGACGTCATGCTGTTGGATAATCCTATGCTTACCTTGCGGGAGCGGGAACAGGTGCGGGAAAATCTGCTGAATGAAGTGATTACACTATGGCAGACAGACGAACTTCGTGATCGCAAGCCAACTGTGTTAGATGAAGTTAGAAACGGGATGTATTATTTTCATGAGACTTTGTTTCATGTGTTGCCTGACGTATACCAAGAATTGGAACGATGTTTAGGCAAATATTATCCTGAGCAGAGATGGCATATTCCGACCTATTTGAGATTTGGCTCCTGGATCGGGGGGGACCGGGACGGCAACCCGTCTGTTACGGCTCATGTTACTTGGGAAACGTTACGTATGCAGCGTAAGCTGGCTTTGAGAGAATATCAGCACACGCTGAAGGAATTTATGGGTTATCTGAGCTTTAGCACTAGCATTATACGTGTCTCTGATGATTTGCTGGCTTCTATTGAGGAAGACCGGACTCATATTACGCTTAAAAAGATGGAAGTGTGGCATAACGAAAAAGAGCCTTACCGCATCAAGCTGGCCTACATGATAGCCAAGGTGAATAATATCCTGGATGAAAGCAAGCAGGGCACGAAGGAACGTTATAGCTCTGCTGAAGAGCTTATTGCGGATCTGAACGTTATTGACGACAGCCTGCGTCATCATTTTGCGGATTATGTGGCAGATACTTATATTCAAAAGATGATTCGTCAGGTAGAGCTGTTCGGCTTCCATACGGCTACGCTGGATGTACGTCAGCATAGTCAGGAGCATGAAAATGCAATGACTGAAATCCTCTCTAAAATGAATATTGTTGCGGATTATGGCAAGCTCCCTGAGGAAGAAAAAATAGACCTGCTGGAAAAGCTGCTGAACGAGCCTCGTCCGATTACGTCGCCGTATTTGAAATATAGCGACAGCACGCAGGAATGTCTTGATGTATATCGTACGATTTATCTGGCTCAGGAGGAATTCGGCAAGCAATCCATTACAAGCTACTTGATCAGTATGACTCAGGGAGCAAGCGACTTGCTGGAAGTTATGGTGCTGTCTAAAGAAGTGGGTCTGTTCCGTGTCGAGAAAGATGGCACAGTCGTATGTACACTGCAATCCGTTCCTCTGTTTGAAACGATAGATGATCTGCATGCTGCCCCTAGTATTATGAAGAGGCTGCTGAATTTGCCTGTATATCGCCAATCTGTGGCAGCAATGGATCAGCTTCAGGAGATCATGCTGGGATATTCAGATAGTAACAAGGACGGCGGTGTGGTGACGGCGAACTGGGAGCTTCGGGTTGCGATGAACAGCATTACGGAAGTGGTTAATGAGTTCGGCGTAAAAGTGAAGTTTTTCCACGGACGTGGGGGAGCACTGGGACGCGGAGGAATGCCGCTTAATCGCAGCATTTTGGCCCAACCTCCTCATACGATCGGAGGCGGCATCAAGATTACGGAGCAGGGTGAAGTACTCTCATCCAGATACTCGCTCAAGGGCATCGCTTATCGAAGCCTGGAACAGGCAACGTCAGCTCTGATTACCGCAGTGGCATATAACCGTTCCGGTAAGAAGGAAGTGTTCGAGGAGAGCTGGGAAGAGATCATTGCCCGTATTTCCGAGGTATCGCTGGAGAAGTATCAGGATTTGATTTTCCGCGACCCTGATTTCTTCACCTTCTTCAAGGAATCAACCCCATTGCCTGAGGTGGGTGAGCTGAATATTGGCTCTCGTCCGTCCAAGCGTAAGAACAGTGAACGTTTTGAGGACTTGCGCGCTATTCCATGGGTTTTTGCATGGACGCAAAGCCGTTACTTGCTGCCTGCTTGGTACGCGGCTGGAACTGGGCTGCAAAGCTTCTATCAGAACAATGAGGATAACCTCAAGGTGCTGCAAACAATGTTTAAGGAATCAGCTTTCTTCCGCTCCCTTATTGATACACTGCAAATGGCGATTGCGAAGGCGGATTTACTGATTGCAGAGGAATATGCAGGGATGTCCGATAATGAAGAGGCTTGCCAGCGCATTTTCGGGCAAATTTCAGCGGAATTCAAGCTGACGTCCGAGCTGATTTTGAAAATAACAGGACAATCGGAAATTCTGGATGATGTGCCGGTAATTCAGGAGTCCATCCGGTTGCGTAATCCTTATGTCGATCCGTTAAGCTACTTGCAGGTTCAGTTGCTTAGTGAGCTACGCGAACTGCGTGACCAGAACGGAGACGATACGGAGTTGCTGCGTGAGGTGCTGTTAACCATTAACGGAATAGCCGCAGGACTGAGAAACACGGGCTGATACAGCTTGGCGCATGAATACAGGCAATCGGGCGCTTATGGGTGCCCGATTATGCTGTTTGCATGCATATGACGGAGCAGGAGTCCTATTGGTGTCAACGCTACAGTTGATTTTCCGATAAAATTGAACTACGATGAATTATCATAACAATGTAATGAGCAACCCATCAGCAAGTCTGGGGGAGTATAGAGTGGATAATATGGAAAGCCGCTTGGTTAGGCTGGTGCAGAAAGGCGATCAGCGAGCTTTTGCGGAGTTAGTCGAGTTATATAAAGATCGGATTTTTCATCTTTCCTACCGGATGCTAGGGAATCGCCATGAGGCGGAGGATCTGGTGCAGGAAACTTTTTTGCGTGTATATCGTAATTTGGAAAAATATGATCATGGGCAGAAGTTTTCAACCTGGATTTACCGGATTGCGACGAATCTGTGCATTGATCGTCTGCGAAGGAGAAAGCCTACATATTCACTGGATGCCGAGATGAATGAGCAGGAAGGTGTGGATGGGTATGCAATGCTCGCCAGCGAAGAACTCACACCTGAAGGCCATACGCTGTTGTCCGAGACACAATCCTTAATTCATAATGCCATTGACAGCCTTCCAGACAAATACAGGACGATTATGGTTTTGCGTTACTTGCAGGAGCTTTCCTTGCAGGAAATTAGCGATGTGCTTAATCTTCCTGTCACCACCATTAAGACGAGGGTTCACAGGGGCCGGGATTTTCTACGCAAAAAATTGGAGCACAAGCTGTAAATCATGTGTTCAGAGTCTTGGAAAGTGCTCGCACAGATGTTTTTTGTGAAACATATTGCTCGTTGTAGCGTATGTAAAGTGAGCAAAGTTTCTAAGCCGGAGCATGTTATGTAGAGAAACACGGAAGAATATTAGAAAGGATTGGCTCATATGGATTGCAAACAAGCCGTCTCTTTTATGCATGACTATCTGGATGGCGACCTGTCCGAGCAGGACAAACAGGAATTAGAGCATCATTTGTTCACCTGCCCGGAATGCCGCATGCGTTTTAAAGAGCTGGAGCGGACGGATGCGATGCTTTATGGTACACGGCATCAAGTGCCGTGTGTATCGGATGAGCTGACACTTCGCATTATGAATGCTTTGCCGCCACATAGAAGAGTGCCAATGGCGCCTATGCTGACTTGGGTGAAAAGACACCCGGCTGTTACGGCCGCAGCTTTCTTTCTTGTTATTATATGCTCAAGCATGGCAAGCTTTTCAACCACAGACCATCAATTGGTAGTCAAGGGAAGCCATCTGGATGAGGTTGTTATTCAAGGGAATACTGTGATCGTGCCTGAGGGTAAATCCATTGCTGGAGATTTGACCGTGCAAAATGGCAAGGCTCAGGTATATGGTGATGTGGAAGGAAATGTAACAGTGATTGACGGTTCTTACTATCAAGCGTCCACAGCACATATTGCAGGACAGGTCAAAAGTATTGATCAAACCTTGGACTGGATTTGGTATAAAGTTACTGATTTGTTCGAAGGTACGTCCTCTCCATAAAAGAAGCTTGAACTGGCAAGAATGATATCAAGCGCCTCTTCCGCTGGAAAAGGCGTTTTTTTTGTATATGAAGCTGGCTATTTGTACTGTATTTTACTGATTTTAGCGGTTCTTTTGTCATGCGGCTTGCAACGCGGGCCTTATCGTTATAACCTAGATAGAGAGAGCATACTGTGTACATATTACACTCACTCACTACAGAAAATTGCGGGGGCATGCGCATGTTGGATTATTTCGCGGACCTGACTTGGAAAGAGTCCATTAAAGATATTATCGACATTCTGATCGTAACCTATATTATGTATAAGCTTATTTTACTTGTCCGTGGAACGCGAGCAGTTCAATTGCTAAAAGGAATTCTGTTCCTGGTGGTCATTTGGGCGGTTAGCACTTGGTTTGATTTGTATACGCTCAAGTGGCTGATGAACCAGATGTTTACCTTTGGTGTGGTAGCTATTTTCATTATTTTTCAGCCTGAATTACGTCGTGCCCTGGAACAATTGGGGCGAGGCAAGCTGTTTGGGCGTTCGTCTGCGGATGATGAGGAGATAAACAAGTTAATCGGGGAAATGATTAAGGCGCTGAATTATTTATCCCGTAGAAAAATAGGGGCTTTGGTCGTATTTGAACGCGAAACGGGGCTAAACGAATACACGGAGTCCGGTATCAAGACACAGGCAGTGGTCAGTTCCGAACTGCTGATCAATATTTTTATTCCAAATACGCCTCTGCATGATGGTGCGGTCATTATTCAAAATAATCAGATTGCTTCTGCAGCCTGTTACTTACCACTGTCGGAAAATCCATTTATCAGCAAGGAACTGGGAACCCGTCACCGGGCAGCGATTGGGGTGAGTGAGGTAACGGATGCCGTAACTGTGGTGGTTTCAGAGGAGACAGGGCAAATTTCTTTGGCTATCAATGGGCAGGTCGTGCGCGATATTAAAGAAGAATCCTTAATATCCAAGCTGTATGAGGAGCTGCGGCCGACACCGACTTTGAAGGAAAAACGCGGCTCATTCTGGAATCGGAGGGGAGGCCGTGGAAATTCATGATGGACAAATGGATTAACAACAATACGATTTCTAAAATATTGGCACTCGCGGTTGCCGTCCTGCTGTGGGGAATGGTTCATCTGGATACGGGTACGCCTTCGTCCACGCTGACCGTTTCTTATGATAATAAAGTGATTGATAATGTAGGTATTCAGGCCAGCGGTCTGGATGAGTCAAAATATGTATTATCTACAATGGATACTGACCATGTGAAGATGGAGATTAGAGGACAGCGTTCCGTGCTGACTTCTTTTTTCGCAGATAATTACCAGGCCCAATTGGATTTAAGTGGGTTGGAAGCAGGCACCAAAACCTTGCCACTCGTAGCGAATCTGCCGAATGGCGTGGAGTTGGTATCTATGACTCCTAGTCGTGTGACAGTCACGATTGAGGAAAAGCAAACGAAATCATTTGATGTTTCTATTGTTTCCAAGGGTAAACCGGATACCGGCTTGCAGCTCGGAGAGCCTGTGGTTGCCCCTCAAACGGTGAAGGTCACCTTGCCTAAAAGCCAGTTGAGTACAGTGGCTGCGGTGCAGGGGGCTGTTGATACGGAGGGAATCTCGGAGAAGTTTGAACAGAAACGGGTGAAGCTGAAGGCTTACAACAAAAAGGGACAGGAACTTACAGGAGCGGTTATTGAGCCTTCCACAGTGTCTGTTGAAATCCCAGTAACCCAGCAAACGAAGTCCGTGCCTGTGAAAATTGTCTATTCCGGAGAGCTGCCGAACGGTCTGGCGCTTTCCAAAGTAAATGCAAATGTAAAAGAAGCGATCGTATACGCTTCGCAGGATGTTTTGAGCAGCCTTAGCTCCTATGTTACGGCTACACTCGATCTGAGCCAATTAACGGAAGCAGGGACCCACACAGTTCAAGCTAATTTGGCAGCGCCCGCCGGTTCTGATAAAATCGAGCCTGGCTCGATACAAATTCAGGTGACAGTTGTGCCATCTAATCAGGTGACCGATGCGGAGCGAACATTGTCAGGCATTCCGATTGTTGTGCAGGGGGCAGCAGACGGGACGACTGCGACGATTACAACGCCTGCAGACAAGACGATGGATGTTACCGTGAAGGGGCCGCAGGATATGATCAGCAATTTAACCAACGATGATATTAGTTTGGTTGCAGACGTAAGTGGTCTGGAGGCTGGTCAGCATGAGGTTACTTTGAAGATAGGCTTGCCCAAATACATTACGCAATCCGGAAACGCCAGCCAGCTAACGGCAACGGTGAACATTGAGAGCCCTTCAACGCCGGCTGTAACGAATCCGGGCAGTGGGAATGAATCAACCCCTTCCGGCAGCGGTAATAAGGGGCAGGAGAGGCCACAGGAGGGCCAGAGCGGTCAAGGCGGCTCCTCTGATGCGAAACCCGGGGACAATGCGGCTGCGGAGGATAAAACAAATCCTCATAACGGCGCAGATTCTTCTGCAAATGGAACCCCGGAGAGCGGTCAGCCATAACATGATTTATCTGTAGTAAATATTTAAGGTTCATTAGACAAAAAAGGGAGTCATTATACATGGGGAAATATTTTGGTACAGATGGTGTACGAGGCATTGCTAATCAGGAACTTACAGCAGAACTGGCATATAGCATTGGCCGCTGCGGCGGATATGTTTTAGCAGGGAATGTAGAAAAACCAACAGTTGTTATCGGTATGGATACACGGGTGTCCGGTCTGATGCTGGAATCGGCGCTTGTAGCCGGTTTGCTGTCTATTGGGGCTAATGTGGTTCGTCTGGGTATCGTTTCAACACCGGGAGTCGCTTATCTTACACGTCAATTGAAAGCGGACGCTGGTGTAATGATCTCGGCTTCCCACAATCCGGTGGAAGACAACGGCATTAAGTTTTTTGGCGGCGACGGGTTTAAACTGACAGATGAAACGGAACTGAGAATCGAAGAGCTGATGGATGCCAAGGAGGATCAATTGCCTCGTCCAATTGGTGGCGGATTAGGTACGGTTGTTGTAGACGAGCATTCTCGCTACGATTATCTGGAGTTTTTGAAAACAACGATTAGCCATTCTTTTGAAGGGCTCAAAATCGTACTGGATTGTGCGAACGGAGCGGCTTATGAGCTGGCGCCGAAGCTTTTTGCGGAATTGGGAGCCGAAGTACACACCATCGGTGCGGAGCCAAACGGGCTGAATATCAACGATCATTGCGGTTCAACCCATCCTGAAAAGCTGAAAGAGGAAGTACGCCGCTTGAAAGCTGACATTGGTCTGGCCTTTGACGGCGATGCAGACCGTCTGATCGCGATTGATGAGAACGGTGAAGAGGTAGACGGCGACTATATCCTTTGTATCTGTGGGGATGCGCTGAACCGCGCTGGAAAGCTCAAGGACAGCACTATTGTATCGACTGTGATGAGTAATATTGGTTTTTACAAAGCAACGGAAAAACTGGCGCTCAAGACTGCAAAAACTGCAGTTGGTGACCGGTATGTGATGGAAGAAATGCGCCGGGGCGGCTTTAACCTGGGCGGTGAGCAGTCTGGTCACGTTATTTTCCTCGATTACAATACGACGGGCGACGGCATGTTGACCGGGATTCAACTGATGGATACCCTGAAAGCTTCCGGTAAAAAGATGAGTGAGCTGAAATCGCTCATGAAGCAGTATCCGCAAGTGCTAGTTAATGTGCGTGTACAGGACAAACGCAATTACGAGGGCAATCCTGCCATTGCAGAAGCGATTGAGCAGGTGGAACAGCAATTGGGTGATAATGGACGCGTATTGGTTCGTGCTTCCGGTACAGAATCGCTTATTCGTGTTATGGCTGAAGGGCCGGATAAGGATGAGCTGGAGCAATTTGTAGGACAGATCGTAGATGTTGTAAAAAAAGAATTAGTTTAAAATTTTGTAAACGTCGGTTGCCTGTTCAAAGTAAGCAGGCGACCGCGTTTGCAGATATTATTTTTAATTGAATACTTACCAGAACTTGCAAATATGAATAAAGTGTCATTGCCAAATGATGCTGAGCTGAATATAATATAGGGATGTTGTGACTCAGAAAGAGAAAGCGAGGGTTGTAAGGTAATGTAATACAAGCGCCAGAGCTTGATTTTGCGCGGGGGAACTTGTTGGTGAGGCAGATCATTCAATTTGGATGATGTTGCTCACAGATGGGTTCACGGCAAAGCGAGCTGACGAGGTGAAGGTGTTCGAAACATTCGGCGGGGACCTTCCGGTGAGGCATCGACCCGTAAATCGGCAGCGGAAAATAAGCAGGCAACTGTTTACACAACGCACCGATAGATGCTTTTATTTTATAAACTAAATTATAAGATTCATTTCATGAATGTGCGGCCATCATCATTGGCGTGCGCGGTTTGGGAATTTCGTTACATTCGTGAAGAGATGCCTGTAATTTTCTATAGTTATCATTGACAACTTCATAGATGAATGAACTTTATTCCGCAATCTACCGCACACGTTAGTCCTGTGATGAGTCGTCCTGTGAAATGATGATCGGGAGGATAACGAATATGTGTGGCATTGTAGGATATATTGGTGATCAGAATACGCAAGAGGTATTGATTGACGGGTTGAAAAAGCTGGAGTACCGCGGTTATGACTCTGCGGGTATTGCCGTGTTTACAGATTCAGGACTGAAAGTAGCCAAGGCAAAAGGTCGTTTGGCGAATCTGGAAGCAAAGCTGGATGGTGCGCCGCTGGTAGGCCATGCAGGCATCGGGCATACACGTTGGGCAACACACGGTAAGCCTTCAGATGAAAACTCCCATCCACATTTGGATGAGAGTCAAAAGTTCTCCGTGGTTCATAACGGGATTATCGAGAACTATCTGGAGCTGAAAGAACAGTTGATCAGCGAAGGTCATACCTTTATTTCCGAAACGGATACGGAAGTTATTTCCCATCTGGTTGCGCGTGAATATAAAGGAGATATCGTCAAAGCGGTACAAAAAGCAATTACCTTTATGCGCGGTGCCTTTGCACTGGGTGTGCTGACAGAGCACGAGCCTAATAAGCTGGTAGCTGTTCGTCAAGCTAGTCCGCTGGTTATTGGTGTGGGAGAAGGCGAGAACTTTATCGGTTCCGATATTCCGGCTATTCTGAAATATACACGCAATGTATTTATTTTGAACGATGGCGAAATGGCTGTTTTGACCAGTGATGCCGTCGAATTAATGACAATCGAAGGCCAATTTATTTCTCGGGAAATGATTCATGTCGAATGGGATGCTGTAACAGCGGAAAAAGGCGGCTATGAGCATTTCATGTTGAAAGAAATTCACGAACAGCCTAAGGCTTACCGTGACACGATGTTGGGCCGAATCGACAAAGAAACTAAAAAAGTTGTTCTTCCTGAGTTGAAGCTGACAGAAGAACAAATTAAAAATATTCGCAATATTCAAATCGTTGCTTGTGGTACAGCCTACAATGCTGGTTTGATTGGTCGTACGATTATTGAAAGCCTGGCTCGTATTCCGGTGGAAAACGACGTGGCTTCCGAGTATCGTTATCGTTCGCCAATCGTAACACCAGAGACACTGGTAATCGTAGTGAGTCAATCCGGTGAAACTGCCGATACGTTGGCAGCACTGCGTGAAGCACAAGCGAACGGCGCTCATGTACTGGCGATTACAAACGTAGTTGGTAGCTCCATTGCCCGCGATGCAGATGATGTGTTGGTTACACTGGCAGGACCGGAAATTGCCGTAGCCTCAACCAAAGCATATTCTTCGCAGTTGATTGCGTTTTATCTGTTTGGTCTGTATCTGGCTCAAGTACGTGGCACACAAACGGATGAGCAAGTAGCTCATATGTTGGCTGCTATGGAATCACTGCCAGAGCAAGTAGAAGAAATGCTGGGCAAAGCAGACGCGATTAAAGCATACGCTGAGCAAATTGCCAGCCACAAGCACCTGTTCTTTATTGGTCGCGGTCAAGACTATGCTGTAGTACAGGAAGGTTCCCTGAAACTCAAGGAAATCTCCTACATTCATTCCGAGGCTTATGCGGCGGGTGAACTGAAGCATGGTACGCTGGCATTGATCGAAGATGGCATTCCGGTTATCGCTTTGGTAACACAGGAATCCGTGTTGGAGAAAACCGTGAGCAATATCAAGGAAGTGAAGGCACGTGGCGCAGATGTTCTTGCGATTACGTACGAAGAGCACGCTGTTGAGTTGTTGAAGTCCGTGGATCAGGTATTTGCAATTCCGAAGACACTTCCAATCCTGTCTGCTGCGATTTCGGTTGTATCTCTCCAACTGTTGGCTTACTACGCTTCCCTTGCACTGGGTCATGATGTTGACAAACCACGTAACCTGGCGAAAAGTGTTACCGTAGAATAAGCAAGCTTTAGTAAAATTCTAAATGTTGTTCAGAGACATTAAAGTTGGTAACTGAACATTATAGTTAGTAACTGATAATTAATGTTGGTTACTATAAATTAATGATAGTAACTAATTATAATGTTCTGAGTGAGCAAGTCTTTTATACAAAATTCCGATGATACTTGTTGTCCAGTGACATTATAGTTGTGAAGTTGCTTTTATAACTTTTTTGCCATTACAAATATAACACTATTCATGATTAAGAATATTACCTACAAGAAAATATGGTATCTTAACTCAAACAGTCCCGATGAAAAGTTTCCTACATCGGGACTGTTTGTATTTTTATAGATAAGTAGGTGGAGTAATGAAGACAGTAGGGGAAAAAATAAAGAGTATTCGGAAAATAAATAAGCTCAATCAAATTGAATTCTCACAGATTATTGGTGTATCGCAAGGGACTTTGAGTGAATTAGAAAAAGATAAATATAAACCGTCTTTAGAAACCATAACTGCCCTAAGACTAAACTTCAATGTTAATCTGGAGTGGCTGCTAATAGAGGAGTACGTAAGTTCTAATAGTGGGTTATTTTGTGTGCAATTAGATGATCTTGAATCAAAATTAATCTCGGAATTTCGAAAGTTAAATGTGGGAGACAAACAGGAAATTCAGGAAATCATAAATTTAAAGCTAAAACGGTATAAAGATAAATAGGTATATTCTGAGTTGTTGTTGTTGTTGGGCAGCGTCAAGATTTTTGTGTAAATGAAATAACCTTTTCTTATGTAGATTGGCGTTACTCTTTTGTGGTGAACA
>NZ_SLTL01000057.1:0-14174 GCF_014858585.1 Paenibacillus sp. 23TSA30-6 | reverse complement strand
TTTTTTTATTTTATAAATATTGTTTATAAATTTTTTTTTTTTGTTTAATTTTTTTTTTTTATTTTTATTTTTTTTTTTTTTTTTTTTGTCTTTGCGGCGATCGTGGCGAAGTGGTTAACGCACCGGACTGTGACTCCGGCATTCGTGGGTTCAAGCCCCATCGGTCGCCCTTTACCTTTAGTGGGGATTAGCCAAGCGGTAAGGCAACGGACTTTGACTCCGTCATGCATAGGTTCAAATCCTATATCCCCAGCCATCTTAATGCGGACGTGGCTCAGCGGTAGAGCATCGCCTTGCCAAGGCGAGGGTCGCGGGTTCGATTCCCGTCGTCCGCTTCTTTATACTTTGGCGCCATAGCCAAGTGGTAAGGCAAAGCTCTGCAAAAGCTTTATCCCCAGTTCGAGTCTGGGTGGCGCCTCCATAATTATATATGCCGGCGTGGCGGAATGGCAGACGCGCTCGACTCAAAATCGAGTGGGAAACCGTGGAGGTTCGAGTCCTCTCGCCGGTATACCAAAAAGAGTTATGAAATTGCTGATATCAGTAATTTCATAACTCTTTTTTCTTTAGATTTTAATCATAATGCTAGCTGCAATTTTTAATACATACTTGGAATATAAAAACTGCCCATATAGTTTATTAGGTGCATAGGAAGTGGGGATGAGTATACGGGAGAGAATCTTGGAAGCTTTTTTAGAGGAAGCGTGTGAGAGTGGTCTGAAATTTACAATGGATGATCTTGCGAAAAGGCTGGCTATCAGCAAGCGTACTTTATATGAAAATTTTTCGTCCAAGACACTCATTTTAGAAACGCTCATTGAACGTACAAGCGACGATATGATTAGAAAAACCGAGTGAATTATCAGTAACGATCATCTATGGAATATGCATTCCTTTCTTTGCAGCCGCAGGAGCCGCGGGAATAGCTGCTATCTTCTCCCTGTTAGTGCTGCCTGAATCCGTAAGCAAGGAAAAGAAACAGTACAATAGAGAGCTTCCACGTCAGAAAGAAAACCTTTTGCAGCAATTTGCCAAGCCATATCAATCTCCTTTTTTCATGGGTTTACTCATTGTATTTGTCGTTGCTTTTGGCTTAGCTAACTTTGAAACGGTATTTGGACTGTTTGTTGACCATAAATATGGTTTTACACCGATGGATATTGCCATCATTATAACGACAGGCTCCATTCTGAGGGCAGTTGTCCAAGCGACTATATTTGGCTGGATTATTAATCATTTTGGCGAGAAAAAGATCATTCATATCTGTCTGGCTGTTGCGGGATTATTCATTTTTCTGACACTGTTTGCCGAACAGTATGCCATGATTATGTTGACGACCTTCATCATTTTTCTGGCCATGGACATCCTTCGTCCGGCTGTAAGCACATCCTTGTCACGGCAGGCCGGGGATGAGCAGGGGTTTGTGGCTGGAATGAATTCATCTCATACAAGTTTGGGTAATGTGATCGGACCACTGATTGCAGGACTGCTGTTTGATGTTCATATTAACTTGCCTTATATGGTTGCAGCTATAGTGTTACTGGCTTGTCTCGTCCTTTCACTACGCTCCAAGCAAGCGGGTGAGCAACACCCAACAGCCCGTGCGGCAGAACAACATAGAGGGTGATAGCCGCAGGTCTGTATGCACCCCCGACTTAGGTCTAGGTTCAAAAACCGTCTGGGGTCCGTTTTGGAGAACTCCAGATCAGCGTACAATAAGGACATAAGCAAGACACAGTGAAAGGCGGTGAGAGATGATGAGAGTTAACAAAGGGAATGGGTTGGCTATTGTACTGATTGTATTGGGTTCGATTATGCTGCTCGGTAAGTTTACTCCGTTTTTCGGTCACTTTGTAGGACACTTGATCGGTTACTTAATCCCGATAGCGATGATCATGTTAGGTTACTACGGTGTGAAAAGAGGAAATGTGGTCTTCGGATGGATCGTACTTGTAATTGGCGTACTCGTTTTACTCGGCAAACTGTCCTGGCTTTTGGGGCCACTGCTGGCAATCGGGTTAATCATATTCGGTGTTTCACTACTGAGTGACCGCAGAAGACGTTATTAAGATTGATGGACTTGCGGGTGAATGTGAATTACAGAAACGAAAGTATGAAGATATGAAAATACGAAATGTGAAAGGAGCAGAAGCAAATGAGTGTTTTTCGTAGAATGCGTGATATTACCGTAGCGACCTTTAATGAGCATTTGGAACAAAGTCAAGATCCGATACAACTGATTGACCAGTTCTTGTATAACACCCGCAAGGATATTGCAGAAGCGGAAAAGCTTCATCAGCAATACGCAGTGCACACAAGACAGATGAAGCAACAGCTGGATCACGCAGTGTCCATGCAGATTAAACGGGAGGAACAGGCGCTGCTGGCTCTAAAGGCTGATGAAGAGCATGTTGCGAAGCTGGCCCTCCAGGAGAAAATGTTGTATGCGGAAAAAGAAGAACAGTACAGAGAACTGTGGGAGCAGAGCCGTGAATCGTTGTGTGAGCTGGAGCAACAGCTGGATACCTTAAAAACGGAATATCAAACGGTAAACAGCAAGCGTCAGTATTATGCGGCACGTGTACAAACGTTGAGACTCCAGCAGCAGATGAACGAACGGGCAGGTACATACGGTGGACGAAATGTTCCCCGAATGTTCAACCGCTTGGAAGACCGGGTAGCTGATATGGAAGCAGAAACGCTGAGCCTACGTGATTTGCGGCGGGGAGAAGGCAGTCAGCTGGATGCCCAAGGCGGTGGATCGCTGCTCGAACAAGAGTGGGCGAGACTGAAAAGTAAGCTGAACAACAGCGGGAAGGAGTAAGTTGATTATGACCCGAATTTACCGATCAAACCGGGATAGAGTATTAACAGGTGTATGCGGCGGTCTTTCTGATGCAACAGGGATGGACTCAACGTGGATTCGTATTCTGGTTGTGATCAGTTTCTTTATTACAGCAGGAACCACGTTTATGATTTATGTGATTGCGGCATTGGTTATCTCCAAGGAGCCGAGATCTCCTTATGATGGAGGATTTGGTCCCAACAGCGGGCCTTACAACCAACAGGACTCACGCTATTATGGCGGGAACAGCACCGGATCGCAATACGGACCGGGTACTGGCTACAATCAAGGTGGAGCATACGGTAATACGAGCCAATCTTTTGGTCAAGATGCCCGCCATTCCTCCAAATTTAACACAGGTCCTAACAGTGATCTGGATTCCATGATGGAAGATATCGAGAAAAAAGCAATGAAAAAAGAGTTGGCAGAGTTACGCAAAAAAGTAGAGCAATTCGAGAAGGGAGATCGTAAATAATGGGAATCTTTAAAAGAATGAAGGATATGACAAGAGCATCGGTGAATGAAGTGCTGGATAAAGTGGAAGACCCGATTATTATGCTGAACCAATATCTGCGCGATATGGAGGCGGAAATTCACGAGGCCGAAGTAACGGTAGCCAAGCAAATGGCAAATGAACGTCGCATGAAACAGCGCTTGGAGGAAGCAGTACGAGTATCTAATGAGCGTGAACAACAAGCAGAATCCGCGTTGCGGAACGGCCAGGAGGAAGTAGCACGTAAGCTGCTGGGCGAAAAGATTTATTTTGTACAAAAGCAGGATGAGTACCGTGATCTGCACACTCAAGCCGAGCTTCAAGCCAAAGAACTGGTACAACAGCTTCACGATATGAAGGATGAATTCTACAAAATGCGCAACAAGCGCAATGAGTTGGTATCCCGTGCTCAAATGGCGAAGGCGAAAAAGCAATTGTCGCAGATCAACAGTCTGCATACCATTGAAAGCGGTTCTGCTTCGCTGGGCTTCCACCGAATGGAAGAAAAAATTATGCAATTGGAAGCGGAAGCTGACGTACTGCGTGCCCCTTACCGTCAAGCTCCGGGGGAAGCTTATGTCAACCCGGCTGAGGCTGAAAAACAGTTCAAAGTGGATGAGCAGCTTCAACAGCTCAAATCCAAAATTCAAACGGGTGCTAAACCAGTAGATATCAAGAAGGACTGACTACTCGAAAATAAGACATTATGATATGCTGTATGGAATGGACACTGGTCAATGATCGTGCTCAATCTGTATGGTTCGGGAAAGCCATATGGCCGAAATGTCGCGCCACTATGGCTTTTCTTTCCTGTATAAACAAAAAGGGGGTGCAGCATGGAGAGAAGGAAATCAGCCTTGGCACTGGCAGGGATCGCCATCGGAGTTATCATTTTATTCGGTCAGTGGATTGGGTTCCTCTCCGTGGTTGCACTGATCCTGATATTGACCGGAATATATAAGATTCGCAATTCCAAGATCAAAAAGGGTTACACGATGCTCGCGGTTGGTGCCGGACTGTTGGTGCTGGATCATTTGTTTCTGTTTGTGGTAGTTACACTGGCATCATTAGCTGTATTCTATTCACGTTCAAGAAAGCTGCATAAGGGCCAAAGCTCGATATTTAAGCACAATTTCATATCCAATCATAAATGGGATGAAGTTCCGTGGAGCTTGCGGAGCACGAGTATATGGCATGTGGTTGGGGATGTGGACGCAGATCTAACGCTGGCCATTCTGGAAGAACGTGAATCGGTTGTATTTTTGCAGGGGATCTTCGGTGATATTGATATCACGCTGCCGGATAATTACGGTGTAGAGGTGGAGATCTTCGTATTGTTTGGGCAGATTCACTTTGACCGGGATCATGAGGCGGGTATGCTCAATCGTTTGGTTGTGAGGTCTCCTAATTATGCGGAGAGTGAATATAAGGTGAAGTTTGTCGTTTCGTACTTGGCGGGCGATGTCCGTTTCCGATTTTATTGAATCAGGAGGAGCCAGGATGAATCATAAAAAAACGTCCAATATGGTAACCCGCAGTATGGGTGAAGGTATCCTCCTGTGTGTTGTTGTGGGCGCGGTCGTCATTTATATGCTGTATACATATGGTTATGTAAAGTCGTTCCCGACCTGGGGAATGATACTGAAATTTGCGGGAGCCGTTGTCATGGTACTGATTGGCACCGGGGCAATATACGGTTTTTATGAGAGCTACCGCTTCAAAAGCAGGCTGGAAAAGCTGCGGGAGACGCTACTGATGTGGGAAAAGGGGACACCTGCTCGGGAGCTGCCGCCACTGGGTCATGATGAGTTGGGCAGGCTGGGTGAGCAACTGGAGCGAATCGGGCGCAAATGGCAAGAGCAGGTTACTTCTTTACAACGCTTGTCCACCAACAATGCTCAGCTGGCAGAACAGGCCAGAGTGACCGCGATTGTCGAAGAAAGGCAACGATTGGCGAGGGAGCTACATGATGCAGTGTCACAGCAATTGTTTGCGATTTCGATGACGGCAACGGCTGTAGGCAGGACGCTGGATAAGGATTTTGGTAAGGCGCAGCGTCAGGTTGCATTGATTGAAGAAATGTCCTCGGTGGCGCAATCCGAAATGCGAGCGTTGCTGCTTCATCTACGGCCTGTTTATCTGGAAGGCAAGCGGCTGGAGCAGGGATTACGTGATTTGATACAGGAATTGCAGGCCAAGGTTCCCATGGAGATTGATTTTGAGATGGAGAGCGGAGTACAGTTGGTTAAAGGCATTGAGAATCATTTGTTTCGCATTGTTCAGGAAGCGATGTCCAACACGTTGCGTCATGCCAAAGCAAGCCGTATGGAGATTCGTATCGTGCAACGCACGGATTCCGTTCGATTAACGATTAGGGATAACGGAATTGGATTCGAGCTGGATGAGAAAAAGCAGACTTCGTATGGATTGTCCACAATGCAGGAGCGTGTCAGCGAGATTGGGGGAGCTATCCAATATATAACGGCCCTGGGGAAAGGGACACGAATTGAGGTATCGGTGCCGGTTTTAAATGATGAAAGCGGAAGGAACGATGATCATGGAAACGGAATTGCCGATTAGCGTACTGCTGGTAGACGACCATGAAATGGTACGAATTGGTCTGGCGGCGGTGCTGGGCACGGAAGATGGCATTGAAGTGGTAGGCGAGGCCGGGAGTGGGGAAGAAGGCATACGACTGGCTACAGAGTACAAGCCGGACGTAATTTTAATGGATCTGGTTATGGACGGTATGGATGGAATCGAAACGACTCGCCAAGTGACACGCCTGCTTCCAGAGACGAAGGTCATCGTACTGACGAGTTATTTGGACGATGAGAAAATGTATCCGGTTATTGAAGCGGGTGCGTTCAGCTATCTGCTCAAAACGTCCCGTGCATCCGAGGTTGCGGATGCGATCCGTGCAGCGGCACGCGGACAATCCGTGCTGGAGTCGCAGGTTGCTTCCAAGATGATGAACCGATTTCGACAGCCACAGGCTGAAGCGCCTGCGCATGCGGAACTGACGGATCGTGAAATGGAAGTGCTTCGGCTGTTAGCACAAGGTAAATCCAATCAGGATATTGCGGATGAGCTGATCATCGGGATTAAGACAGTTAAATTCCATGTCACCAATCTTCTCGCCAAGCTGGGAGTGGAGGACCGCACACAGGCGGCAATCTATGCCTACAAAAACGGATTAGCAGAGTAGCGTGTAGAACGGACTAATACTATGAAAGATACCAAAGAGTGGAGCACTTCTACGCTGTTGAACAGGTTCCACAATTTAAATAGGGAAATACAATAAACCGGAGGCTTGTATTAGTTCTCCGGTTTTTTTGTGCTCTTGAAAACGGTATTTAAATAAGTAAGAACAGAAAGGCGATTAAGGCCAGATCCAGCACAAGTCCAGCTCCGTGTCCATATCCACCATAACTACCATATCCGCGGCCATAGCCTGGTCCACCTTTTCCATATCCACCGTAGCTATTTCCGGCAAATCCACCTGTGTCATAGGGAAAGGACGGATTTAAGGGCTCACTGGGAGGTTTGATTAAGCTGTTTATTTTGGCAGAGGAACGTGCTTTGTTTTTAGAGTTTCGTTTTTTCTTTTTGGAGGATATCTTCTTGGCTTCTTGTTTTCCCTTGTTATTATAGTTTCCGGCATTGAGACTGTTGGGAAAGGAGGATGGATATCCGTTTAACATCAACTTGCCTTTGCCACACCCGCTGAGAATACCAACATGTCGTGTTCCGTCATGCAAAACAGCACAGACCAATCGTCCACCATGAGGTGCCACATTGGCTTCATTTACAGGATATATGGGAAACATGATTTCACCTCTTTCTGTATAAGATACGTTGTGATCATAGTCTATTCTCACGATGCCTATAACGTATGGTCGAACACCCAGCAGGTAAACGATATTTTTTTAAACGTGGGCTTCTGCGTTTTGCGTGTATAAAACCTCCGGCAACGGGAAAGCTATTGATAGATTGATAGATTCCAAGCCAGCCGAAAAAGCGCCAAGAATGTGCCTGTAAGAATCGGATGCTTGTGGAGCGGGAGGAACGACGTTGTTAAAAGCAGAGGTTATCAAAAAAGGGATGGTAGCTATTGCAGTGTTCGGAACGGTGCTGTTACTCGTAGGCTGGCGTTATGGGACGTTTCAAACGACTGAATATGACTCGTATTCCCGCAAGGCAGAAACGGATTTGCGCTCTGTATTGACCGTCTCGGATCAGGCTCCTGGTACACTGGATAAGCTGGTTGTGAAATGGCAAGGTGACTGGACTTCTTACGGTGATGATCCGGCAGCCATGGCGGCCCGGATAGCCGATCAACTAAATATTCCCGCCGTAAACAAGGTAGAGGAAAACGGACACACAGTGTATCGTTCGGTTGGCGGTAGCGGAGAACTGAAAATCCGCTTGAACGTAATGGAACAGCTTGCGGGTCAATGGTATACGGTCGTTCAACTGGAGAGTAGCAATGCAGGACGTGAGCAGTTAATCCGCCTGCATGAGCTTTGTGCTGAGCAATTGGCGGCTGTGGGAGTACAAGCAGTATGGAATACGTCCATTCAGCATTCGCTGAAATCAAATGAGCCCGTGGACCAACTGATGAAGCTGACAGAGACATGTTTAGCAGGAAGCTTGTCCATGAAGGCAAAAGAAAGATATACAGATGCGACGACGGTGGCTGTATCCTATGAAGCACCGCAGCTGCCTCTGGCAGTTCAAAGTGGTGAGCATCAGGTGCATATGCAGATGGCTGTGCATGAAGATGAGGAGCATCAGGATACTCGTATTACGATCGGTTTTCCGCTGATTACGATAGAATACTGACTTATAAGGTAAATTTATGATTCATCGGATAGCTTATCCATGCGGAATATGCTAAAATGTCATCAAATCTTCAGTTTCATGTTTGTCGAAAATCAAGTATGATCTTGTATAAATATACACAATACTACATGCGGATTTCGAGGGTTGTGGAAGCGGAATCTTGTCATGGGAAGAATGAGGTACTTCATGGCTGACATACCTAATAATGAATCTGTTGTGACGCAAGGCGCAGTGTTATTTATTTTTGGTGCTACGGGCGATTTGGCTCGCCGCAAGCTTTTTCCTGCGATCTACAGCTTGTACCGCGAAGGGAAGCTTGGTGAGGATTTTGCCGTTATTGGCGTAGCGAGACGCCCTCGCACAGAGGAAGAATTCCGTAATGACCTGTACGCTTCGATACAGGAGTTTAGCCGCTACAAGGCAGAAAATGATCAAGAATGGCAGGCATTTGCCGAGCATTTTGAATATAAATCACTGGATATCAACAATGTCGAAGGATTTCATGAACTGAGACAGCAGACGGAGACCATAGAGACGAAATTCAGTATTCCGGGGAACCGTTTGTTTTATTTGGCCTTGGCCCCTGAACTATTTGGAAGTGTATCGAAGAGTCTCAAAGAAGGCGGTATGATGGATGGCAAGGGCTGGAATCGTCTTGTCATTGAGAAGCCGTTCGGTTATAACCTAGAATCTGCGCAAGAGCTGAATATTGAAATACGCGAAGTATTTGAAGAGGAAGAAATTTATCGGATTGATCACTATCTTGGTAAGGAAATGGTGCAAAATATCGAAGTGATCCGCTTCGCAAACGCCTTCTTTGAACCATTGTGGAATAATAAGCATATTTCCAATGTGCAAATTACACTTAGTGAAACCGTGGGCGTGGAGGAACGCGGAGGTTATTACGATCATTCCGGTGCTCTGCGGGATATGGGACAGAACCATATGCTGCAAATGCTGACGATGATTGCAATGGAACCACCGAGCCGTTTGCTCCCTGAGGATATCCGTGATGAAAAGGTGAAAGTGCTGCGTTCGCTGCGTCCTTTTGAATCAGCAGAGGATGTGCTGACTAATGTGGTACGCGGTCAATACACGGAAGGAAGCTATCGCGGTCAGCAGTTGCCGGGGTATCGTGAAGAGGACAAGGTTGATCCACAGTCGAGCACAGAGACTTATTTTGCTTCACGCGTATTTGTGGATAATTTCCGTTGGGCAGGGGTTCCGTTCTACATTCGTACCGGCAAACGTCTTCCTGTAAAGACAACCGAGATCGTTGTGGAATTTAAGAGCATGCCTACGAACGTGTATCTTGGCCAAAAGCATAAGCTGGAGCCGAACTTGCTCGTGATCCGGGTGAATCCGATGGAAGGCATTTACATCAAGATTAATGCCAAGAAGCCGGGTTCGGAATCGGATATTGAACCGCTGGCTATGGATTTCTGCCAAAGCTGTATGGTCGGCATCAACTCACCTGAGGCTTATGAACGGTTGTTGATGGACGCGATTGAAGGGGACTCTACGTACTTCACGCGTTGGGATGAGGTTGCGACAGCATGGAGATTCGTGGATCGGATCGCCAAAGCTTGGCAACAAGCCCCGGATACGCTGGAAACCTATCCTGCAGGCTCATGGGGACCGGAAGGCGCTCGCAAGCTGCTGGAGCAAGATGGCTTTAAATGGTGGCCGGTCAGCGGTCAGGATGAAGATAATGTCATCTGGCGGGTAGGCGGCACTCAGTAATCCTGATATTGTTCAGCATCCCCCTACGTCCTGTTCAGGATGTAAGGGGATGCTTTGCGTTCGGAGTGTGCTATAATAACTTAGTCTCAGGTTTTCAGTTTGCAACTGATTATACGTTAAAGGCAGGCTAAAACATGTAAATAGATCGTATTTATAATGAATATGGTAACGGAGTACGCCGAATACGGATCTAACGGTAAAGAAACCGATAGCACCGATGAATTTACGTTAACAGGCGTGCATCATGGCCTTTTTATGAATAGCTTGAGCAGTAACGCAATGGATTTGATCATGAAGGGATATGTGAAATGAGTAAAACACTGGATATACTTCAACAGGAAGTCGACAAACGGCGCACGTTTGCGATTATTTCTCACCCGGATGCGGGGAAAACGACACTGACGGAGAAGCTGCTGCTGTTCGGGGGCGCGATTCGTCTTGCCGGTTCAGTTAAAGCGCGTAAGGCAAGCAAGCACGCCACGAGTGACTGGATGGAGATTGAAAAGCAGCGGGGGATTTCGGTTACATCCTCAGTTATGCAATTTGATTATAATGGGCACCGTATTAACATTCTGGACACCCCGGGTCACCAGGATTTCAGTGAAGACACTTATCGTACATTAACAGCAGCGGATAGCGCAGTCATGCTGATTGACGTAGCGAAAGGTGTGGAAGCGCAAACGATTAAGCTGTTTCAGGTGTGTGCCAAGCGTGGAATTCCAATTTTCACCTTCATTAACAAGCTGGACCGTGAGGGACGCAGTCCTTTTGACCTGATGGAGGAGCTGGAGCAGGTGCTCGGCATTCGTTCGGTGCCTATGAACTGGCCAATTGGTACAGGACGTGAGTTGTGCGGTGTCTATGACCGTGTCAAAAATCAGGTCGAGCTGTTTCAGGGAGATGACCATTCCACGATCAAGGTACAAAAAGTGGAGGATTACAATGATCCAATCATTCGCGAAATGGCGGGTGAATATTTGCATGACCAATTATGTCAGGACCTGGAGTTACTCGATGTTGCGGGTGACCCTTTTGATATGGAGAAAGTACAGCGCGGGGAATTAACGCCTGTATTCTTCGGTAGTGCGATTAATAACTTTGGAGTTCAAACGTTCCTGGAAAACTTTCTTCAGCTTGCTCCCAAGCCGGAGCCGCGTCGCAGTACAGCGGGGGAAATCGAGCCGACGAACGAGAAATTTACTGGCTATGTATTTAAAATTCAAGCAAACATGAACCCGGCTCACCGTGACCGCATCGCATTCCTGCGTATCGTATCTGGTAAGTTCCAACGGGGCATGAGTGTTAAGCATGTACGGATGGGCAAGGAGATTAAGCTGTCCCAGCCACAGCAATTTTTAGCGCAGGACCGTGATATTGTCGAGGAAGCTTTCCCAGGCGATATTATCGGATTGTTTGATCCGGGCATTTTCCGTATTGGCGATTCACTTAGTCAAGGTGGAGAGGTCATATTTGATGAATTGCCGACCTTCTCGCCTGAGATTTTTGCCAAGGTTACCGTAAAAAATGCATTGAAGCACAAGCAGTATTTGAAGGGTATTGACCAGTTGACCGAGGAAGGTATGATTCAGGTGTTCCGTACGGTAAGCTTTGACGATACGCTGCTGGGCGTTGTCGGTCAACTGCAATTTGAAGTATTTGAGTACCGCATGAAGGGTGAATATGGAGTTGATGTACAGCTTCAACGTATGCCATTCCAATTTGCACGCTGGATTGTGGATGATCAGATTGATCCAAGCAAATTCCGTATTAACTCCACGTTGGTGAAGGACAAGAAGGGCAATTATGTCGCCTTGTTCGAAAATGAGTATGCGATGCGGACTGCTATAGAGAAAAATCCTACAGCCAAGTTTTTGGAGATGGCTCCATAAGATTTGGATTTGATAAGCAGGGCAGGAATGAAACCTGTTATTTGATCTGTACAACAAATAGTCCACTCAGTGTTACGGTGAGTGGACTATTTGCGTATACGGGCAGTAGGATGAAGCAGGGTTGAACAAAAGTTTGAAGGTAAGACTTAGGTTAGCGGGACGGGCTTGATTTTATCAAGCTGCTCATGTGCCAGGTGGACAAACTCTTGTTGCTGGGTCTGATTCATGTGCTTCCATGCCACCTCAAGAATGACACCCAATCCGGGCAAAGCGGCCTCTGGTCCATCCACTGACCCGATAATCATATCGGTAAGATCAGCTTCTGATTTGCCGTGAACTTTGTGAACAATGGCTTGTCGTAAATCCAGTGTAATGGGCATGTGGTACCTCCCGTATGTTTGTAATGGTTGTCGGGTGTATTATGGCTTGGGCTGCTGCCCGGTATACATGAAGAAGCATTTGGCATAAGCATACCAAATTTATGTTTTTGGCGTGTTATGCTATACTATGACGGACAGTATGGTGATCGGGAGGTAAGGTAGGAATGGCAAAGAAGCAGTATGCGGTAATTGGTATGGGTCGTTTCGGCTCCAGTGTTGCCACTGCATTGAGCGAAATGGGTTTTGATGTGTTGGCGATCGATTCGGACGAGCAGCGCACACAGGAAATGTCGAATATTGTGACCCACGCGGTATCTGCCGATTCAACGGATGAGGAAGCGTTGCGTGCGCTCGGTATTCGCAATTTTGATGTCATCGTGGTGGCAATTGGCGAAGATATACAGGCAAGCATATTGACGACATTAATCCTCAAGGATATGGGTGTGCCAGCTCTGATCGTAAAAGCGCAAAATGAATTGCATGGGAAAGTGCTGCAAAAGATAGGCGCGGATAAGGTGGTTTATCCTGAGCGGGACATGGGGCTGCGAGTAGCCCATCATTTGACGTCTCCAAATATTCTGGATTATATTGAGCTGTCCAAGGATTATAGTATTCTGGAGATGAAAGCGGCGGATTCCATGATAGGAAAAAATCTGAAGGAACTTGATATACGCGCTCGTTTTGGCTGTAACGTGATGGCGATTCGTCGAGATCAGGAAATGAATATCTCCCCTTATGCTGAAGATCGGCTGGAGACGGGGGATGTGCTAGTTATTGTAGGCCACAAGGATGATTTAACCAAACTGGAGCTGGCTTTTGCAGTATGATGATAAATCATTTATTTATAAAGGAACGGACGGATAACGAATGGAAATCATTTCATCGAACAATACACGTGTAAAGGAATGGGCACAACTGCTGGAAAAAAAGCATCGCACCCGGCAGCATAAATATATCGTCGAGGGCATTCATCTGGTGCAGGAAGCGCTGCGTTCGGACGCAGCTGTCGAAAGTGTTGCCTATGATTTGGACAAGGGCATTCCTGCCGAGCTGAATGGCTTGGACCAAGCTGACCAGCCGGTGGAATGGATTCCCGTATCGGCGGCGGTCATTGCCAAATGCACCGATACGAAGACACCGCAGTCCGTCTTTGCTATCGTGCGCAAGAAGGAGCGTGGCGCATTCCCGGCGTTGCTGGAGCAGGCGGATGCGCTGGTGATGGTGCTGGACGGGGTACAGGACCCCGGCAATGTAGGCACCATTATTCGTAGTGCCGACGCCGCCGGAGCCGCAGGCGTCATTCTGGGTCATGGCTGCGCCGACCTATATAACCCAAAGACGATCCGTTCTACGATGGGATCGCTTTTTCACCTGCCCGTGATTGAGGGCAGTCTGGAGGAGCTTTTGACGCAGGCCAAAAGCAAAGGTGCCCGACTGATCAGCACCTCGCTGGACGCAAGTCTGTCGTGCTATGCCGTTGATTTGCGTGTTTCTACTTGGCTTGTGATTGGGAACGAAGGCCAGGGTATCTCCGCTGCTACCGCACGTATGGTGGATGAATCGGTGTTCATCCCGATGCAGGGGCAGGCGGAGTCGTTGAACGCAGCGATGGCTTCCACGGTGCTGCTTTTTGAGGCGATGAGACAGCGAAGCTAGTGGAAATAACTATAAATTTGTGGGTTATAACATCAGTTGAGACTAATTATATTATTAAATGAGACTGTTTATACCATCAAATGAGACAGTCAAATATCCCCGAAAGCCCAGTAAAATCGGGAATAAAGACTATGTAAATAAAAATTATCTGTTAATGATTAATCTAAGTTTTCTTATTTTGCTTCTTCGCTAAAGTGAATGTTAGATGTCTGTTTAATAGAGAAAGTGTCCATACTGTCTAGTAATAATAGGAAGAGGACGGGATGGAACATGTGGACCCCATTAAGCAAAAAGGATAATCTAATGAATGATGTGTTCAAGTT
>NZ_SLTL01000056.1:0-14781 GCF_014858585.1 Paenibacillus sp. 23TSA30-6 | reverse complement strand
TGACAACGCCTGTATCGAATCCTTTCACAGCGTTCTAAAGAAGGAACTGATTTACTTAGACCACTACAAAACCCGTCATGAGGCAAAGAAGCAGATTTTCGAGTATATTACATGCTTTTATAATGGAAAACGAATCCACTCTTCTCTGGGTTATGTATCTCCAAATCAGTATGAACGATTGTACCGAAAACCCGCTTGAAGTTCTCGACTTTGGGTGTCCATTCTATTGACAGTAGTCCACTGTGTCACTACATTAGCTTTATATAAAAGAGAAATTAGAGAGTACTTAAAGTGATGTATTCGTAGCAATACCTCATAAAAGAAAATACGATTTTTGCATTATAATACCCGATTTTGTGGAAAAAAACAAAGAAGATTGAGTACAATTTTTAAAGAATTAGATGCTTTATGAAAGCAGGGGGTAGAGTGCAAAAACGTGTAAAGCTGGTAAATACAGCAGGCACTAATTTTAATCGTACGTTCAATCGAGAGCTTGTACACCTCGTCATTCCTATCGCATTGCAGAACCTTATAGCGGCAACTGCAGTCTCGGCGGATGTTGTATTAAAAAGTCTAAAGAATATATAGTATGACTAGGAGCCAATGAATTGCGGTATACTATATCTATACTAGTGAGTCCATTACCCAGCGTCGTGAACTGGCAGATAAAATGTGTATAAAAGAGCCCAGCAGCCTAGTATTTCTGAGGATGAACTTCAATCGTTTAAAAATGTACTGAGTATATGGTTTCAAATGCTTTAAAAGAGAGAACTAAGATATTTAAGTCAGTGATTTCGCATCTTCAATAAAAGAGTGATTAACCTGAGAAAGAAAAAAGAACTTCCGTAAATGGGAAGTTCTTTTTGCCTAAAATCATTCGTTTAGCATGAAGTGGCTGATTCAAAAAAGGATTTCAGGGGATCCGAAATGTTATGTGACTGAAAGCATATAATGTTTTAAAAGACGTATATCTTCTCTTGAAACGAGTGCGAGCTTTTCAATATCTTTCGAAAACGTTATACAGCAAAGTTTAATGCTACCTGCGAAAATTAAGTTCGGTACCTGTAATGCTTCCCGCAAATAACTTATTTGCTGCATTACTGTGCAGACTGCAGGGAGGCTTTATTGGCATTTTCAACATCATTTTTACTCAATAGTAGATTGCAAACGGTAAAACCTACCGCAACTGCAATGAACATTCCCGAAATTGCATAGACAAAGTAGGGGCCGATGTATGCCGGAATACTGAAAATACTGGACAGTACATATCCGTACAAACGGACACCGAAGAAACTAATGTAGGCGGAAGCGACCGTACTGGCAATCGTGGCAGCCAAGAAGGCTTTTTTGTACTTTGCTAACACCCCGAACAAAGCGGGCTCTGTTATTCCCAGCAAGCCGGAGACGGCAGCGGAGACGATAATTGTTTTTTCTTTCGAGGTCTTCACTTTAAAATACACGGCAAAGGTTGCGCCTACAATCGAGAAGTTAGCCATACACATCATCGGCATTAACATATCGTAGCCTTGTGTTGCAAAGTTCTGCAGCGCAATTGGGGTCATGGCATGGTGCATGCCCGTAAAGACAGCTATTGGACGAATCGCACCAACAATCACACCAGCCAGAACAGGGGAGATGTCAAACAAGCCTTGAACCAGCCAAGCCAGTCCGTTTCCTAAATAGACACCGATTGGACCAATAACAGCTAAAGCCATAAATCCAGAGATAAATAGAGTCAACGTTGGTGTAACTACCGTTCTGAGCACTTCCGGAACAATCTTGTTAACCCAGCCATAAATATAACTCATCGCCCAAACGGCAAAAATAATCGGGATGACGGTTCCGCTATAGTTGAAAACAGGAATCGGGAGCAGATTAAGGAAATGAAAGGAGGATATTTCACCGGCTTTCGCCGCATCCACCATCGTTGGGAACATAATAGTTGCCGCTATGGCAATGGCCAAATACTGATTGGTCTTGAAAATCTTGGCCGCCGAGGCTGCCAGGAAGAATGGCAGGAAAGTGAACACACCGCTGGCCATCATATTTATTATTTGAAAGGTCTCACTCTTATCCGAGATGTAATGAAGTGCAGTCAAACCGGCAATAAGTCCTTTGATTAATCCCGCACCTGCAATTGCTGGTACAATGGGCCCGAATACGCCAGATACTATGTTCATGAAGAGAGTAACAAAACCTACTTTTTGCTTGCTTCCCTTCTCCTCTTCAGGACTCTGCGCATCCTTTAGCTTGAGCTCATTAGCTAGAACGGTGTAATATTCTCCGACTTTAGGACCTAGTATTATTTGAAACTGGTCTTGATTGAACTGCGCACCAAGTACTGGGTCCAACTCTTTGATTTTCATAATATCTACTTTATTTTTATCTTTCAGCTCAAATCTAAGTCGTGTCATACAATGCCAGGCGTTTTCAATATTCTCCTCACCGCCTATTCCTGCAATCATGTCCTTAATCGCTTTCTCTTTGCTCATCATAAGAATTCTCCTGTCCTAATGGATATTGGTTCCGCTTACACACTGAATAGTATCATAAAGAAACTTCTAATAAAAGCAGTCCAAAATGGTTAGTATTTCTCAAAAAAACCTTTATAACAAAGGGTTTTTATTCATTTTTTATCATAATTGGACTGATATCTTTCGTTATTCAATCGGTTTACCAAACCAAATTGATTCTTCCTTTCAAACTATGGTTCAATACTCTTAGAAATTGTAGAAAAGAGGAGAAACATGAACCCTACCATCATCACTAATGTGGAAAGCTTTATACTAAAACCTGACCGTCATAATCTGGTGGTTGTCCGGGTAAATACGGATAATGGAGTCATTGGATATGGCTGCGCCACTTTTCAGCAACGGCCCAAAGCCGTCCAGCTCGTCATAGAGGAATACCTCAGACCGATTTTACTTGGCCGTGACGCCAACCATATTGAAGACTTGTGGCATATGATGATGGTCAATTCATACTGGCGCAACGGACCTATTCTGAATAATGCAGTTTCCGGTGTTGATATGGCTCTATGGGACATTAAAGGCAAGCTCGCCGGTATGCCATTGTATCAGCTGTTTGGCGGCAAATCACGGGATGCCATTCCGGCATATACTCATGCAGTTGCTGACAATATTGAAGATCTGTACAGCGAGATCGATGGACTCCTTGAACAAGGATACAAGCACATCCGTTGCCAGCTTGGCTTCTACGGGGGGAATCCTTCACAGCTGCACTCTCCGGCCACTTCCACAGCGGGCTCCTATTATGATCAGGACGAGTATATGGAGACTACGGTCAGAATGTTTGATCTTTTGCGGGAAAAGTATAATAACCGGTTCCATATTCTTCATGATGTTCACGAGCGGTTATTCCCCAATCAGGCAGTGCAGTTTGCCAAAGCGGTCGAACCGTATAAGCCCTACTTTATCGAGGATATTTTGCCGCCGGATCAGAATGAATGGTTAGGGCAGATCCGCTCACAAACGTCAACGGCGATTGCCACAGGCGAACTGTTCAACAATCCGCTGGAATGGAGAAACCTGATTGCGGGTAGACAGATTGATTTCATCCGCTGCCATGTATCCCAAATCGGGGGAATTACACCTGCGCTGAAGCTTGGAGCATTATGCGAGGCTTTCGGGGTTCGTATCGCCTGGCATACACCATCCGATATTACGCCAATTGGAATTGCCGTCAATACACATCTCAACATTCATCTGCATAATGCAGCGATTCAGGAGAATATTCCGATTAAAGCAAACACCCGCAGCGTATTTTCGCACAATATTGACGCCATTGATGGCTATATTTATCCGCTTGATCTGCCGGGCATCGGCGTGGAGTTCAATGAGGAACAGGCAGGTGCCTTCCCGGTGGAATACCGTATGCATGAATGGACACAGGCCAGATTACCCGACGGGACGCTAATGACGCCGTAATTAAGGCGCAGCAAAAGACTCTCCGGCACAGGCGGTCAGCACGGAGAGTTTCAGGTCAATTATTAGCTGCGTATCAGAGGTTTCTTCTTTTGTGATGCTCGTTGTTGAAGGCCGTCAAGTACGTGCACTTATAGTCGACAGCCACAATTTCACTGATTTCAAAAATGGTACCGTTATTCAGTATTCCACGGCTTGAAATTTTCATTGCTGGACTTTTCTTTTTCTGCTGCAAGAACATCGCTTGTTCTTTATCAAGCGAGATTGCCTCATAAGTATTCAGGTAATGTGAGATAGTGAACTTATGCTTTTTCACAAATGACTGAATGGAATTTTCGGCATCCTTCTGTGTTAATACAGGGAATAATGTCGCAGGCAATCTCGACTGCTCAATCTGCATTGTCTGATAGTTAACGATTCTCAAGCGCTGGTACATCCACACTTCATCCTCGGCAGTTATATTAAAGATTTGCTGGTCACTAGGGGTGGAAGGAAGCTTCTGCAGCTCGATGACCTTAGACTGAATATTGGAATAAGGATTCTCTGTAAGTGAGTTGTAGATCAGCGGACTGGCTTGAATATTTTTGTTAATAAAAATACCCGAACCCTGGACAACCTTAACCATACCCATATATTTCAGCTTCTTAATGGATTCTTGTATTGTAAATCTGGAAACCTTATATTGCGCCGCCAATTCTCTTTCTGTAGGAAGCTTCCAGTCTGAATAATGTTTTTGATAGATTTTACTGAGCAGATCATGGATGACAAAGTCTCTTTTGTTCACAAGGCAGGCCCCCTATTCGTTATTTCATTGCTATTCTAACACACAGTTACAGGAGGAAAACCTATGTTTGGGTTTAAGAAAAAAAAGATAGAATCGCCTTCCATAGATATTTCATCGCCTCTCTCCGGTCAATTCTTAGCTCTGAATGAAGTTCAGGACGAAGCCTTCTCAAGTAAAGCGATGGGCGAGGGATTCGCCATCTTGCCAGATTCCGGCAAGGTCATTGCTCCTTTTGACGGCATTATCGCCCATATCATGGAAAAGAGTAAGCATGCTATTCTCATCGAGCACAAGAACGGCGTTCAATTGCTCATTCATGTTGGCATGAATACCGTTTCTCTTAAAGGAAAGGGCTTTACAGCTCATGTAAGCAACAGCGACCGGGTAAAAAAAGGGCAGCTTCTACTGGAATTTGATATCGAAACTCTCCGGGAAAACGGATGTTCTACTGTTACGCCCATCGTTGTTCCAGGAGGACAGGACACCGTCTCGCGGGTCGAGGTTGTAAGCGAGAGTAAACAACCTGAGAACGAGACGGTGTTACGTATATTTTATTAAGCTGTTCAGGGCTGCCTTGTAGCAGTTTTGAAGTCTGCATTTCATATTTTGAAAATTAAATAGGTTTTCGCTAATAATTGAGTAGGAGGGGGTAGCAAGCCCCCGTCCTCTCACCCACCGTACATGCTTGAATTCAGCAAATCTCAGAAGGATACAACAAATATCAGGTGTAACGACGTATTAAAAAGCCCTAACACATTCAAAATGGCTTTTGATCATTAGGTCTGGATTATAATGCAATAATTAAGTTGTTTTCGCTAATAATTTGATTACAGAAGTACGAATTGCTCTTGTATATATTACCATATAATATAAAAATTCTGTGTGGTATAAATAACGGTTGTACGCTGTATTACTTATAGTCCTGCCCACATACAAATAGCAGCAATCTCTTGTCACACAAGGGATTGCTGCTATTTCTCGGTCTCATTTTGAAGCTATAAACGGTCTCATTCATGCTTAAAAACAGTCCTAACTCAACTTTCGCAGCTGGAAAATCGGTTTAAACCCTTGAGAGAGTAAGAAGAATTCAATACAATTACTCGTATTGACAAAAAACACCTCGCTTGTTTGGTATCATGGAAGTGTTGAGCCCATGCCAACAAGAAAGGTGCGTAACTCTACGTTACAACAACATTCCCTGTCTGAACAGTCTCGTTTTTCTAAACTTTTCGCCACTCTCCACATCGGGAAAGCCTTACGACACGCGGGCATTTCCAAATCTTTTGGTCTTTCGAGCCTAGCGATTTTTCAAATCTTGTTCTCCTTGGTATTCGAAGGAAAGAACTGGTTTCGACTTCTGGAAAGTGACCGTGGAGCGGACCTTCCTGGCAAAGATGTCATCTATCGTTTTTTGAATTAAGCTTTTTTTGCTTGGCGCGCTTTTTGCAGACCTTAAGTCTTCGAATTGTGCAGGGTTTCGAATTGCTTATTTCATCTACACGTATACGAGTGTTCATCATGCTATTCCGTTTTGAACCGAAACCGGAGCAAAAAAGCAGAGTTTACTGGCACGAGTCTTTGACCATTCCAAGAGCAAAATTCACTAAAGGATACACCATGCTAACCCTGGGCTGGTCAGACAGTTTTAGTCTCGCTCCGCTTGACTTTGTCATGCTATCTTCAGTCAAACTTGCTAATCGGTTATGCGAAATGGCTTCGAATCTCTCCAAACGCAGTAGCGGCTACAAACGTCGAATGGAGGCCTTATCTAGGAAGCCGGATGCCGTTGTCGCCTTGCTCGAACAGGCATTGAGTGCAGGATTCACCGCTAGTCAAGGGTGTGCACTACCTACACGAATGCTTGTCCAAGACAACATTTATGATCAAGTAATTGCTCAGGTCACTCAGATAGCTAAAACTATAAAAGTAGGCGACCCATTTGACCTGAGGACTTTATCGGGACCGGTTATTAATCAGGCAGCTGTTGAGCGCATTCTTGGGATAATGAACGTGTAAAGAAAGACGGTGCACGCCTTATTACTGGAGGTTCACCACACAAGCTTGAGGGAGACCTCGCGGGAGGATACTTTTTAGAACCCACGGTGTTCGCTGATGTTGACCCACAATCCGAACTTGCTCAGTTAGAAGTATTTGGTCCTGTATTAGCTATTGTCCTCCGACAAGTGTACATCGACACAAAGTTACCTACTTAGCTTGATAAATAAAAATATAATCGCTGGTGTAGTTGATAGCTTGGGCTTATTATATTCGACAAACTCCTGAACATAGCATGGGAGTTGTATCAATTTATTTCTATCTGTTTTTCATCAGCAAAATCAGAAAGAGAGCGTCCCGAAGGGCGCTCTTTCTGGTAAAACAGGGCTGCTCAAAGGGCTAGTATCAGCTTTTGCGCCGGTAATAAGAAGGGTTCTTGCCTTCTATCGTTTTAAAGAATGGGCTAAACGCATGAATACTGGAAAATCCCAAGTTCTCGGCGATGACCGTCAGCGGTTCATTGGTGAACTGAATCATATGCCTAGCGGCGTGTGCACGCATCAATTGATGATATTGAATGGGGCTCATGCCGAAGGCCTGATAAAAAAGCCGGACCATTTAGTGTTTACTGATCCCAGACATTCTCGCGATTTCTTCCAGGCTTATTTTGCGGTTTGTATTGTTCATTAGATATTGCTTGGTGTGCATCAGGGCATGCATATTGGTCTCCACATGGGAATTGAGACTCCAATAACCCGGTGACCCGGGACCAAAAGCCTGATTACCGGCAAAATGCATACCATCGGACTCGTTCTGTCGAACCGCACTTATGATGTATTTTGAAGATTTATATTTCCTGCACTTCGCCAAGGTGCTGAAGCAGCACCTGCAGACTATGGGGTACAAGCTGATTCTGCTGGACCTTGATGAGATCTTCATGAATATCCAGATGGTGGATGGAATTATTGTAAAAGCGACCTTAGAGACGGAAAAGTTCATGCCGAGGCTCATGGATCTCAACGTTCCGGTCATCATGATCGGACGGCATAATTTATCCTACGGAGCACATATTGTCCGGATGAACGATTACTCAATGAATTATAAATAATGCAGTTGACCATGCAATTTTATACACCTAAGCCTCTCTTTATCCACTAATGATGTTCCTCTCTGGTTATATCCTCGGGTTGTTATTCAAACGCAATAGGGAACGGTTTTATCTGTTCTCTATTGTGTTGTTTAATTGATACGCAATATAAGAAACGAGATTTTCAACAAAAACATAAAAAAGAATATCAGTTTTTGTTTGATTCAGAGTATCACTCAAAGTGATTTGTGGGAGAACTACCATTTTATCTACAAGCTCTTTGTATTTACTATTGATATTCATAGTAATTAATAACACATGTCCATTTAAACTTTCTCTTTGATTAAAGAATTTACCCAGCATATTTGTAGTGCCAGATCCACCACGCATAGAGAACACAATTGTTAAATCATCTTCCTGAGCATAATTGTAAATGTCATTTAACTCTGAGGTTTGAATAGCAGATACATAAAGTCCAAGTTTTCTAAGCTTTAATTCAAGGAGCTTCCCGGGTAGAAAACTTTCTGTTACTCCTGTTACAAAAAGGTGCTTAAAAGACAAAATAAACGTGGAGAGCTCACTCATTACTTCTTTGGTCAATACATGTTCAGCTAATCCTAATAATTCTTGGTAGTGTTGAAACATTGAAGGAAGAGAGTCTGTTGTTTGGTCAAGATTGTTTTTCATCATCACATAGCGATACATCGTATATTTGAAGTCAGTATATTTTTTAAAGCCAATCTTTTTACAAAAACGTGTTATCGTGGGTTGTGAAACATCACACCACTCTGCCAAGCCTACGATACCACTACGAGCCACATAAGAAGGATCCTTTATGATTTTTTTATAGATCTTCATTTCTGTCTGTGAAAATGTATCTTTTAATAACTCCATTTGAGCAATTGGGTCCATATAAGCTCCTCCAAATAACAATATTAACAAGTGGATTTTCGTCTTTTTGAATTGAATATTTTATTCAATGAATATAATAAACATAAATATAACATACTATTCGTTTTTTTTTTGCAGATTTTTGTTAAAAAGATAACACTATCAAGTGGTTTATCACAAAAAAACATTTGCAACAGAGTGATTCTTCATATCTGTCACTGAATATTAATATTCAAAGAATAAAATAATCATGAATAAAATATATATTGAATAAATTATACGAAAGTGCTAAAATAACAACGTACCAATTGAATATGCTTACATGCATAGACATCAAAGAGTTATATCCAGATAAAGAAAGGAAGATGATCGTGGGTAGGAAGAGATTCCCGGAGAACTTTTTATGGGGAGGAGCAACTGCTGCAACTCAGTACGAAGGGGGATATGATAAAGGCGGAAGAGGTCTTGCAACCAATGACTTTCTTACCGAAGGGACAGCGGATTCACCAAGAAAGGTATCAGTCATTTTGAAAGATGGGACCAAGACATTTCTTGATCGTGAACTGGCCATACCTGAGGGCGCTGTAGGCTACATTGACGAAAACGCTTACTATCCAAGTCATAATGCAACTGATTTTTTCAGCCACTATAAAGAAGACATCGCACTATTCGGAGAAATGGGATTCAAGTGCTTTCGAATGTCTATAAGCTGGACCCGTATTTTCCCAAAGGGGGGTATTGAGGGAGAACAGCCAAATGAAGAAGGACTGCAGTTTTATGAAAACGTATTTAAGGAATGTCAGAAGTTCAATATAGAGCCTCTGGTTACCATATTCCATTTTGATAATCCTGCATACTTGGCTGATAATTTTGACGGTTGGTACGGCCGGGAAACCATCGATTGTTACTTGCGTTACTGCAAAGAAGTGTTCACAAGATACAAGGATCAGGTAAAGTACTGGATTCCTATTAATGAAATTAATGTGTTAAGGGGATATTCAAGACTTGGATGCAGAGAAGTAAGCGCCCAAGTTCGTTATCAGGCTATGCACCACTTGTTTGTTGCAAATGCTTTGGCAAATAAACTAGGCCATGAGATAAACCCGGACTTTAAAATTGGTTGCATGCTGGCACTAAGCGGAATTTATCCTGAAGACTGCAAACCAGAAAATGTTTTTGGAGCTTTGGAATATAGAAGAAGAGCGTTATTCTTCTCAGATGTCATGATGAGAGGGTTCTATCCTTCATACACGGAAGCAATGTTCGAGGACTTAGGTGTAACGATTGTTAAAGAAGCAGGAGATGATGAGCTCATTAAAGAACATCTTTCCGATTTCTTAGCGTTCAGTTATTACCGGACCAGTGTGTATCATACTGGGGTAGTTCAGAAAACCGATACAGGAGGTCAGCATGGGGCTAAGAATCCGCACCTACCCGAGACTGCATGGGGATGGCCTATTGACCCAATTGGTTTACGATATGTTCTGAATGAGCTGTATGACAGATATCAAAAACCGTTATTCATTGTTGAAAACGGAGTCGGTATGGAAGATGTAGTAGAAGTCGATGGTTCCATTCAGGATGACAACCGTATCGAATATTTCCAAAATCATATTTCAGAAATGAAAAAAGCTGTCTGTCTAGATGGTGTGGATCTATTAGGCTACACAACATGGGGCTGTATCGATCTAGTTTCATCAGGTACGGGTGAAATGAAAAAACGTTATGGATTTATTTATGTTGATCTAGACGACAAAGGAAATGGTACCCTCAAAAGAACAAAGAAGAAGTCCTTCGATTGGTACAAAAAAGTAATTCGTACAAATGGTGAGGATTTAAGTAATTAATATAACATAGAAGTGCATTCCTGCTTAAAGGATCAAAACCCTTAATAGATAAATATTACAAAGGAATGGTAAAACATGAGTTTCAAGGACAATTTCGAAAGAGTTATCTCAAGGTCGGCAGAAGCAGTAGACCAAAACAAGTACTTGTCAGTAATCAAAGCAGCCTTTTCGCAATTACTGCCATTAATTATGATCGGTTCATTTAGTACATTGCTTACAACGCTTATAGCAGACCCGAAAACTGGATTAGCCAAATGGCTTCCATTCCTAACAAATTTGAAGCCGGCATTCGATGTTATAAGTTTTGCAACAATATCATGTATGGCTATCCCACTTATCTTTCTGATTGGGTTAAGCTTGGGTAAGCGAAACGGCGTATCAGAAATTACTTCAGGAATTTTAGCAATTATTTGTTATATTCTGGTGGTTCCTAGTTTTGTAACTATGAAAGCTGAAGATGGGACAATTCTAAAAACTGCTGGATTAGCAACTTCTGCATTGGGAGCAGAAGGCCTATTGGTTGGTATGCTAGTATCAGTGTTAGCGATTGAAATATTCACTTTCTTAATGAATTTTGAGAAAATAAAGATTAAAATGCCGGATCAGGTACCTCCGATGGTTGCCACATCATTTAATTCACTGATTCCTGTATTTCTGACAACGACGATTATTGCCATACTTGGCGTATTGTTTCAGTTGGCTACGGGGAAATTTATCAATGAATTTATTTATTCTGTTGTACAAGCTCCTTTGCAAAACGTATTCCAGTCACCATTTGGTGTTGTCATAGTAATTATCGTTATGCAGCTTCTATGGTTTCTGGGTATACATGGAGGGCAAGCTACAAGTCCGATTAAGAATCCATTGATGGCGGTAGCTATTGCTGCAAACGTAGCGGCAGTGTCGCAAGGGATGGACCCAACACAGCCTATCACTTTTGGTTTTTGGCGTTGTTTTGTAGCTGTTGGTGGTGCGGGTATGATCATTTCGTTGGTGTTTGCCATTATTCTCGTTTCGAAAAGACCTGAGCATAAAACTCTTGCAAAGCTTGGATTTTTGCCATCCATTTGCGGAATTAGTGAACCATTGGTTTTTGGATTACCGCTAGTTTTAAACGTAACCTTCATTATTCCATTAGTTTTTAACTCCTGTATCTCTGCGTTAATCGCGTTATTTTCAATGAATATTGGATTCATTCATCCTAACGCTGTGGATGTGCCTTTTGGAGTTCCTATTTTATTAAATGCATTCGTAAGTTTTGGTTGGCAGGGTGTAATTGTACAAGCAGTGTGTTTGATCGTTACAACATTAGTATGGATTCCATTTGTATTGATTTCAAACAAACAGGCAAGATCAGCAGTAACTGATGATTTAGTTGCAGCTAATTAAATTATATGAGGTGGATATCATGAAAAAAATCGTTTTGTTATGTACAGCAGGAATGTCGACAAGTATGCTCGTGACCAAAATTAGAGAGGCGGCTAAAGCAGAAGGTTATGACTGCGATGTGAATGCATATCCCGTTGCTGATGCTTCATCAACTAGTAACGATGCAGATGCAATACTGTTAGGGCCGCAAGTACGCTTCCAAGAGAAAAATTTGAAGCAACTGTTTCCAGATAAGCCGATTGAGGCCATTGATATGATGAGTTACGGGGCTATGGATGGCAAAAAAGTTTTGGCTCAAGCAAAACGAATGATAGGAGAATAATGATGCAGGAAATTGAATTAGTTAGTTTTCAAATTATCTCTGCCGTAGGAACAGCACGTTCTATGTACATTGAAGCAATTCAAGAAGCCAAATCTGGTAATTTTGAACAAGCCCATGAATTAATTGCTGAAGGTGCTAAAGTTTTTGTTGAGGGCCACCGTGCCCACAAAAAATTAGTTACACAAGAGGCAAATAATGAACCTGTTAATGTTACATTATTGTTAATGCATGCAGAGGATCAGTTGATGAGTGCAGAATCTTTTAAAATCATCGCTGAAGAATTTATCGCTCTATACGAAAGAATGAAGAAATAAACATATAAATAGCTTCCATATATTTATGGAGTGAAATTGGATAGGAGAACAGCCGATATGCAAAAAACATTTAGAATCGTTGATGAAGACGGAATTCACGCACGCCCTGCGACAGCTTTGGTAAATACAGCTACAAAATTTAAAGATACTGAAATTTTTGCAGAAGCAAAAGGTAAAAAAGTAACACTTAAATCTATCCTTGGGGTTCTGTCACTGGGTCTTGATGCGGGTGATACTTTTACTCTGATCACTGAAGGCAGCGAAGAAGCTGAAGCGCTAAGCGCACTTCAAGATGTAATGGTTAAAGAAGGGCTGGGAGAGATTCATGAGTGAAATTTCAGGAATCGCGGCTTCAGCAGGTATTGCCGTAGCCCGTGCATTTATCCTGGAACATCTGGATTACACAATTACAAAGACTGCCGTAAGCGATGTTGAATCCGAAGTGGCCAAGCTGCAGAGCGCTCTGAAGAAATCCAAGGGCGAACTGTGGGCATCAAGGAACGAACACTTGCTGAGCTGGGCGAGAAGAAAGCTGAGATTTTTGAATCTCATCTGCTGATTCTTGAAGATCCTGAGCAGATCAGTCCTGTAATGGATAAAATCCGTGAAGAAGCGGTTAATGCAGACTATGCTCTAAATGAAGTAGCGACTCAATTCGTAGAAATGTTCGAGAATATGAAAAGCGCGTACCTGCAGAACGCGCAGCTGATATGCGCGATGTAACCAAGCGAGTACTGAACCATCTGCTGGGCATTCATTACATCAGCCCTGCTGAGATCAGCGAAGAAGTGATCGTCATCGCACAGGATTTGACGCCTTCCGATACAGCGCAGCTGAACCGTAACTTCGTTAAGGGCTTCACAACGAATATCGGCGGACGTACTTCACACTCGGCGATTATGGCCCGTTCTTTGGAAATTCCGGCGGTTGTCGGTACCAAAAACGTGCTGTCCCTGGTTAAAGCCGGCGATCTGGTCATTGTGGACGGATTGAGCGGCAATGTGCTGATCAATCCTAGCGATGCCGAAGTGGCAGAATATAAAGCGAAGCAGGATGTGTACGATCTGCAGATTGCCGAGTGGAAGAAGCTCCGCGATGAAGCCACCGTATCTGCTGACGGCAAGCATGTAGAGCTGGCTGCCAACATTGGTACCCCTAACGATGTGACGGGTGTCATTGAGAACGGCGACGAGGGCGTAGGTCTGTACCGTACCGAATTCCTGTACATGGGCCGCGACAAGCTGCCTTCTGAAGAAGTTCAGTACAATGCTTACCGCACTGTGCTGGAGAATATGAACGGCAAACCGGTTGTTGTCCGCACGCTGGATATCGGCGGCGACAAGGAGCTGCCGTACCTGGAGCTTCCGAAGGAAATGAACCCGTTCCTCGGATTCCGGGCCATCCGCCTGTGTCTGGACCGTCAGGATATTTTCCGCACCCAGCTGCGTGCTTTGCTGAGAGCAAGTGCCCACGGCGATCTGCGGATCATGTTCCCGATGATTGCTACACTCGGTGAATTCCGTGCAGCCCGCGACCTCCTGCTTGAGGAAAAAGCGATGCTGCGTGAAGAAGGCAAGGAAGTTTCCGACAACATCCAGCTCGGCATCATGGTAGAGATTCCTTCTACTGCGGTACTGACTGACCAGTTCGCCAAGGAAGTTGATTTCTTTAGCATCGGAACAAATGACCTTATTCAATATACAATGGCTGCCGACCGTATGAATGAACAGGTATCCTACCTGTACCAGCCATACAATCCGGCAATTCTGCGTCTGGTCAAAATCGTGATCGACGCGGCGCATGCTGAAGGCAAATGGACCGGCATGTTCGGTGAAATGGCCGGTGATTCCACCGCAATTCCACTGCTGCTTGGTCTGGGTCTTGATGAATTCAGCATGAGCGCTACCTCCATTCTGCCGGCGCGTAGCCAGATAGCAAAGTTATCCAGTATCGACATGAAGGAGTTAGCATCCAAAGCACTGCAGCTTAGTACCGCTGAGGAAGTTGCAGCTCTTGTTCAAGAACTTAAGTAGAATCTAGGAATTCGTTTTCGTTTACACTCTTTGAACACTTTTCCGCATATTTTGCCGACTTTCTTGTGAGAGTTGGCCTTTTTTTATCTTAGATATAACTATATAGAACGCAATTAATAAGCTACCAAATTCACTTCAACCGCCAAATCGGGTAATAAAGGGTAACTCACCACAA
>NZ_SLTL01000055.1:0-15038 GCF_014858585.1 Paenibacillus sp. 23TSA30-6 | reverse complement strand
TTTAAGAATCTACTGAAACAAGCTTGACTATGAACCTATTTCTATACGGCGTTACCCATCCAATAGAGCGAAGAGCCGTTTTAAAATACCACTGCTCACGGTACAGATGTCCTTGCAGTGCTGTCAATATAGTCCACTACTCGGCGCAGAGATAGGTTGTAATCGTTGACAGAATAAATGTCGCTTATGACTGTTTCCCCTTTGTTTTGCTGAATGAGGCACTCCAACAAAAAAACACCGCTTATCATCTCTTTGCAGTTTGCAATAAGTTCTTCCTGCGATTCGCCCAAGGTAGGTGCGTCTATTTTAAATGGCGCAATGCCCTCCTTTGATGCAGGCTGTGAAAGTATTTGTGAATAAGGTTCCCTCTGCTTGTTTGAAAACTCCATATAAATGGAGCCGCATCTGTAGATAATGGAAAGGCATTAAGCGAGGGACTAACATTTTCACCGTTGAAAAACACACTTGAAGATGTTAGAAATTGGCTGGATTCTAGAACAGACATTGAGATTACAAACCTATCAACAGGACTTAACCAAGAAAAAGAAGCTAAAATTATACACGCTTGGAAACAAACTTCTCATACTAAATGAATTTATACTATTGAATCTAAAACATCTCATACTAACGTCACATAAGATCACACAGGGTTAATTCAATAAAGGGGGGCTTTAGTACAAAAAGAGCTTGTATCTAAGTGATACAAGCTCTTGTCTATTTATGTATTCTTACGCAAAATAAGTTTTAAAAATGGTGCAATATAAATTACAAATTGACAACTACGATTTTATCAGTCTACTACACATGTATCAATAGAGTACACTCTATTGATACATAATTGAACTAATTAACTGAATAATTGCAGAAATGAGATGATACTGTATGAAAATTGCGAGAGGTAGAGAATTGCTTACACCAGAACAGCGGCAGGCCCTTATGCAAATTCCTGAAGATGAGTGGGTGCTAGGAACCAACTACACTTTTTCCAAACGAGATTTAGAAATTATAAATAAACGAAGGAGAGAAGAAAACCGTTTAGGGTTCGCCGTTCAATTAGTCGTTCTTCGGTATCCCGGATTCATTCATACATTATATATCGAAACAAATCGGTTCCAGTCCATCTTCGCTTAGTCTTTATCCTCAAAGAGAAAATACACTTTGGGATCATTTGAAAGAAATTCGAAGTGAATACGACTTTGTAACTTTTACTCTAAAAGAATATCGAATGATATTTAAACATCTTCATCAATTAGCTTTGGAAATTGGGGATGCCATTCATCTACTACATGAATGTATCGACTTTCTAAGAAAAAACAAAATCATACTGCCTGCCATCACTACAATAGAGAGAATGGTGTGGGAAGCGAGGGCAATGGCTGAAAAGAAACTGTTTAATACGGTTAATCAATCTCTAACAAGTGAGCAAAAAGAAAAGCTTGAAGAGATCATTACCTCTCAGCATCCATCAGAATCCAATAAAACAATATTAGGTTGGTTAAAAGAACCACCGGGTCATCCTTCACCCGAAACATTTCTAAAAGTAATAGAACGACTCGAATACATACGAGGTATGGAATTAGAAACGGTACAAATTAGTCATTTGCATCGCAATCGTCTGTTACAGCTATCTCGCTTAGGTTCAAGATATGAGCCTTATGCATTTCGTGACTTTCAAGAAAATAAACGATATTCGATATTAACCGTCTATTTATTACATCTTACTCAGGAGTTAACGGATAAAGCTTTTGAAATTCATGACAGACAAATACTCAGTCTGTTATCAAAAGGCCGTAAGGCTCAAGAAGAAATTCAGAAACAAAACGGTAAAAAGCTGAATGAAAAGGTTATACACTTTACGAACATCGGACAAGCTTTAATCAAAGCAAAAGAGGAAAAATTAGACGTATTTGAGGTTTTAGAATCCGTTATTGAATGGAATTCTTTTGTCTCTTCGGTGGAAGAAGCTCAGGAGCTTGCACGTCCTGCCGACTATGATTATTTAGACTTACTGCAAAAACGATTTTATTCACTTAGAAAATATACGCCAACGCTATTAAGGGTATTGGAATTTCATTCTACAAAGGCAAATGAATCACTTATACAAGCTGTAGAGATCATCCGAGGAATGAACGAATCTGGAAAGCGAAAAGTACCTGATGACTCACCCGTGGACTTTATCTCAAAGCGTTGGAAAAAACACTTATATGAGGATGACGGTACAATCAATCGTCATTATTATGAAATGGCCGTCTTAACAGAACTAAGGGAACATGTTCGGGCTGGTGATGTATCCATTGTGGGCAGTAGACAATATAGAGATTTTGAGGAATATTTGTTTTCAGAGGATACATGGAATCAAACGAAGGGAAATACGAGGTTATCAGTTAGTTTATCATTCGGAGACTATATGACAGAGAGAAACAGCAGCCTTAATGAAAGATTAAAGTGGTTATCTGCAAATTTCAACAAGTTAGATGGAGTTTCTCTTGAAAAAGGAAAGTTATCAATTTCACGCTTAGAAAAAGATGTTCCAGAAGAAGCAAAAAAATTTAGTGCAAGTCTTTATCAGATGCTCCCAAGAATAAAATTAACCGATTTACTCATGGATATTGCTTATTTAACAGGATTTCATGAGCAATTCACTCATGCTTCCAATAATCGAAAGCCAGATAAAGAAGAAACGACCATTATCATGGCTGCCCTTTTAGGAATGGGAATGAATATTGGATTGAGTAAGATGGCTGAAGCAACACCCGGACTTACATATAAGCAACTAGCCAATGTGTCTCAATGGCGCATGTATGAAGACGCAATGAATAAAGCCCAAGCTGTATTAGTAAATTTTCATCACAAATTACAATTGTCTTCCTATTGGGGAGACGGCACAACATCTTCGTCAGATGGAATGAGAATGCAGTTAGGGGTTTCATCTCTACATGCAGATGCAAACCCACATTACGGAACCGGAAAAGGAGCCACTATCTATCGATTTACGAGTGATCAATTCTCTTCTTACTACACCAAGATTATTCATACTAATTCAAGGGATGCAATTCATGTATTGGATGGTTTATTACACCATGAGACGGATCTAAACATAGAAGAACATTATACAGACACAGCTGGTTATACAGACCAAATTTTCGGATTGACCCATTTATTAGGATTTAAATTTGCTCCAAGGATAAGGGATCTATCGGACTCAAAATTATTTACAATAGATAAAGCGAGTGAGTATCCAAAACTTGAAGCTATTTTACGTGGACAAATAAATACAAAAGTCATTGAAGAAAATTATGAGGATATTTTGCGATTAGCCCATTCAATAAGAGAAGGAACAATCTCCGCGTCCCTTATTATGGGGAAATTAGGTTCTTACTCTAGACAAAACAGCTTAGCTACAGCCTTACGCGAAATGGGGAGAATAGAAAAAACGATTTTTATTCTTAATTACATTTCGGATGAATCTCTAAGAAGAAAAATACAAAGAGGATTGAATAAAGGAGAAGCCATGAATGGACTGGCAAGAGCTATTTTCTTCGGAAAACAAGGAGAGCTTAGGGAACGAACCATACAGCATCTGCTTCAAAGAGCTAGTGCTTTAAATATAATTATAAATGCCATCAGTATCTGGAATACTCTACATCTAACAAAAGCAGTTGAATATCAAAAGCGGACAGGTAGTTTTAATGAAGACTTATTGCACCATATGTCACCTTTAGGCTGGGAACATATTAATTTGCTAGGAGAATACCATTTTAATTCGGAGAAAGTGATCTCATTAGATTCTTTAAGACCACTGAAACTTTCTTAACGTTGTTAAAAATGGGAGAATCGTCAGGAAAATAGGCTTAGCGTTGTAAATCCGCATTTTCCTGACGGTACCCCTTTACTAGGTTATACCATTTTTATGGAAATGTATATATAGATTTATATAAAAAATGTTAAAAAAATCAACAATCTTACACGTATTCAACATAATTAAATAGGTTATGGTCTTACGGATATTCGTTATGTTCCATGTCAACTGTGATACGCACCCAGCTGTGGATACACATCACAGCCTCCAGATCGGCTAAAGTTAAGAAAATATACTGCTGCTTCCCCAATGCCGCCTCCTCTTTTCTACCCGAACTAGGTAACAATTGTTTTTTCTTGATAGCAACTGTAACTTTTATGATAGGAAAAATATTATTAAACGCTTACAATTCAAAGAGAAGAAGATATTTTATTCAAAAGTTGAGAAAGCGCACATTTAAATCCGTATGCTATTCGCATGATCCGTGTTTCATAGCAAAAAGCGGCCCATGATGCAATAAACTGAAACTGTCAATATATCGTTACGCACACTTATCAAACGATTTCGGGAGCGATGCTATCTTTGTTTTTTCATTTGCTAAAGTAGTACCTTAATAAGGTAAACGTTGCGATATTCCATCTGTACGAAAAGGCAACATGATTATGAATAGTTATGTGTGCGTTTTTTTGAAATTTACAACAAAAGGAGTCTACCAAAATGAATTTGTATTTAGAGATCCCGGAGCTTGATAGACATTTTCCTTTCCGGAGTTTTATTAATAAAGGCGACGTACTTTGCTATCCCCATTGGCATAAAGAAATTGAAATTATCTATGTTACTCAGGGAACCTTGGATCTGGGGATTAACGATAATTCGATACGCATGAAACAAGGTGAAGTTCAATTTATAAATGGTGGTGATGTTCATTATTTCTTGGCTTCTCCCGACAGCAAACGGGTGGTTATTCAATTTGATTTGAGCTTTTTTCAAGAGATATCCACATTAAGCGATCAGAAGCGTCCTCTAAGAGATATATTTACAGAGATGGAGCAATCAAGCTGGAACTGGCCAGAAGAAACAGCAGCTAAAATGCTCCCGCTGATTCAAAGCATTTATGATGAGAACGCCAACTGCAAAGAAGGTTGTGCCTATATGATCAAAGCCAAACTGTTTGAGATGTTGACTCTTATTTTGCGGGAAGTGCCGAGAAGTACGAAGCCTAGACTTCGCGAAATCTCTGAAAGTACCTTAATACAATCCAAGGACATGCTTTGTAAACTGGAACGTATTTTTGAATATGTGGAATGCCATTATCATGAAACCATTTCGCTGAAGAATGTAGCTGAATATATGGGTTTCAGTCCCTATTATTTCGCCAGACTATTTAAGAAGAATACGGGGATGACCTTTGTAGCCTTTTTGCATGAATATAGACTGAATAAGGCCAAATGGATTTTGCTGAATGAAGACAATCCAATTACTGAGGTCGCAGAGGCTGCAGGTTTCAGGAGCGTGAAGACGTTTCATCATTTCTTTAAGGAAGCGACAGGAACATCACCATTGAAATACCGCAGGGCAATATTCGGGAATAAAACGGCAAGAAATGAGGAAGAAAGTTTTTCATGAGAAATGTATGATAGAGCTATCCAACTAAAATTTTATCGTGCAGTAACCCATCTGCAATCGATTTTGATCCGTGAGCAACCGCTTTTTATGTGGTGCGCTTAAATCAGGAGTGAAAGGAAAATGAAAATGGATAATCGGATATATAATGTAGTCATTATCGGTTATGGAGGCATGGGAAGCTACCATGTTCAATTGATCGAACCTATTCAGCAGCTTGCTGTTGGTGGTGTATATGATATTGTTGATTACCGGATGGAACTCGCTGCGGCTGCTGGCTATAAAACCTACGCCAGTCTGGATGCCGTTCTCGCCGATCAGGCCGTCGATATTGTTTTGATAGCAACGCCTAATGATGTTCATAAAGAAATCGCGATTCAGGCACTGCAAGCTGGAAAACATGTCATTTGCGAAAAGCCGGTTACGATAACGAGCGCGGATTTCTTGGATATTGTCGAGGTAGCGAAGAAAGAAAACCGCTTGTTTACGGTACATCAGAACCGACGATGGGATGAAGACTTTCGGATTATCAAAGATATGATTGGCAAGAAGACCGTGGGCGAGCTTTTCCAGCTAGAATCGCGGGTTCAGGGGGCTAACGGCATTCCAGGTGACTGGCGGCAACTGAAGGCGTACGGTGGAGGAATGCTGCTGGATTGGGGAGTCCATCTGTTGGATCAGCTGCTTCAGATTACGGACAGCCAAATCGAAAGCGTAACTGCTACCCTCAGCTATATTTTGGGAACTGAAGTGGATGACGGCTTTACCAGCTTTATTGAGTTCAAGGACGGCCTGACAGCAGTTATTGAAGTGGGCACAACCAATTACGTAAAACTGCCGCGTTGGTATATTAAAGGAACCGAAGGAACCGCAGTGATCAGGGATTGGGACTTGAGCGGAGAGATCGTTACCCGGAATCCGGATGTTGCTCATGTGGAACCAAAACCAATTCAAGCAGGTCAAGGATTGACAAAAACGATGGCGCCGCCGTCTGAGGAATCCACCCTTAAGTTCCCGATTGAAAAAATACCTGTTGCAGCGGAAAGCTTTTACGAAAATTTTGTCTCCACCATCGAAGGAAAAGCGGAGCTTGCGATCAAGAGTGAAGAAGTGCATCGTGTCCTGGTGCTGATTGAGACGATTTTTGAGGCGGCTGCAACTAAAAGCGTGATTCGAAGAACTATTTAAATCAGCTCTATTTTTCGACTCGCCTAAGACAGACTTTTAATAGGATCTTATATTTTGAGAACCTTTGAAAAACATTGAATCTTAAAGTTTCTCATAGGTTCTGGAATCAAATGAAATAATGATTAGACTCAACCCCCTTTTTCCTCAAATCGAGGGCAAAGGGGATTATTTTCTTAATTTTTCTATCTGCCCCACATATAGTCGGCAGGGATTAAACATGCTACATAATTTCACGTCTTGAACAAGATCTTAGTGTTATATTTTTCATCATCCAAAAACTATTTAAGATTTCATCTTATACGGATTAGAAAATGGATGGACTGGAGAAAACATTATAAATTTCCAAGACGGACTCGAGATTATTAGTAAGATGGGATATGATGTTTCATGGCTTAAACCATAGAACAAACAGGGAAAATTCTATAAAGTAACGTTCGCTAACGGAAAACGATAGTTCAAAAATCTGCTGAAGTCGTCTAGGTCCAACTCTTTTAAGCATTCAACAATCGTTATCAAACAAGATTACAGCCAATAGAGTAACTGAATCCATTAAGTGTTCATCCGTTAGGCGACAGCTTCTAGAATGATTAACGAATAACGAGAGATGACATAACACATGTCCTCTCAAGAGAGGAAAAAGCTTGTCTGTCTATGGGGCACGCTGTTTGGGATTGACAGAGGTATGGCTGCATGAGAAAATGTACGCGCGTACATAAAATGATCGGAGGTGGGCAATATCGTTTCGCGCAAGGAAGTAGCAGAACTCGCCGGCGTGTCTGAAGCGACGGTGTCTCGGGTACTGAACGCGGCTGGTCCCATCAAAGAAGATACGCGGAGAAGGGTCCTCGACGCCGCCAATCAGCTTGGATATGTTCCCAGTGCGCTGGCCCGCAACTTTGCCCGAAGCAAGAGCGGCCATCTTGGTGTGGTTATGCCTTATGTACCGAAGGCGCACCTGTTCTCAGCCTATTTTTTCTCCGAGATGCTGAGCGGCATTGGAAGTAAGGCCAGGGACAGCGGGCTCGATCTGCTACTATTGTTCCGAAAGCCGGGGGAAGGGATGGATTACAGCGGTCTTTTCCGGCAGCAAAAGGTCGATAGCTGTATCATCCTGGGAGCCAGGGATGACCACGATGAGTTGGAAGCTCTGAAGAGACTTCAGGAAGAAGGGCGTCCGTTCTGCGTCATGAATCATCATTTTGAAGGACAGTCGTTCTGTGAAGTGGATGCAGACCATGTGGAGGGAAGCCGGGCGGCTGTAAGTCACCTCATTGAGCAGGGGTACAAGCGGATTGCCTTTCTCAACGGCCCGGATATCTATTCCAACAGTACTGAACGATTGAAGGGGTACCACACCGCGCTTCAGGAGGCCCGTATTGAATATGATCACGAGCTGCTTCTGCAGGGTAATTACAGTCGTCGAAGCGGGCTCGAAGCGTCGGCTACAATCGCAGGCAGGCTGAATGATATTGATGCGGTATTTGCAGCGAACGACCGGATGGCCATCGGGGTGATGCAGGGTCTGCGCGAGCGCGGATTGGGAGTTGACCAGTTCCCGGCGTTTGTGGGCTATGACGATTCGGATGCGGCCGAGATGGCCGTTCCGCCGCTAAGCAGTGTCCGCGTTCCTTTTTATGAGATGGGGGAGCTTGCGGCCTCGAAGCTTATACCGGATTCTCTGGACCTCATTCCAGCCCTGGAACTGACCGGTTGCGCCTCGATAAGACAGCTTCTGTCCACGGAGCTGATTATCAGGGGGTCTTCCATTCGTCAATAACCGCATTCGTCAACAATCTGTTGGAACTCAGACCCATAAGGAGGATAACGACATGTCTAATCGTCTTCGTATCGGAATGGTTGGCTACAAATTTATGGGCAAGGCTCACAGCAACGCTTACCGTAGTCTACCCATGTTCTTCCCAGATGCCCCGCTGCAGCCGGAGATGTCCGTCATCTGTGGACGCAACGAACAGGCAGTTCAGGCAGCTGCCCGCCAGTTCGGCTGGACCGAGAGTGTTACCGATTGGCGTGATCTGGTGAAACGTAACGATATTGATCTCATTGACATCAACGCCCCGAGTAATGCCCATAAGGAAATTGTCGTTGAGGCTGCCCTCCATGGGAAGCATCTGTTCTGTGAGAAACCGCTTGCACTCTCGCTGGCGGATTCCCGTGACATGCTGCAGGCAGCAGAGGAAGCAGGTGTCAGACATATGATCGGCTTCAACTACCGCTTTTCTCCGGCTGTCCAGCTGACGAAGCAGCTAGTCGAGAGCGGTCGCCTGGGCAAAATCTATCATTTCCGTGCCTTTTTCCTTCAGGACTGGATCATGGACCCGTCCTTCCCGCTGGTGTGGCGTCTGCAAAAGGAAGTGGCCGGTTCTGGCTCTCATGGTGATCTTGGCGCCCATCTGATTGATCTCGCCCGGTTCTTGGTCGGCGAGTTCCATGAAGTGGTCGGTATGAGCGAGACGTTCATCAAGCAGCGCCCGCTGGCTTCGGAGATGACCGGATTGAGCGCCAAGGGCAGCGCCAGGACGAATGCGCCGATGGGAGAAGTGACGGTCGATGATGCCACGCTGTTTCTGGCACGATTCGCCGGAGGTGCGCTGGGCAGCTTCGAGGCCACACGGTTTGCGGCCGGACACCGGAGCACCAATTCATTCGAGATCAACGGTAGTCTGGGCAGTGTGCGGTTTGACTTTGAACGGATGAACGAACTGGAAGTATATTTCACGCAAGATGAGGAGGACGTTCAGGGCTTCCGCCGCGTGCTCGCCACCGATCCGGCACACAAGTACTCTGAGGCCTGGTGGCCTGCGGGACATACGATCGGATTCGAGCATACCTTCACACACGAGATGCTTGAGCTGGTGAGTGCCATCTCCGGGGGACGGCAGCCTGTGCCGAACTTCCACGATGGGGTCGCTTGTCAGGCCGTGCTTGAAGCGGTGGAACGATCCATAGAGGAACGCCGCTGGGTATCCATTGAAGAAATGTAATATAACATCACATTCCGAAAGGTGAGTGGATTACAGATGAGCAAGGCACTGATTGTATGGGGCGGATGGGACGGACATGAGCCGGAGCAGGTGGCAACCATTTTTGAACGCATTCTGAAGGAAGAGCGGTTCGAGGTGGAGGTGTCTAATACCCTTGAAGCCTACCAGGATGCGGAGAAACTGCTTGACCTGGACCTGATCGTTCCAATGTGGACCATGGGACAGATTGAGCAGGAACTGGTCAATCATGTCTCAGCAGCGGTTCAAAGTGGCGTTGGTCTGACAGGCTGCCATGGCGGCATGTGTGATGCCTTCCGGAACAATGTGGACTGGCAGTTCATGACAGGCGGGCAATGGGTTGCACATCCCGGCAATGACGGGGTGGAGTATATGGTGAACATGAAGCGCGGCTCCAGCCCGCTGCTGGAGCATATTGAGGATTTTCAGATCAAAAGCGAGCAGTACTACCTCCACGTTGACCCGGCGGTTGAAGTGCTGGCAACCACACGCTTCCCGGTCATACCGGGACCGCATTCGGCCAATGGGCCGGTGGATATGCCCATTGTATGGACGAAGCGCTGGGGGAACGGCCGCGTCTTCTACAATTCGCTGGGACATCACGCGGATATCATAGATATGCCTCAAGTGACCGAGATGATGCGCAGCGGATTCCTGTGGGCTGCGGGAGGCAAACAGGCGGCGGCCGCCCGGTGTAGCTCCCTTGGAGAGGCTTATACGGGCATGGCAGATAGCCAGCAGCGGTAGCGTGGACAGGATCCCTCTGGCAAAGATTTTGACGACCTGTAACCTCGTGGTTGGAAAGAGACTGAGTGCAGAAAGGCAACGACAAGACGGACGCATAAGCTCGTTAAGTCGTATTTACTCGTGCAACGATGTCCTGATTGACATCGAATTGCAGGTTCTCTTTAGATTGATATATTGGTGATTTGTTAATTTCTTGAATTGAGCAATCTGAATGAAATTCAATGAAGTCGTGCTTGTTCACAAGCCCCATTTAGGCGACAGAATGGTATCGAATGCAGAAGGAAATGCCATAATCCATTTATTCTTGAAGGTGAAGGGAGTCCAGGCATGAACAAAATGAAAATAGGCATTATCGGATGTGGTAAAATCAGCGGAATTTATATGGAAAATTGCCATCGCTTCGACATTCTGGAGCTGTCCGCAGTAGCGGATCTGGACCAAGGCCGGGCAGAGGAGCAGGCTGTAGCATACAACGTTCCGAACGTATATTCGATAGATGAGATTCTGGCTGACCCAGAGATCGAACTTATCATTAATTTGACCATTCCCGCCGTTCACGCCGACATATGTCTCAGAGCCCTTGAGGCAGGCAAGCATGTTTATGTGGAGAAGCCACTTGCGGTCACCCGTGAGCAGGGCCAGGCTGTCTTGGAGCTTGCTCATCAAAAGGGACTGCTTGTCGGCTGCGCACCGGAGACCTTCTTCGGCTCCGGCATACAGACGTCATTGAAGCTGATTGAGGACGGGGTCATTGGCAGTCCGGTAGCAGCTACGGCCTTCATGATGAGCCGTGGACATGAACATTGGCATCCCGATCCTGAATTTTATTATGCGATCGGCGGCGGCCCAATGTTTGATATGGGGCCCTATTATTTGACGGCTCTGGTGCAATTGCTGGGTCCGATTGCCACCATCTCCGGCATGACAAGCAAGGCGATGGACCAGCGAACGATTACGAGCGAGAAAAAGAGAGGCCAGACCATCCCGGTTGACATTCCGACCCATGTAGCCGGATTGCTGCGCTTCGAGCAGGGGGCTGTCGGCACGTTGATTACCAGCTTTGACATCTTTGGTGGAAGCACTCTGCCACCGATCGAGGTATATGGTACTCATGGCACGCTGCAGGTGCCTGACCCGAACACGTTCGGAGGGCCGGTTCGCTACAGGCTGCTGGGTGAGCAGAAGTGGACAGAGGTCCCGCTGCTGCCGGGCTACCAGGAGAACACTCGGGGCATCGGTGTTGCCGATATGGCCTACGCTGTCCGCAGCGGACGGCCTCACCGCGCCAGCGGTGAACTGGCCTACCATGTGCTGGAGGCGATGTGGGCGTTCCATGATTCCTCCGATGAGCAGACGTTCTATCCGATGCAGAGCACGTGCATGCGCCCGGCGGCTTTGCCGGAAAACCTACCCTTGTATACGTTGGATGCTTAATGTCAGCCTGATGCTGCATCCGCAGCTAGTATGGTTGATACTGATAACAGCAAACCCGATTATACACAGGATAAACCAAGCAGGGCAGAGAAGGCTTTCCCGCCGCCCAGAGCGATTCCAACGTTACCCATAACGCGTGCCGGTATTCAACCGGCGCGTTGGCTGAGTTTGGCTTGAAATCGTTGGTAGTTGTAAAAATAGATATACTCCTCCACCGCTTGTTCAATTTCTGCTTCTGACTTACACTGGTGGAGGTACGACTTCTCAGTTTTGAGATGCGAAAAGAAAGATTCAATGCAGGCGTTATCCAGACAGGTAGCTTTGCGAGAGTGACTGCCCTTGACGCTGAATTCTTCAAGTCGTGTGTTGTACGCTTGAGACGTATACTGGAAGCCTTGATCCAAATGGAGCACAGCTCCAGATACGTCTCTTTTTCGTGTCCACTGTTCAACTGGCTCTAGGGATTCCAGCAATGACTAATAGACGTGTTACGCTGTGCTGGCCGCGTATCTCCTTGATTATTTGATAGTTGTCCTGCGGACGGGGGGCGACCTCCTGGACCAGATTGGGATACCGCTTTTTTAGATAATCCACCTGTGCCTTCAAGTAATCCCGTTCTTCCTCCACACTGGCGAATCTTGTACGTGGACGCCCTTTGAGGAGCTGCTGAGTCCTTTACGTGTGTCGTAGGCCTCGCCAGCCTTGTACTTCTTCACCCACTCCTGAAGTTGAGTTTTGCTCCAAATTCCCAATCGTGTTGAAACAAATGAATTTTTCAAATAAACAATTATTGAATTTTATTCTTGTCCAAAAAAAAGGGATAGTTCGCAATTGGCTTAAATTTTTATAGGGAAGTTCAATTTTAGATAGACGGATAACCAGAACCAGGTATATTGAAGATACCTGTCCGTTTCAAAAGAGTATTTGGTCTATAAATTTAATTAGATGCTTGATGTATGGATGCATGTGGAGAGAAAAGGAAGGAATAGCTTTTCTACTTTTTAGTTTACTTCTTAGGCATCTAATGATAAAATACAGAATGAACGTTCAGTATTCATGAAAGAGAAGTGGATGGAATGAACAAAAAGCAGCTTCAAACCGAGCAAACCAAACGCAGGCTTGCCGAGGCTTCCAAAGCGCTGTTTGCCCAGAAGGGATACAAGGCAACCTCGATCGAGGACATCGTGGCGGCAACGGGCAGCAGCAAGGGCAACATCTATTATCATTTCAAAAGCAAAGAGGGGCTCTTCCTCTATCTGATTGATGAATGGAATCGGGAATGGGAAGAGAGCTGGGCATCCAATGAGCATTTGTACCAAACCTGCACCGAAAAAATATACGGGCTAATGGAACAGCTTGTGTTGGACGATATGAATCACCCGCTAACGAAAGCGGCGGATGAGTTTTTTACAGGGGAGAAGAAGGAAAACGATATTGAGGAACGGATCGACCAGATTCTGAAGCATCACATCCAATTTAACCGGCAACTGGTACAGCAAGGAATCGAAAACGGGGAATTCAAGGCGGATCACGCGGCTCGGCTCGCCATTATACTGGAAAGCACTATTATCGGTCTGAGCCAGCTGTCACGCGAGCTGGAGCCGGAGGAGGCGCTTACGCTCTATCGCCAGGCGGCTGACGTGTTCCTGCACGGCATCTCTCGAGGGGTAAAGTAAGCTCAAGCCTGAGGGATGGTTGCCGGTAAAAGACGTATTTTGAAGAAACATGGAGGAAGTAATCATGGCATTGCTAATACGTAACAGGGGCGCATTGCTGCTGTTGATGTTTAATATTTTTCTAGTATTTACGGGCATCGGCTTGGTAGTACCTATTATGCCGGCCTACATGGATTTGTTGCACATTACGGGCACGACGGTAGGCCTGCTGGTGGCGGCGTTCTCGTTCACCCAGTTCCTGTTCTCACCGCTCGCGGGCCGATGGTCCGATGCGTGGGGACGAAAAAAGATAATTGTCATCGGTATGCTATTTTTCGCCGTATCTGAATTTATGTTCGGCGCCGTAAATGCACCTGTCCTGCTGTTTGCGGCTCGAATGCTTGGGGGTATCGGCGCGGCGATGATCTTCCCGGCGGTGATGGCGTATACGGCCGACATTACGTCCGAAGAGGAGCGCGGCAAGGGCATGGGACTTATTAATGCCGCCATTACGACCGGATTCATTATCGGACCGGGAATCGGCGGATATATCGCCGAATACGGCATCCGCGTACCATTCTATGCGGCAGGTATTGCCGGATTGCTTGCAGCCATCATCACGCTAATCATATTGCCGGAGTCTACTCGCCTAACCGGACAGCAGGACGTTATCGCTGCAGCGGGCGCGGCGAGGGCGAAAAGCCCGGGGCTGGTTACCCAATTGCTCCGCTCCTACCGTGAGCCGTATTTCTTCAGCCTGATCATCGTTTTTGTCATGGCCTTCGGACTTGCTAATTATGAAACAGTGTTCTCGTTGTTCGTCGATCACAAATTTGGTTTTACAACCCGGGATATTGCATTTATCATTACGTTTGGCTCCATTGCGGGCGCGGTTGTGCAGGTTTCCTTGATCGGCTGGCTGTTGAACCGCTTTGGTGAGAAGAAGGTTATCTCGGTATGCCTGTTCTTCGTTGCGTTGTTCATCTTGTTGACGTTGTTCGTCCACACGTATTGGCTCATTTTCGTCGTGACTTTCATCGTATTTCTAAGCATGGATATTTTGCGCCCAGCCGTCAGCACGAATATGTCGAAGCTGGCCCAGGACCAGCAGGGCTTCGTGGCAGGCCTGAACTCAGCATATACCAGCCTTGGAAATATCGCAGGCCCGATCGTAGCCGGGGCGCTGTTTGACATGAACATCAATTATCCATACGTTTCTGCCGCAGTCGTGCTTGGCCTCTGCTTCCTTCTGTCCCTTCGGGGAACGAGGCCGGTGGGCCAGCTCAAGGCGGAAATGTAATCATGGAAGGAAAAGCGAAGTAAAGACATTGAGCAAATCGAAGAAGGTCGGAACCGGCAAAAAAGGCTGAAATCCCTGGCAAGCCCGTGCCAACCGGCCAAGGCGGCCGGGCAATGAACAAACGGCTTCGGCTTTGGAACAAACTACTATTCAAAAAGCAAAGAGATCTGACCTTAAAAGCGGGCAGATCTTTTTGGCTCTTCGCTCTATTGGATGGGTAACGCCGTATAGAAATAGGTTCATAGTCAAGCTTGTTTCAGTAGATTCTTAAA
>NZ_SLTL01000054.1:0-15523 GCF_014858585.1 Paenibacillus sp. 23TSA30-6 | reverse complement strand
TAGGGACGCACCTCGAATGAATTTGATTTTATTCTCGCATTCTCGATTCTCGATGTCCACTTTTTAGTCTAGCATCAGTCTTTACCAGCGACTGATAGGGAATTTTCTTTATACATTGTAAGCCTTATTCTAAACGGGTACAAAACCAGCACAATAAAAAGGAGGATAGTTGCAATTTGTCAGGCACATCTCTCATCAGGGTTTCTCACTCCAAAAACTTCGTTGGTAAACTCCGTAATTATTGGAGTGAATAAGGCTTACGGCACGGATGAGAGTAGCAAAAAGTCTATTAATAAAAGAATGCTTAACAAGTTGATTGAAGTACTGCCACAGAATTTGAAAGGTGCTCGTGATAAAGCAATTTTACTGTTGGGTTATGAAGGTTTATTTAATAGGAGGGAGTTAGTTTCGATCAACTTCGAGGATATTAATTTCGATCAACATCACAATTTAATAGTGCATTTTGAGAAAACACGAAGTAATCAGAGGAATTATAAAGAAGGAACATTAACGCTTAATCCTAATGAGAAAAACTGTCCAGTCAGTGCTGTTAGGGAGTGGGTGGTGAAGTCTGAAATTAGGTCTGGAGCTTTGTTCAGATCAATAAATAAACATGGACATCTAAGTGATAAAAGACTTTCTGATAAAGGTGTTGCTTTAATTGTGAAAGAATATGTAAAGCTAGCTGGTTTTAGCGATGACTTATATTCGAGTAGTAGTCTTCGTAACCGAGTCAAAACTCACAAAAAATCTTAAAGTCAATGAATAACATGACTATATTGATTGCTTTCCAAAATGGAAGTGTTCTTTTTATGATATAATTTTGATTTAATCAGTTGCTATTCTCTAATCATCACACTTCATAATCACTACAGTGTATACTTATACAATCGTGGTTTGCAGATATTCTCATTAAATGTGGAATTTTATAATAATATGTATTCGCACAGATAATTTTCTCATTTATTGTGAAAATAATCGTTGATAGAATCAATGTTTTCAGTCCATTTATGCTCACTAATTATGACATCGCACGTGTGTTGTCATATTGTCTGAAGAGATCATAATTGATGAAAATTTATTTTCACAATTAGTGATGATTGCATATTTATTCATAAAAATACAATGATCGGACTGTTTTTTAGCTTCTTTGAGTGTTTGGAGGGTGTTATTGTTCTTGGTTTTGACGGATTGTAAATAGGATCATCTCAAGTTTTACATAAGCAAACCGTTGTAGCTTTGAAGCGTGATGGATTACATTTAACAAGACTTTGTGGTGAAACGTTTACTTGTACACAGTTTGAAATTCTACGGCTGTCTCCATTAGTATCCTTTCAGGCGTCTCAGATCGTTATTTACAACATTTGGCCACTTAAAGAAATTGCAACATGTATACTGATTTGAAACAATCGTGCTATGTTCAGCCTATCTCATTCTTTATCCACCGAGTAGTTATAAAACAAGCGGCAATCAATTGCCGTCACAGTGGTATCTGCATGGTACGGCAGTCATGAATACCTTACGTAGACAATAGCTTAATTATTGTTTTTTTGTATAAATGAGCAAACGAAAAATTTATTTACTGATCGTTCCCGATTTGTTACTATAAATGAGTAGTAGGGGGAGGGGGTTAATGGCTTGAAGAAAGAGTTGGAAAGTGAACAAAGTATTGTATAAAGCAAAAACGCATTTTTTGTAACCAGGTTTCGAGTGGACGTCGATAAGTGATCTGCTTGAGCATATGGGTATCCATCGTAGAAATTCCTATGATATTTTATGACATAATATAAGGAGCCTATCAAATGGAACAATCAGTATTTGAACAATTTAAGTGGATTAATGAAAGCAAAGCTACCTTTGAGAATGACAAATTGATTATTGAAGCACCTGCGAAATCCGATTTTTTCAATAATAATGGAGCTGTTTCTGAAACAGGAATCACGCCGGAGAATCTGACCAATGCACCTTTTTATTACAAGGAAGTCACCGGGAATTTTGTGATGCGCGCTCAAGTCTCCCATGGATTCAAGGACACTTATGATTCAGCAACGCTTATGATTATGCAGGATTTTCAGGTGTGGGCTAAAGCTTGTTTTGAAAAGACAGACTTTGATACGCATGCAGTAGTTAGCGTTGTGACAAATCAAACGTCGGATGATGCAAACGGATGCAATATTGACAGTGACACCATATGGCTACAAATAGCACGAGTTGGCAATTCCTTTGCATTCCACTATTCACTGGATGGACTCAAATTTGTAATGATGCGCTTTTTTACGCTGCCAGTAGACGAGACCATCAAGGTTGGTCTTGAAGCACAGGCGCCGACAGGCCAAGGCGGAGCGCGGATTTTCCAGAACTTCTCGTTAGTCAATAAAACAGTGAAAAACATTCGTTTCGGCGAATAAGCTTAAGCCAACCCGCCAATGACTGTAGAATCGATGCTTGCGGGTTGGATTCTTGGGCTTGATTCAGCGGTTTCTGTGCTCCTGGGGAGTTATGCAATAATGGTTTTTGAAAAGATTTGATAAAATGCGGATGATCAACTTATTTCTTTTAACAATAGACAGCACAAGTGAATGACCGTGAAAGTGCTTAAGAAAGTAATAGTTGACTGATCGTTCCCAAATGAAATATACTACAATTATAAAAAAATCTTATCGTTTCGAGAATAATCATTCTCGAACGTTCTGGCTTGTATTTAATGTAACACTTAAGAATCAAAATTTTTTTCATAATTTAAGAACGATCATTCAATAAAAGGGGGTGTATAAAAATGGATATTTCAAAACAAGTTGCTATTGTCAGCGGTTCAAATCGAGGTTTAGGCAAACATCTAGCTCTTGAACTTTAGCAAGAGGAGCTAAAGTATACGCTGGTGCGAGGAACCCAGAATCAGTCGATCTGCCTGGTGCTATTCCACTACAACTCGATATTACTGATCCGAAATCTGTGGTAGCTGCAGCAGAGATCGCAGGGGATGTTACCCTTCTAATTAACAACGCTGGTTCAGCAACGGGTGCTTCTCTGCTCACAGGTGAGCTGGATGATATTCATTTGTAATTCGACACTCATGTTTCTAGTACACTTTCAATGATTCGCACGTTCGCACCAGTGATTGAGAAGAATGGAGGGGGTTCGATTCTGAATATCCTATCCGTATTATCTTGGATCAATATAGGCGAAGGAGGGGCATATTCAGCTGCAAAATGTGCTCAATGGGAAGTAACAAAAGCATTACGCTTAGAATTAGCTGCTAAGAACGTTAGGGTTGCCGGATTGCATGTAGCGTTTATTGACACGGACATGACAGCTGGCATCCATGCGCCTAAATTATCTCCAAAGGACATCTCTAGAACCGCAATCGATGGGATTGAAGCCGACCTCTACGAGATTGTTGCTGATGCTACAAGTCGGGAGGTACAGCAGGGTCTTGCCGGAGGAGTTCCTTCCCTGTACCCACATTTATTTCAATAAAAATACCCTACTCGATGCTTGTAGTGAAAGTATTGGTATTGATCGTGTGAAACTATAATAAATGAGATTTGGATTTTACAGTATATTAACATATTAGGAGGAGTGAAACATGCGTTTTCTCGTTCATGTCAAAATTCAACCAGATGCACCGCAGGAAGAAATTGCGGAACAGTTGCCCGCAGAACAAGCACGGTTCGCAGAATTGGTGGAACAAGGGGTGATCAGTAAGTTTTATCTCTCCCACACGAGGGACGAGCATTGGTCCATTTGTATCGCTGACAACCAGGATGCTTTAAAAATCGCTTTGAAAACATTGCCATTTTATAAATTTATGATTATAGAATACACCGAACTAGTTGACGAATAATACCTAAGTATTAATCCAGAATCGGGGTATTAAAATATAGTTATGCAAAAGCCTACTTTCTCAAATTAATCTTGAGAAAGTAGGCTTTTAAATAATAGGATGATGCTTATCGTTGTAAATCTGAAGTGAATATATCGTAATTCGTTGGTGAATGAGCATTCTATATGAAGCAAGGTGACCCTATATATGTGGGGTACAGCTAGTGCCACTCCTTGAACTATAAGACTTGAGAAGGTAGATAGAGGTGTTCATTTTATCGAGGAAAACAGGCTCATTTATTTGATTCGAAAACGAAGATCACGCATTCATGGACGGAATCCTGGAGTGAAAAGCTGTAGCGACAAGAATTTATGTGTTAGTCATATTTGAAAAATAGCTAAAAGAGAATATTAAATGGATTTTTTTGGAATAACGAGAAAGGTGATTATATCATAAACAAGAGTATGTCAATCTCACAAAAGTATCTATTTTTGTTAAGTTTCTTCGTTTTTCCAGACAAACATGCGCGTTACTCCTTGTTCAAAGACATTGGCGAAAAAATGGTTTCTGCGATCTCTTGGGATAAAGTCCCGCCATGTCGTAGAACTTGGTGCTGGAACAGGAGTCATTACCCATTTTATTCACGAGGCAGTAGATTCAAGCGGAAAGGTTTTTGTGTTCGAGAAAGATCCGACCTTACGCCATTCGCTGAAGGAACAATTTCTGGAATCTAGCTTCTTTGTGGATGCAACTCAGCTAGATGTAAATCTGCGAAGTATGGTAGTTGAAGAAATTGATTGCGTAATTAGTGGCTTACCGTTTGCTAACTTTTCTCAACAACTCCGTGACGGTATTATTGAGAAGGTCGTTCAGACGCTGAAACCAGGAGGTTTGTTTGTAGCGTTTCAATATTCCTTGCAAATGAAAAAACATTTGAAACAACATTTCAAAATTGTTCATATTCATTATGTCATAACTAACCTCCCGCCAGCTTTTGTTTATATATGCCAAAAGAATGAAGAGATCTATCCATAATCTTTATGTATGATAATTAAATCTAAAACAAGAAATGATTCTTTCTTTACTTATCGTTCCCAATATGCTACATTAGTTTTGGGAGGGAGTTTTATGGCAAGAAGTAAAGAGTTTGAAGTAAACGCAGTATTGGACAAAGCAATGATGCTTTTTTGGGAGCAAGGTTACGAAAAGACATCCATGAGTGATCTGGTTAAGCATATGGGAATCCACCGCAGAAGCATGTATGATACATTTGGTGACAAACATTCGCTGTTTCTACAGGCTATGGATCGATATATTAACAAAGTTGAAGTCACCCTTACAGGAGAAGTCAAACAATCTAAGACAGCAACTGAAGCTCTGCAGATTATTTTTCGTTTTATGGTTCTCGATGAAGAAGGCTCGCCTTCTGGTTGCTTAATGGTTAATTCTGTGACGGAACTGGCTGCACGAGATGGCGATGTGGATACCAGATCGATTGAATCCTTCGCTATAACAGAGCAGATGTTCGAGCAGATTATTCTTTGGGGACAGCGGGATGGAGAATTCACCTCTGATTACGAAGCCAAGGAGTTAGCAGAATATCTGCATGCTATTTCGGTTGGTATACGGGTAATGGGAAGATCCACTATTGATAAAGAAAAACTATTTCGTATAGTGAATGTATCTTCAAAACTTTTGCAAGGCTAACCCATTTTTTTTACACTTACTAGAATGATCATTCCTTTGTTGCGTGGATGTCCCTTCGCTTAAGTTAATCTCCCTAATAAATAGTATTTTCAACCTTTTTAGAATAAATATTCTTAAAAGGTTGGTCCAAGGAGGAATGAATCATTATCTAGCAAGATTGTACTTGTAACAGGCGTAAATAAGGGGAGTAGTGTTGAAGTAGCCAAACAGCCAGTAATTACTGCATGAGTGGGGCATGAAACCTACAGCGAAGATGAGTTATAAAGTTATACATTAAAGTGTTCATTAGTGATTACCGTACAAACTTATAATAATTAATTGAGGTGGATTAAAATGGGTAAAACTGTACTTATTACTGGCGCTTCGGGTGGAATTGGCAAAGAGTTGGCGGATCGTTTTGCCAAAGATGGCCACAATATGGTTCTCGTGGCAAGAAGTGAGGCTAAGCTTGTAGAATTGGCGAAAGGATATCGCGAAAGATACGGTGTTCACGTAAAGGTGTTCGCGAAGGATGTAACGTCACCGGGTGTGGCTGAAGATATTGCTGCCGAGCTTAAAAAGGAAGGAATCGCCGTCGACTATCTGGTCAATAATGCGGGCTTTGGCTTGTATGGGTCATTCTTGGAAACAGAGTTGGAACAAGAAATGAATATGATCGATGTCAATGTCAAGGCTTTAACGATTATGACGAAGTTGTTCTTGCCAGATATGGTCAAACGGCGCCAAGGGGGAGTGATGAATGTGGCTTCTGTAGCGGCTTTTTACCCAGGGCCTCTAATGGCAGTTTACTTCGCTACGAAGGCATACGTCCTTTCATTCACAGAGGCGCTGGAGAATGAACTGACTGGAACGGGCGTGACTGTAACGGCTCTATGTCCTGGCCCAACGGCAACTGGTTTCATCGATCGTTCGGACGTGGGATCTTCCAAGCTGTACCAAAGCGGTGTTATGGAGGTCGGAGTGGTGGCAGACGAGGCGTACCGCGATTTCTTGCGTGGCAAGACACTGATCATTCCAGGAGCAATTCACCGGTTCATTACGTCCCTACCACGGTTTTTACCTCGTAAAATGATGACTGGTCAAATCAGAGTTCGTACAGAGAGTGTAAATAGATGATCCAAAAGGCTACGTCTAAAGTAATAAATTGTGCGGCACAAGTTAATCGCTAATACATTGAAATTCTCAGGAATATCACTAATGATCAACAATGGTTTTCTGAAGTTTGGTTTGCAAAAGCTGAAGAGGCCGGGTTGAAATACATGGCTTTAATTACTCCGGAAAAGGCAGTAGCCAGTTCCATCTTAAAAGACTCGACATAGAGCTGCAAGGAAGCTACTCCACTGAAAACTTTGATTCTATGGAGGAGGCTCTGCGGTGGTTATTCGAAAACATATAAGGTGTTCCATACAGGTTTCCATTATAATGAAAAAAATTTATGCCTACTTAGAATCAGTTTCTTAAATCACTCTTAACACTTTTCAGTTTCAGTGTATACCAAGGCAAAGAGTGAGACAACAATTTGGGTTCAACAAATAAACCAATAGATAAGTTATAAACGAGGAGGAATTAAGAATGAAATTAACAGGGAATACTATTTTTATTACAGGTGGCGGTTCAGGGATTGGACGTGGACTAGCAGAGGCATTACACAAACTTGGAAACAAGGTTATCATCGCAGGGCGGAGTAAAGAGCGTTTAGAGGAAACCATCAATGCGAATCCTGGCATGTCCGCAGTGGTGCTAAATATACAGGACCCTGCCAACGTAAAGTCAGTCGCCCAGCAGCTAATTGAAGAATACCCGGACCTAAATGTCCTGTTTAACAATGCCGGTATTTATGTACCCGATGACCCATCGGATGTAGTTGACGAAGATGTTTTGGTTCAGACAGTCAACACAAACCTGCTCGGTCCGGTCCGTATGGCGTCTGCGTTGCTGGGTCATTTGAAGTCCAAAGATGAAGCTTATATCATCAACACGACTTCGATACTTGGATTCGTACCAGTGGTAAGGGGAGCTATATATTCTGCGACGAAAGCAGCGCTTCATTCCTATACGCTGACCCAACGATATATCCTTAAAGACACATCGGTGAGAGTATTGGAAATTGCGCCGCCATTGGTTCAAACGCAAATGATGAATTACGATCCGAATGTGATGCCACTTGTGCCATTTATTGAAGAAACCATGCAAGTACTTGGTACAGATACGGATGAGGTGCTGGTAGAAGAAGCAAAAATGTATCGCAATAATCCGGGCCCGAACGAAGGCATTCTTGTGAATCAAGTAAACGATATGTTGACTGGTCAATAATTCGCATTTTAAATAAAGTATGTTATAAATACGTGGAAATTGGAGTATGTATAAAAATTTAAGAACGATCATTTGAAAAAGGAGTAGTAAAAAAAATGGATTTTTCTAAACAAGTTGCTATTGTAAGTGGTTCAAATCGAGGTTTAGGCAAGGAGCTTGCTCTTGAACTTCTAGCAAGGGGAGCTAAAGTATACGCTGGAGCGAGGAACCCAGAAACAGTCGATTTGCCGGGTGCTATTCCACTACAGCTCGATATTACTGATTCGAAATCCGTAATTGCTGCAGCGGAGGCTGCTGGGGATGTGACCCTTCTGATCAACAATGCCGGTACCGCAACTGGCGCTTCTCTGCTCACAGGTACGCTGGACGATATTCATTTGGAATTCGACACTAATGTTTTCGGTACACTTTCAATGATTCGCACGTTTGCACCAGTGATTGAAAAGAATGGGGGAGGTTCGATTCTTAATATTTTATCTGCGTTATCTTGGATCAATATAGGTAACTCAGGCGCATATTCAGCTGCAAAATCTGCTCAATGGGGAGTGACGAATGCATTACGCTTAGAATTAGCTCCTAAGAACGTTCGGGTTGCCGGATTGCACGTAGCATTCATGGACACGGACTTGACAGCAGGCATTCAAGCACCTAAGTCATCTCCAAAGGACATCGCAAGAATTGCGATAGATGGAATCGAAGCGGGTCTCTACGAGATTGTTGCTGATGACACAAGCCGGAATGTGCAACAAGACCTTTCTGGTGGGATTTCTTCTCTATATCCGCAATTATTCCAATAAAATTACACAATATGCGTTAGAAAATATTATGAAAATATTAGGAGTGGTACAACATGCGTTTTCTCTCTCATGTCAAAATTAAACCAACAACAACAGAGGAAGAAATTAATGAACTGTTACCGGCGGAACAAGCTCGATTTGCTGAATTAGTGGAACAGGGACTGATTAAATCGTTTTACCTTTCCCACACAAGGGACGAGCATTGGTCTATTTTAATTGGAGACAGTTTAGAAGAGATTCGAGTTGCTGTGGAGTCATTGCCATTTTATAAATTTATGGAAATAGAATACACCGAACTGGTCGACGAGGAGATCTAGGTACAAACGAAGTATGTAGTGGTTTGTTGTTGCGTTCTATCGTCATCAAACGGAGGAAACTATATAACGACATAGCAGATTTCGGGGAGAGGGGTGTGATCTTTGTTGTCAGGTTAAGCGGCTAGTGCCTCCGCCTCTTTGTATTCGTGTGCTTATAAGCCTTACTCTGTTTGTCTCGTGAATGTTCGATTTTTGACCACAGGGACGATATTGCGCTTGAGTTCTTCCAGAAATCGAGCATAGAGGATATCCTTTTGCACGTCGACTAGAGTAATTACTGGAGCAAATTCAGGAATCGGTAATGAGACTGCGTTGGCGTTTGCTGCTTGGGGAAAAAATTGATCATTGTTGCCAGAAGTTAAAGGCGAAAATCTTAACACCAGCTATTACGGAGTCAGAATTTGCACAAAAATCAATAGATACTGAAGCTTTTGATTTTGAAGCAAACATGCCTAAATATCATACTGCTAAGCAAATGGCAGGTTTCATGGTGAACCTATATGATAGCAACGAAGTGGTAAGAATTGTAGATCGAAATTATACCTTCAATTTAAAGAGGAAAAATTAATCCAGTTATTTTATAATTTTAAATATATTTGTAAATATGTAGAATTCAATTTATCTCACTTAAATAGGAGGAATAAAGATGGCGAGATTATGGAGTAAAACAAAAATTGGAAACATGGAATTGCCTCATCGACTAACGATGGCGCCAATGACACGCAGTAGAGCACAAGAAGATGGTACACCTGGAGAGTTGGCTGCACTTTATTATGCTCAACGTGCCTCCTTGGGACTTCTAATTACGGAAGGTGCACAACCATCAGACGATGGTCAAGGATATTTAATGACACCTGGGATCTATACAGAAAAGCATATTGAAGGGTGGAAAAAGGTTACAAGTGCTGTGCATGAAGCAGGCGGATACATCTATATTCAATTAATGCATGTCGGTCGTGTATCGCACCCTGATAATACACCACATCATCGGCAGCCGGTTGCACCATCTGCAATTGCCCCAGGAGTAGAAGCGTTTACGGCTACAGGAATGCAGCATATCCCTGTACCACGTGAGCTGAGTAAAGAAGAGATTCAAACAACCATTCAAGATTATCGAAAAGCTGCAGCTGCAGCTATTGCAGCAGGCGCTGACGGTGTTGAAATTCATGGAGCAAATGGATATTTAATTAACCAATTTATTGGAGAAAATTCAAACACGCGGAGAGATGAGTATGGTGGTTCTATAGAAAATCGTGCTCGCTTTGCGATTGAAGTAGCCAAAGCCGTCGTTGACGAGATTGGACCAGAGAGAACTGGTTTCCGTATTTCTCCAGGAACCCCTCTTGGCGGAATTCAAGATGGTGAACAAGGGCCAGATCTTTACCGTTACTTGACGAAAGAATTAGCTAAATTGAATTTAGCTTATCTTCACGTAATGCACCTTGGAAATGATGAATTGCTTCAAGACATTCGTTCCTTATGGACTAATCCGTTGTTAGTCAATCGGGCTGGACGGACAATAGACAATATCAGTGTTGATATTGATAGTGACCTTGCTGATCTAGCTCCTGTTGGAGTATGGTCATTATCTAATCCGGATTTTGTGGAACGACTTAAAGCAGGCGCTCCATTAAATGAAGCAGATCCTGCAACATTTTATGGCGGCGGGAGCAAGGGATATACGGATTATCCTACATTGAAAGAATTAGAGCACTAGGAAAGTAAGTAATTGGCTTCAAATTAAAATTAAAAATTATAGAAATAGAAATGCTCAAAATGGCGTACAACTGAAAAATTGTACGTCATAAATTCATCTATTAGTAAACGTCTTAAGGAACAACTTTCTAAAGGAATCCTATTTTGGTACAGCCTCTTGGATCAGCCAAAAGATCAGTGCTTGACAGTTAAGCCAATACCCGATGATGGTTACATTCCACGAGAATGTCTGCTCTGTAGCGGCCATAGTGTCTGGTGAAGTAATGCCGACGTTGGTAAGCCTTGATGCGATTATGTCGGCCCTCAACGGTTGCGTTTGTAAAGCGGCATTGATGGTAGTTTACGATCTCTTTTTGCCAATTATGCATCGTTTTCAGCGTGCTGCGGACGGATGCATGATCAATGGATTCGCCTTTAGCACACCAGCGGGCAAATCCCAGTTTGGCAACTGCAAGGTCAGGTGAATAGTCGTACCACGCAATAAAGGCTTCTTTCCATTCCCAAACCTGCCTGAAAAGCAAGGAGTAGTTCAGCAATCTTTCCAGACGTTTCCGACTCTCGGTGTCCAGCGTTTCGGCGGGTGGATTCAGCAAGCTATGATTAGCCTTTAGATACGCCTTTGCTCGCGGTGAGAGGGTCTGCTGGAGAGTCTTTCGTACCTCCTGCACACTGCTAATTACGTAACCGTGTACGTGAAAACGGTCAGCGATGCGGATGGCCGATGGAAAACACTCGCGAATCCAGGTGTGGTACGCTTGCGCCAAATCCATCACAACCGCTTTGGGTTTCAACATGAGAAACCTTGGATGTTCTTTGGCATATCGCCGCAAATCGTCCAGTTTCCTTCCCGGCCATAGATCCAGCATTGATTCTCCTTTGAGGTTGTGAATTCCGGTGTTGTAGGTATGGCCTTTGGGACTGACCCCATAGCGTGAGACAAATTAAAACACCTTCAAGAGAATGCAGCCATGTCGTAAGATATGGAGACAACCTTGGAGGTGTTTTTGCGTTGGCAACAAGAGTTAGCTATCCGGTAGAAGTGAAGATGAAAGCCATCGAAATGAGATTGGCTGGCATTCCTGTGAAAGAAGTCATGGAGCAACTGAACATACGAAATAAGACACAAGTGGACACCTGGATGAGATGGTATCGTAAGGGAGAATGGAATCGGTTAGAGCAGCCTGTGGGTAAACAATACAGCTACGGCAAAGGGCCTGAATATACTTCAGAATTGGAGAAAGTAAAGGCTGAGAATCGGTTTTTGAAGCAACAACTAGATCTGCTAAAAAAGTACAGGGAAATGGAAAGGAGGTGTCTCCAAAGATTATAGTGGAGTGGGTGGAGTCCATTCGAGGGGACGTTAGTGTGAGCCAAGTGTGTGCATGGATCGGGATTCCTCGTGCCACTTACTATCGTTGGAAAGCCGCCTATGGGAGTCGCTACAAAGATCACATGGTGGAGAAAATTCGAGAACTCTGCAGGCAGCATAAATTTCGCTATGGATACCGAAAGATCACAGCGCTGCTTCGGAGAGAGCATAAGATTAACCACAAACGTGTGCAGCGAATTATGCAGAACGAGGGGCTGCAGTGCCGTGTCAAAGTGAAGAAACGCAAACCTACGGGGCAACCAGCCTATATCGCAGAACACTTGTTAAAGCGCCAATTCGAATCCGATGCCCCCATGCAAAAACTCGTAACAGATATTACGTATTTGCCGTTTGGCGGAAAAACGTTATACCTGTCGAGTATTTTGGACTTGTTTAACGGAGAGATTGTGGCCTACAGTATAGCTGACAAGCAAGACACTGCATTCGTGCTGGACACACTTAACCAGTTACCCGATCTACCAGGCACAGTGCTCCATAGCGACCAGGGCAGCGTCTATACTTCTCAGGCGTATCAAGAAGCTGTAAAGGGAAAAGGCATTACCATGAGCATGTCCCGCAAGGGTACGCCCGCTGATAATGCCCCCATCGAATCGTTTCATTCCACGCTAAAGTCTGAAACGTTCTATCTCGAATGTTTAACCTGTACAACGACGGCAATCGTCGTACAGATCGTTCGAGACTACATGACTTACTATAACTCAATTCGCATTCAAACAAAACTAAATAACCAGTCGCCGGTTCATTTCCGGCAACTGGCTGCTTAGAACTTGAAAGGTGTTTTGATCCCTGTCTCAGAAACAGGGGGCAGTCCCCCTAGTGAACGGCTGCTTTTTTGTTTCTAATGATGGCTGCTAGCAAGAGGTATGGAGTCCACGCTCGTAAAACGCGCCGTGCGCTAACGGAGATTTACTTAATAAATGAAACGACTTGAGAAGTTAATGTTGCTATTTGACTAATTGTTCATTATCTTTCTTCCAATATTTCTTCCTGTCCTCATCAGTAATTTTGCGAATCACCCGACATGGATTTCCTGCGGCGATGACTCCAGAAGGGATATCCCGGTTCACCACGCTACCCGCACCAATCACTGTGTTGTCACCAATGGTCACTCCGGGTAGGACAACAACATTTCCGCCGAACCATACACTATTGCCTATTGTAATAGGGTATGCGTATTCCAACCCTTGATTTCGTTGCTCTACATCGAGGGGGTGGCCCGCAGTATAGAAGCTGCAGTTAGGAGCAATAAAGACGTTATCTCCAAAGGTAACTTTAGCCCCGTCCAGGACGACACAATTATGATTAACGTAGAAATTCTCGCCAAACGAGATGTTGTACCCGTAGTCACACCAGAACGGTTGTTCAATGAGAAAGCTTTGGCTAGGCTCTCCGATTAACTTCTCAATAATCGACTTGCGATCGACCGAATTTGAAGGAGAACACTGATTGTACGCATGACAGAGATCTTTTGCCCGAGTCCGTTCTTCAATCAGAGAGGGTTCATTATTGGCATCATATAGAAATCCTTTACTAGCTTTTTCTTTTTCATTCATCATTTCTTCCCACACTCCATTGGTTAAATTTTTTGACTTGACACCAGGATATCAGGATCACTATTTCTTATAGTACATTTGTAAATCATTTACTAAAAGCATTATAATAAGTGACGTGATAACTATCATACTGAGATCCCTATACACTTGCAAGTTGAATTTTTTTTGCTTGGGATGGATATGGATGTCAAAATTGAGTATTACGTAGAAACATATAACTTAAAGGAGGACAAAATAATTGACAGAGCAAAACAGAACCAGAATTAGCTGGAAGGAAGGAATATGGCTCAATCCCCCGCAGTCATCCCTGGAAGAAGGCGGATTGCTGAAGGTTGTGCCTGAGAAGGGCAGAGACTTCTGGAAAAAGACGTTATATGGTTTTGAATTTGAAGACGGGCCAGCATTGCTAACAGATTGGGATCGCGACAAGGCAGTTGAGGTATCTTTTAAACTCGGCTCTTTTACAGAGTTATACGATCAGGCAGGCCTGTTGTTGTATCACGGCCCGGAGCAATGGATTAAAACAGGCGTTGAAATCAACGATGGCATACCTCAGCTTGCCGTGGTGGTTACGGATGGTTATTCCGACTGGTCGCTAGCGGCTGTGCCGGATTGGGTGGGGGAAGAAGTCACCCTGCGTGCTTCGATTATTAAGGATGCTGTGATTATTCGAGCTCGGAGTGAACATCATGCATGGCGGACAATTCGGGTCGCACGATTTCCATACTCATCAGGTAATCAAGCCGGTCCTTATACTTGTTCACCCACTCGGGAGGGCTTCGAGGCTACGTTTACCCGCTGGGACATTACCACTCCAGATCAAGACCTCCATATCGATCCTCCAATAGAATAAACGCCTAAGTATATACAGAAAGGAGTTGTCAAAGAGTGAGAATACCTATAGATGAAGCGTTGTGGTATTCCTACCCCGGAATGGTGGCGCTCGTCACAGCACGTTACAACGGAAAGCAAAATATTATGGCTTCAGGTTGGCATACGTACATCGGATCTTCGCCCGGGATTTACGGAATATCACTTCGTAAGGAGACCTACACCTATTCCCTGATTGAGAAGAGCGGTGTATTCGGTGTACATTTTATGCCTGGCCATTGCACAGAAATCATTCAAGCGGTTGGAACGTTTAGCGGGTTTCGTCTGGACAAGTTCACCGAGTTCAATATCAGCTATGAAGAAGGTCTCAAGGCGGACATTCCTGTACTTTCGGATGCCTATTTTGCCTATGAATGCCGAACGATCAATATCACAACCTATGGAGACCATGAATGGATTGCAGGTGAGATTCTGCAGTGCTATCGAGACAATAATTATTTTATGGACAATGGACTTCTAGACTTGACGAAACTAGAAATTCCACTGTATCTGGGACGCTCTACCTACCGGTTGTTGAATAAAGATAGCAAAGAGAAAGATCATCCTTTTTACCTCAACAGATAAGGCTTTGCAGGATTAATTTGTCGCACTGGCGGCGAAGACCATCATGTCTCTGATTGCAATAGTAAATCCTGAGACTGTAGCGTTAACAGGAGAGCTGGTAAGAGAGGAACATATCAAGGAAATTTACAACCAGTGCAAGGGTGTAATACCTGATGAACATATGCCGCAGATCATGGTATTAAACCATCCCCATGAGCATTATATAAACGGTTTGATTGCTGTCACACTGGAGAGCCTGAGCTATAATTTGCAACTTGTGGAAAAACGTCGCTAATTCGAGGAGATTACTCCATTCAGCGAAAGACAAAAATAGTAACAATAAGAGGCGTCCTGACTCTGATAGCTCAAAGGGAAGGACGCCTCTTATTGTTACACTGATGCTAGACTAAAAAGTGGACATCGAGAATCGAGAATGCGAGAATAAAATCAAATTCATTCGAGGTGCGTCCCTA
>NZ_SLTL01000053.1:0-15788 GCF_014858585.1 Paenibacillus sp. 23TSA30-6 | reverse complement strand
CGGTAGCCCGCCGCCGTGTTCACCAGGCTGCGGTGCTCGATCATCACGCCCTTCGGCTTGCCCGTCGTTCCCGACGTGTAGATCACGTACGCCAGGTCCTCCGGACGGCATTCGTGCAAGTGATCATCCGCTTCCAGCGGCGCATTCGCCAGCTCGTCGCTGTACGACGCTTCGTCGTCGAGGTACAGCACCGCCGCCAGCGCCAGCTCCTCTTCGCCGAGCCATGCTTCGGCACGCTCTCGCAGCGGCGTTTGCGTCAGCAGCACCTTCGCTCCGCTGTCTTCAAGCATGAACCGCACGCGGTCTGCCGGATAATCCGGGTCGAGCGGCACATACGCCCCGCCCGCTTTCCAGACGGCCAGCACGGCCACCAGCAAGTCCACCGAACGCTCGGCGAGAATGCCGACGATCGTCTCCCGGCCGATGCCGCTTGCGCGCAGCGTGGCCGCCAAGCGGTTCGCCCGCTCGTTCAGCTCCGCATACGTAAGCCGGTCGTTCTCGTACACGACGGCCGCCGCTTTCGGCGTGCGCTCCGCCTGTTCCTCGAACAGCCGGTGGAACGCCGCCACAGGAGCCGCTTCCGGCTGCGCCGGGTTAAACGCGCCGAGAATTTGCTCTTTTTCCTCTGCCGTCAACAAGTTCAGCTCGGCAATCTTCGCATCCGGACGGCTTACGATCGCCGCAAGCAAATGTCCGAAATGAGTCGACAGCCGCCGGATCGTGCTTTCTTTATAAAGAGCCGTTGCGAATTCAAAGCTGCACTCCAGGCCGCCGTTTTCTTCCGTAACATCCACACTCAGGTCGAACTTGGCCGTGCCGTATTCGCTAGGGTACGGGGACAATTTCAGCCCTTCCAGCTCAAACTCTTTATCCTCCAAGTTTTGCAGGGAGAACATCGTGTCAAACAGCGGGTTGCGGCTCAAATCCCGGCTGACCTGCACTTTATCGACGAGCTCTTCGAACGGATAATTCTGATGCTCGTAAGCGCCTAAGGTCGTTTCTTTCACTTCTTCCAGATACGACAGGAAGGTCTTCTCCGAAGCCGGATAATTGCGGAGCGCCAGCGTATTGACGAACATTCCGATCAAAGGCTGCGTGTCTCCGTGCGTTCTGCCCGCAATCGACGTTCCGACGATCAAATCGTCCTGACCTGTGTATTTATGCAAAAGCACGGTATATGCCGCAAGCAGCACCATATACAGCGTCGTTCCTCTTTGAGCGGCCAGCTGCTTCAAGCCTTCGTTCGTTGCCTCGTCCACGAAGGACGTCAGCGTTTGTCCCTCAAAGCTCTGCACGGCAGGACGCGGATAGTCCGTCGGCATTTCCAGAACCGGCAGCTCGCCCCGGTAACGGTCCAGCCAGTAAGCTTCCTCGCGTTTCAACTGCACTTTTTGCTCGTCCGACTGCTGCCATACCGCATAGTCCTTGTATTGAATGCGCAAAGGCTCTAATGACTCGCCGCCGTACAGACGAACGAGTTCCTCGACTAACACGTCCATCGAAACCCCGTCGGAGACGATATGGTGCATGTCGAACATCAGCAAATAACGTTCGGCTGCCAGCTCTACGAGCTCCGCCCGCAGCAGCGGAGGCTTCGCCAAGTTGAAAGGCCGGATGAAGGCCTGCACGACTTCAGGCGCTTCTTCCTCGCTCGCATGACGGTACTCGACGGCAAAGTCGACGCTCTCGTAAATGCGCTGTATTGCTTCGCCTTGTACGATCTCAAAGCCCGTTCGCAGCGTTTCGTGCCGTGCGATCAGTCCGCGGAAAGCCTTCTCCAGCAGGCTCCGGTCAATCGATCCTTCCAGCAGCAGCACGCCCGGCATGTTGTAGCTCTGATCGGCCCCTTCCAGCTGATTCAGGATAAACAGCCGCTTCTGAGCTGAGGAAAGCGGATAATATGCTCTTGCGCCTGCCAGCGGAATCGACGAGAACGACTGCTCTCCGATCCGAGAGATGGCGAGAGCCATCTCTTCGATCGTCGAGTAGCGGAATACGTCGCGCAGAGGCAGCTCAACGTTCAGCTCCTGATGCACCTTGCTCACCAGTGTCGTCGCCCGCAGGGAATGGCCGCCCAAGTCGAAGAAGTTGTCATGAACGCCGATGTGCACCAGTCCGAGCACGCTTTTCCAAATTCCGGCCAAGCTGGCTTCCAGCGGAGTCCGAGGCGGAGTACGTCCTTCGCCCGGCTGCAAGCTCTCCTCCGGCGCCGGGAGGGACCGGCGGTCGACCTTGCCGTTCGTCGTCAGCGGGAGCCGCTCCAACTGGATCAGGTACGCCGGGATCATATAGGCCGGCAGTTCCTGGGAAAGCACGCTCTTCAGCTCGGCCGCCGGAAGCTCGCAGTCCGCTTCATAATAGGCGCAAAGCTGCTTCTCGCCGGAGGCGTTTTCCCTCGCGAATACCGTCGTTTTCCGAATTCCCTCCACTTTCTGAAGCTGAGCTTCGATCTCGCCCAGCTCAATGCGGAAGCCGCGGATTTTCACTTGGTCGTCCGTCCGTCCCACGTATTCGATCGTGCCGTCCGGCAGCCATTTCGCCAAATCCCCCGTCCGGTACATGCGCTCTCCCGGCACAAACGGATTGTCCACAAATTTCTCCGCCGTCAGCTCCGGCCGGTTATTGTAGCCCCGTACCAAGCCTTCTCCGCCGACGCAAAGCTCCCCGGCCACGCCGATCGGCAGAAGCTTATTCCGGCTGTCGACGATATACACCGTCGTATTGCTGATCGGCCGTCCGATGGGTACGGTAACCGCCGACTCATCGACGAAGTCGACCGGAAGGTACGTGGTATAAACCGTGCTTTCCGACGGGCCGTACAGATGGTTGAGCCTGCCCGGTCCGATATGGGCGAGCGCTTTACGCACATGGCCGACCGACACGCGCTCTCCTCCGAACAAAATCGCCCGGACATCCCGCAGGCAGTCGACGTTCACATCTATAAGGATGTTGAAGAAAGCCGTCGTAATCAGCATGACCGAGATGCGCTCGCTCTGGATGAGATCCGCCAGCCGGCCGATTTCCAGCAAAGTCTCGCGGGGAACCAGCACCAGCCGCGCCCCGTTGGTCAAAGCGCCGAAAATATCGAAAATCGCTCCGTCGAACGAATAGCTCGAAAGCTGGAGGACATGATCCCGCTCGATGATGTCGATATAATTCGTATTTCGCACGATCCGCACGATGTTGCGGTGCGAAACAAGGTTGCCTTTCGGCTTGCCCGTCGTGCCTGACGTATAGATGACGCAGGCCAGATCTGTCGCTTCGGTGCCCGGATTTAGATTTGTGCCGTCCTCGTGATAGAAGGACTCGTCATCCAGTAAGATCACGGAGTCCGAACCCGCCAGGCGCTCGCGCAAGCGGCTTTGCGTCAGCATGACCTGCGCTCCCGAATCCTCGATCAAGAAACGGATACGCTCCTCGGGATATTCCGGGTCAATCGGTACGTAAGCCGCTCCGGCTTTGTGTGCCGCCAGCATGCCCACCACCATTTCGATGGAACGCTCAGCCATAATGGCGACCAGACGGCCTTTGGATATCCCGTGGCTACGCAAGGTACGGGCAAGGCGGTTGACGCGTTCGTTCAGCTCGCGGTAGGTCAGCTCTTGCTCATTCAAGGAGATGGCGGCTGCATCCGGGATGCGCTCCGCCTGCTCTTCGAACAATTGAATGAGCGTCTTCTCGCGCGGAAATTCCGTGGTGGTGTCGTTAAAACGTCCGAGAAGGTCGGCCTTTTCCGCCTCCGTCACAAGTTCCAGCTCGCCCACTGTAATTTCCGGGTTATCCGTCACCTGCTCCAGCAGATGGACGAGATGCCCCTTGAGCCGCTCGATGCTGTCTTTATCGAACACTTCGGCGTTAAAGTCGAATCGAATTTCGATCTCGACTCCCGGCACCACGGTCACGTTGAAGTTATAGTTCGTCTGCTCCTCCATCTGAACGTCAGCGATCGTCAGGTCGCCGTGCTGCTGGTCGCCCGCCTGCTCCATCTGCTCGTCCACCGGATAGTTCTCGAAAGCGATGATATGGTTGATCAGGTTCTGCTTTTGCACGCTGCGGGCTTGAATTTCATACAGCGGATAGTAATCATAACGCCCGGACTCCAGCGCCCGCTCTTGGAGCTTCGCCATCAGGTCGGCGAACACGGTGTCCGCTTCGCTCGTGACGCGGACCGGCACCGTATTGATGAACAGCCCGATCATGGACTCAATGCCCGGGATTTCCGCCGGTCTTCCGGCCACGACGCTGCCGAATACGGCATCGTTTGTTCCGTTATATTTTTGCAGCATCACGCCCCAAGCGGCTTGCAGCAGCGTATTGACCGTAACCAGGCGCTGTTTCGCCACCCGGTCCATCCGCTCGCTCAAGTCCTTGCCCAGCTCGGCGGTGACGTGATCAGCCGTAAATCTGCCGTTTGGCGCCGGTTCCTTTTGTCCCGGGAGTACGGTTTGCCCTTCATAACCTGCCAGAAATGCCGTCCAATAGCCGGATGCCGCCTGATCGTCCTGTTTCTCCAACCATTCGATATAAGCGCCATAATCCGATCCCTTATCTCCCGCTGGCTGCTTGCCGGATGCCAAGGCCGAGTACGTCTCAAACAGCTCCTGCGTCAGCTGCGGCAGGCACCAGCCGTCCATCAAAATATGCTGGAAACTCCACAGCACATGATAGCTTTGCTCTTCGGTGCGCAGGATCGTAACCCGAACGAGCGCGTCATGTTCCAGGTCGAAGCCGCGAAGCTTGTCATCCTCGGCCTTTTTATCCAAATACGCTTGTTTCTCGTCCACCTGCAAATGAAGCAGCTCTTCATATTCAAAGCCGACCGGCTTGTCGCGGTATATGATTTGCAGCGGCTCGCCCGCCGGTCCTTTCACAAAATTTGCCCGCAGCACCAGATGACGTTTCGCAAGCTCCATCCAGCTCCTCTCGAAAAGCTGGACGTCGAGCACTCCCCGCATCGTAAACCGCGTCTGCTCGAAGTAAGCGGCCGTTTGCCGGTCAAGCGCACTGTGGAACCACATGCCCTTCTGCATCGGCGTAAGCGAGTAAATATTTTCGATTTCCCCGAGATGGCCCGAGCGCTGAGCGATTTGCTCCAATTCCGCGATGGTCAAGCCTTTAAATTGCACGTCGCTCGGCGTCAATTCGGTGTTTTCTTTGCCTGCGCAGTGGGTAATGAGCTCTCGGAGACTTTGCTCAAGCAGCTGAGCGAAGGCTTCCATCGTTTCCTTGCGATACTGCTTCCGGCTGTAGCTGAGATCGAGCGATAAAGCGCCGTCCAGCACCATGCCGTTGATATCCAGCACAAAGCTGCGGGCCTGCCGGTCGCTGGCCGGGCTGCCGCTGGAATAAGAAGATATGCCGATCTCGTCCTGGTTGACATCATCGTCGAACTGGCCGAGGTAGTTAAAATTAATTTCCGGCTCTGCGCCCCAAACAAAGCCATCCTCCGATTTGGAGAGATAGAGGCATACGCCGTACCCAAGCCCCTTGTTCGGAATGCGGCGCAAGCTTTCCTTGACCTGTTTAATCTGATAGGCCAAATCCCGGTCGGTTTCCGGCTCCAGGACGACCGGAAACTTGGTCGTAAACCAGCCGACTGTGCGCGTGATGTCGATATCCGTTCCGATCGATTCACGTCCGTGTCCTTCGAGATTGATCCGCACCCGTTCGTGTCCCGTCCACTTGCGAACGGCTATGCCGAGCGCCGTTACCAAAATATCGTTCATTTCGGTGTTGTAGGCCCGGTGAACCCGCTTCAGCAGCAGCTCCGTTTCTTCGGGAGTCAAACGGACGAACAGCGATTCGCTGTCCTGCTGCGTCGTAACGTCCGCCTCCAGATCCTTCGGCACGGCCGGAACCGCAATTTGTTCCACGGCCTGCCAATAGGCCCGTTCCTTCGCCATCTCCGGGCTTTGCACGTAAGCGGCCAGCTGCTCGGACCAAGTGCGGTACGCATCCGTTTTCGCCGGGAAACGAATTTCCTCGCTTTTGCCGGCCTGCTCGTAACCCAGAGCGAAATCCTCCATCAAAATGCGCCAAGACACGCCGTCCACCACGGCATGATGAACCGCGAGCAGCAAATGATCGCCGTCCGCGCACCGGAACAGTCCCGCCTTCACGAGGGGCCCGTTCTCCAGATCGATGCCCGCTTGAATGTCCGTTGCCTTCGCTTCCACAGCCTGCGCGGTATTCTCCGCATCCTTGAAGTCGAACACGTCCAGCGTGAACAGCCCGCCTTCCTGAATCGCGCGGTTCCGCGCGCTAAACCCTTGTTCCGTCTTGCGGAACACCATCCGCAAGGCGTCATGATGCTCGGCCAGCTTTTGCAGCACCTGACGTACCGTCTCTTCGTCGAAGCGTTCCTTCCGGTACAGCATCACCGACTGGTTGAAATGATGCGGGTCCGCAAAGGAGCTCTCGAAAAACCAATGCTGAATCGGCGTCAGCGCCGTTTCACCCGTTATTTCGCCTTGATCGATGGTACGTCCGATCGGTTTCACATGCAGGCTGAGCTGTGAGATAGTCGGATATTTGAACAAATCCCGGATTTCCAGCTTGTACCCGGCTTGATGAAGCCGCGAAGATACTTGAATGGACTTGATCGAGTCTCCGCCCAGCTCGAAGAAATGATCCGTTACCCCAACGCGATCGGCGTTCAATACCGCCTGCCACACATCGGCAAGCGTCCGCTCGGCTTCATTGCGGGGAGCTACGTACGCGCCGCCGGTCAGCGCGTTTCCTTCCGGAGCGGGCAAAGCCTTGCGGTCGATTTTGTCGTTCGGCGTGAGCGGCATCTGCGGAAGCTGAACAAAATGCGCCGGAATCATGTAATTCGGCAATTTTTGCGCCAGCGCGCTTCTTAGCTCGCCGAGCGTAAGCGGGCGCCCCGCGACCAGGTAAGCGCACAGTTCTTGCCCGCTTTTGCCTTCCCGCGCGATTACGATCGTCTCCTGCACGGAGTCGATCTTCAGAAGCTGCTCTTCAATCTCGCCGATCTCGATCCGGAATCCACGGATTTTCACCTGATGGTCGATCCGGCCCAAGTACTCAATATTTCCGTCCGGCAGCCAGCGGGCGAGATCTCCCGTCCGGTAAAGGCGTTCTCCCGGCGCAAACGGATGTTCCACGAACTTCTCTGCCGTCAGCTCCGGATGGTTCAGGTAACCTCTCGCAAGCCCCACGCCTGCCACGCACAGCTCGCCGTCCACTCCCGGAGGCACAAGCTGCAGGTGGGCATCCAAAATAAAAATCCGGTGATTGGCCAGCGGGCGCCCGATCGGAATGACTCTGCGCTCCGGCTGCTCCTCATCCGCATCCCAAAGCGTCGTAACAATCGAAGCTTCGGTAGGGCCGTAAGCATTGAAATAGTGGACCTTCGGTTTCCACTGCTGCACGAATTCGGCCGATACCGCCGAGCCTCCCGTTACGAGCTTCGTTAAGCTGGGAAGGCGGTCCGGGTTCAAATAAGCGCTGTACGTCGGAGGCAAAATCGCCGCCGTAATCGCATGCTCGTTCATATAACTCTCGAACAGGCGGTTGTCGAGAATCGTCTCGGCCGTCGGGATGTACAAAGCCGCGCCAAAATAGAGCGCTTTGAACACTTCCCAGCAGGACGCGTCGAACGACAGGCTGGCGAATTGAACGATCCGGTCATGCTCCGTGATGCCCAGCCTGTCCGCGAACATCAGCTTCAAGCTGACCAAACCGCGATGCTCCAGCATGACCCCTTTGGGTTTGCCCGTCGTACCTGACGTATAGATGACATAAGCCAGATCATTCGGACCGCTGGCCGGCTCCAGGTTCGAGCCATCGTCGCTGTAGGCCTGCTCGTCATCCAGCGCCAACACGGTCCCTTCGAACGGCACCTGCTGCAGCAGCTCCCTTTGAGTCAGCAGCAGCTGCGCGTTCGAGTTCTCCAGAATGTAGCGGATGCGTTCTTCCGGGTATTCCGGGTCGATCGGCACGTAGGCACCGCCAGCTTTCAGAACCGCCAGAATGCCAACGACCGTCTCCAGCGATCTCCTGGCCATCAATCCTACCAGCTGATTGGGCAACACGCCGACCGATCGCAGCGTCCGCGCCAGCCGGTTCGCCCGTTCGTTCAGCTCCGCGTACGAAAGCCGCCGCCCCTCAAAGACAACCGCCGTCGCTTCGGGCACCCGCTTCGCCTGCTCCTCCACGAGCTGATGAATCGTCCGATCACGGGGATAGTCCTTCTCGGTATCGTTAAAGCTTTGCAGCAATTGAAATTTCTCGTCCTCCGACAGCATGTCCGCCCGCACGATGTCCAGCTCCAACTCGTGAAGCCCCACGGCCAGCAGGCGATTCAGATGGCCGACGACCCGAGTCATGAACTCGGAGTCATATAAGTGCTCGTTATATGACAGCGCTAGCTGTATCGTCCCGCCGGTTAAGCTGAATTCAAAGGAACAATCCGTGACCACGTTTTGCCCGATTTCGTCCAGATGCAGCTCCTTAAGGGATACTAGCGTATGGACGACGGGTACCCCGTCTGCATATTGCAGGTCCAGCTTCTCCGTCATTTTCAAGAACGGAATATGCTGATGCTGAATCGCTTCCGGCAAGGAAGTCCTCAGCTCGCTCAGAAGCGTTTTAAAAGTCGCACCCGCCGAAAGCGAGTTTTTCAAAATGACCGTATGATTAACGGATCGGCGCGTCTCCGTCGGTTTCCGTACAACCGGCATGCCGACCAGAATGTCAGAAGCGCCTGTATATTTATGCAAGAGTGACTGAACACCGGCGAGCAAAATCATAAAAGCGGCCAGCGGAGCGCCCTTGCTCATTTGAAGGACGCGCTGCGCCGCTTCCTCCGAAAGCGAACCGCCGACGGTTTTCACAATGGGCGCTAGGGAGCTTGGAGCTTTGCTGTAAGGCAGCCGCGTCAAGGTATAATCGTCGCTACCGAATTTTTCGTTCCAAAACAACGTTTCTTTTTCAAAAGCCATCTGGATCGTTCCCCTCTCTTCATCGGTAAAAGCAATCCGGCGGAGCATATGCCGCAGCAACGCTCCAGCCTCGCTCCCCGCCTTTTCAAACATGTGACAACAATGTCAATGGCTTTCGCCAGGTCACCGCTTCGCTTGCCCGGTTGATCGCATGCGGCAATCCTCTGCCTAGCAGCTGTCCCGCTCGGCTCCCATGCGTGAAAGACAACAAAGAGCATCGTTCTACGCAAGAGATGCGGCTGCTTCCGGCTCCTCTGCTTCAATATGCTTGCTGCGGACGAGCCGCCCGAAGACGGGCTTTGGTTTAACATTGGGTTCGGAATTGGATTTGGGGGTGGACAAGGGATGTTCCTCACCATCGATGTAAGGCTTGCTGTAGGGTTCCGGCCGGCCAGCAGGAAGTCGGCCGTACCTCCGGATTCGGCACCGGAGCTGCCTTTGTCGAAGCCTATGTTTAAGGGATATTGATACACTCTATGTACGATTTGTGTATTCCCCCGCCTGGTGTGGATAAGTAAAGATCCGGCTGCGGGGTAGTGAGCTTTTCTTAGATGTGACGATGGTGCTGCATGAGGCTCAAAGAATGCTCCGTATGGCATGAACGGGACAGCCCTTGGATTGGCGGTGAATTCCATGCTGCCTGACGGTACCGCAGGCAGCATGGGGAGAAAATCTTCCAATGGGGTGAAAACGTTATCTTAACATCAGGGCCGCACGGCCCCCGGAAGGCACTTCCGTGCCTCTTGCCGGGGCGGCCACCGGCTTGGCCGAGCTTAGGTCGTTACCAGCAAATCCTGGGTCTCCTGAGAGATCACCTGCTGCATACTGGACTTGATAATGTCGCAGCCGGCGGCCAGATGCTCCATCGAGACGGTCAGCGGAGGCATGATCTTCAGCACGCGGTCTCCTCTGCCGGCTCTTTCAATGATGAGCCCGTTCTCGAAGCTGATCTCCGTCATCCGCTTCGCCCCGGCTTCATCCGTGAAGCCCGAGACGTCAATGCCCCAGATCAGGCCGAGTCCGCGGATGGCGATGGACGGATGCAGAGGCTTGATTTCTTTGTCAAGGAACGAGCGCACAAACTCTTCCTTCTGCTTCACCTGGGCTTCCAGGGCGGCTCTGTCCCGGAACTCGAGAGCGGCCTTGGCGGCCACAAAAGCGAGCTGGTTGCCGCGGAAGGTGCCGTTGTGCTCGCCCGGCGTCCAGAGATCCAGTTCGGGCTTCAGCAGCAGGAGGGACATTGGCAGGCCGTACCCGCTGATCGACTTCGACAGGGTAATGAGATCCGGCTCGATCCCCGCACGTTCGAAGGAGAAGAATTCGCCTGTCCGGCCGCAGCCGACTTGAATCTCGTCGGTAATGAGCAGGATATCGTGCCTGCGGCAAAGCTGCTGCAGCCCGCGCAGCCACTGCGCGTCGACGACGTGAATTCCGCCTTCGGCTTGTACCGTTTCAAGCAGGATGGCGGCCGGCTTGTCGATTCCGGAGTGCGAATCAGTCAGGATATTCTCGATATAGCCGAGCGTATCCATTTCTGCGAAAGCCCCGCTCGGGTGCGGCATGAACGTAACTCCGCCCAGAGGAAGCCCCGCCCCTTCCCTCATGGACTTGGAGCTTGTCGCCGACAGGCTGCCGAGCGACATGCCGTGGAAGCCGCCCATGAATGCGAATATCCCGGTTCTCTTCTTCGCCTTGCGTGCGAGCTTAAGGGCCGCTTCCACCGCGTTCGTCCCCGTCGGACCGCAGAATTGAAGCTTGTAATTCAGCTTCTTCGGCTCCAGGATCCGCTCCGAGAAACTCTGGATGAATTCGCGCTTGGCCATTGTATACATATCCAGACCGTGCATAATCCGGTCGGAGGTCAAGTAATCGAGAACCCGGTCCTTGATATAATCGTTGTTATGACCGTAATTCAGTGCCCCGGCACCTGCAAAAAAATCAATATATGCTCTTCCGTCCTCAGAATATAACAGGTCCCCCTTGGCCCGGTCGAATACCACCGGAAAGCTTCTGCAGTAAGATCTTACGTTGGATTCCAGCTTTTCAAAAATGCTCACGCGCTTCATCCTCCATCGGAATTGGGATAAGGTTGGCTTCATCCTTTCTGAACCTTCTGACGTCATGGAGCAACATATTCTCGGCTGTCATTTTCCACAATTGTCGGTCCCCGCATGCCAGCTTGCTGGGTAGCCAGTGGACTGGTCTCTCGCGCACAGCTTGGATAGGTATAAAAACCATCCAATTCTATTTTCTATCATAATTGGAAAGGTAACCTAGGTAGAATTATATCAAAATTTCGAAGAATGTATAGTAAAACTTTAGTTAAATTTGGTCCGTCTAACATAAGGTGTTAATATTTTGCCTAAAAAGAGCGAATGGAGAAGAAACGCTGGGAATGGCTTGCCATCAATCGAGGAATTCGACGCGTGTCGACATTCAGGCGGGGTGCCGGCCGATTTGGGAGATCTTCCCTGTATACATTCTCTGCCGGTGCTCCGAATCCTTGCGCTTTGCGATAACTTAACATGATTACCTGACGAATTTCTGGAAGCCTGGCTGGAAACGTGACTGGATGTCAGCTGGATATTCTGCTGGAAAATCCGTTGGATACTCGGTTGGAACACCTGATGACTGCCCGGCTGGAAGCTGGCCGCAGCGTCCGCCCGGATGGCAGCCGGCATAGTTTTGTATCCCGCCGTCTTCACTGCGCCTCTGCTAGAGTAAAGGGCAGATAAATTCTGCCCCTCCTCATCAAACCGTACGTGAGGTTTTCCCTCATACGCTTTCCGATGTTCGTCATTCATGTGCATGCAGATTACAATAGCGTTCTGAGTCCGAGTTGAACGGACAATGATTTCACTTCGCGTAATGAACTCCTCCATCGAGCGCGTTGACGCTTCTTGGCATACCATTTTGTGAGTCGCTGAAGGATGTACCAGTCACGTTTAGCCATCTTCCTTTGGCTGTAGGTCGTAACGTAGTAGTTACGCCAACCCTGTATTTTCGGGTTTAAGTATTCCAAATGTTCTTGGAATGATTTGTGACGCATATTCGCAGGGGCTAGTCGTTCCTTCACGACTTCCCTAATTCGCTCCTCTGCCTTACGGCACAGCCATTGTTGGGTCGTATAATACACTTGGCTTTCGGAAGTTTCGGCCTTCGTCTTTCGGTGATGCATGCCTAGGAAGTCGAAGCCTTCTTCTCCTGTCCATAGTCCGACGATTCGCGTTTTGGTCGGGTGTAACGTTAACTCCAGACGTTCCATTATCGTTCGAATGATCTCGTATGCCCGATCCGCATCCTTCTTGGGGATATATTGGCGCTTTACGGGTTGCGGAATGTGCAATAAATTTTATACTTTCTTCTTGTTTTACTGTAAGTAACATATCTGTAGTCATAATGATGGGAAGCTTATTCTTGGGGTCAGTTGGATGTTTAATGCCTAACTTTTGTGCAATATAGAGGGTTTTATCTAGGGGTAATAAAGGAAATTGTTCGCGCATATCAATCACTTGCTCTGACCACTCCATTTGGTAATGATGTGCCAATTCAAAGTGTTCAGACAGATAATGGTGAAGTCGACCACTTTTCCAACCAAGAATTCGAGTAACTATCCCTATTGAAGGTACATCATGTACAGTCAACCAAGGTTTATATTCCGAAAAGTGGCCTTGACCTCTTCCTTCTTTGATTTTCCGTTGAATAGATGCTATAGAGTTACTTGATCGAATTTTGCTCATTATTCACCTTCTTTTTAGAACTACTAAATCAGAGTAAAGTTCAGTTATCTTTTTCTACTCCTAAGATATATTTTAGTTTTACTTCAAAATACAAATGTAGAATATAACAACTCACAGCTTTATACAATAGCAAAGTAATATTTTTTAGCTATATTTTACTTCGTAGCCTATTCATAGGCTACTCGTAGGGTACAGTAGGGTATGAATAAGCTATAATATGGGCTATAAGTAGGTATAATTAGTAAGCAGATGGGTCGGGTTAAAACCTATTTGATATTCTCAATAGAGGTGAACTCATGAATACTTTGGGACAGCGATGTAGAAATTTAAGACTACTCCATAAATGGACACAAGAGGAACTTGCTAATAAAATCGGGGTAACCAAACAGGTTGTTTCTAATTGGGAGCGAAATGTAGCACGACCTGAAATTAATCATTTAATATCTTTAGCAGAGGTTTTTGATGTTACAACCGATTATTTACTTTGTATTGCTAATCAAATGACGTTCCCCTACTGTGTGGACTCAATTGATACAATTCATTCGGACCTTAATAACGAGAAAATCAAAAAATCCTTTGATCTTTTAGCATTTCTAAATTCTGGTTTTCGAATTGAATTAAATGGGCAGGTATTAGAACAAGAAGATTTGAATCAATCGGTAAAAATATTACCTTTTTAATGGAGCATTTTGTCTCTCCTTTAAAGAAAAGATATAGTAAATAGAAAATTTTAGTACCCATTAGTTCGCTTAAAGAAGTAGCGCCTCACACCTTCTTTTACAATTTAATTAACTATGTGATAGCTGAAGTTTTACTTTTAGGGATAGTCTTTCAATATTTCTTTTGCAAGTTTCATTAGTTGAACACTCTGTAAATAGGTCTCTATGTTAAGACCTTGTAATGATTCTTTTACCACCAATCTACATTCTTCATAATCTTCAAATTCATTTCTTATGTAAATTGATTTTAGATCAGTTGGGGTATATCTAATGCTGAGGTTCCAACCGCCTTCTTTCAAAGCTCTTTCAAACCATTTCTCACGTATGGCTCTTGAGCAAGTATAAAAAACTTGCTGAAAACAGATACCGTGGGGTGTTACAAAAGCAATATCAAATATGCTAAGTGAATTTAGTGACATGAATTATTACACTCCTTTCTCTATTCATATTATAGTCATTGCTAATTTTTTTATGCATAAATGCCAGGAATAATCGGTATACGGATAATTCGTGACTTTTATGTACCAAAATTAAAATGAGTATTTCTAAGACATATTATTAAGGAACTCCCGTGAAAGATTAGTACCGAACAATCTTCAGCTTTATAAAATCAATAATTTCATCTCTATCTTCTTTAGTAAGTTCTCGAAACAAAGAAATAAGTTCTAATTCCTGAGCTTCAATGGCTAAATTAAAAATAGTGTTCTTTGATACAGGCGTATCTCCAAAGATTAACCACTCTATATGGGAATTGAAGTTTTCTTTAATTGCTATAATTATATCAAGAGAGGGTCTGTATTTATCTTGCTCCAGCTCACTCAACGTTCCTTGAGAAATCCCAATTATATTTGCAAACTTTATTTGATTTAAGTTGTTTGTTTTTCTAATAGTTCGAATTCGTTGGCCTATTGTAGACATAATTGCCCTCCTAAGCTAAAAAGATCCCGATATATCATCGGGATCTTTCTTGATGTTTGTAAAATGACTAGTTCCAGACTTTTTTATCACCAGACAAGCCTGTTCGATTACATTATAGTTGGTAACTGAGAAATCCCGTACTTACAAGTAATTTCAGGTAATTCATCAATATTTTGAATTACATTAATGTTGGTAACTAATAATACACCCTTATTTCTCAGTTACATTAATGACAGTATCCACAATCTATACTCTAAAGAGCCTTTACGATCTAGATTGAAATATGAATAGCTAAATATTAAAAGTACGCTGATAGCGCGGGGTTTCTCGATATTTAAATTCGTATACAGCTACTTCTGGCCACATGTTTTGATTAATGCTACGTCCAAGCTCAATAGCCAGTCCAGCAGGGCCACTATATAATAAATGAATCAGACTAAACCTTTTTTGACGATGTAAAGCTTCAACCTCATCCTTAAAAAGCTTTTGAATTTGTTGAACCTGTTCAAAATAAAGCAATCTTTTTACATGGGGATTTTTGATTACAATGTCGTACTGATCCCGTTCTTCTCCCAATATGGTATGAACATCCTCATCCGTAATCGTATCACTAATAGAAATGGTTACAATTAACTCCTTGGATCCCCTATCTGTAAATGAAGAAGTTGGCATCAATTCTTCTAACATGGACGCATTCGGTGCTTTGTTCACCCAAAAGCCTGCTTCTCGATCATATTGGTAGACAGTTAATGGAACGGTGTCCGACAATAATTTCCCCAGATGGATTAATAGAGGTATCGGAGAAATCGCATACACTTCAGCTACATCGTACTTCCCCTTATTAATTCTCTCAACATACTGCTTGAATAGCTTTAAATTATCTGCCTTCCCTTGTTCCCAACCTTCTATAGAAAAGTCAGAGAACTCAACTTGACTCTCAATAGCTTCAAGCATGATATTAGGCGAGTGTTCGGTTAATGGCAGTGTTGTAAGTGGTGGCCCTAGCCGCTTATGCACAATAGCAAGGCTCTTCTTCTTCTCATCTGTCCAACTTCTCACCCAGGCTTCATGTTTCCTTTTCATCTCAAACAGTAAAGCGGGTGGAAAAAACTCTTTATTGTGTGCATCATCAATCAGTTTAGAATGCGTATAGCACATTAGCATTAAGTTACTGACATCCTCCAAATTATCATCAGAATATCCAAACTCTTCTGCAAACTCGTGCCTTGCTCCACCCTTACTATGCCCAATAATATGAGCAATAATGCCAGCATTGGTCAACTTCCCCTTAGTGTTTACAACTAGTACCTTGACCGAGTCTGATTTCATCTTTAAGCTCTCTATATAAGAAGAATTTGGGAGGGCTTACAGATGAACAAAAAATACGAGGTACAACTCCAGTGGAAGGAACGCGAAACCATTGAAAACATCCTTCATGCCGACTC
>NZ_SLTL01000052.1:0-18987 GCF_014858585.1 Paenibacillus sp. 23TSA30-6 | reverse complement strand
GACTGCATTCCAGACCCAGCATACAGGAGGCGCTTTTTTGTTTCAAACCTCAAATTAATTCATTACAGGAATGGCTCTTTCTATTAATTATCCGCTATATGCTGTTGTGCTAAAAACAAGGGGACCGGAGACGAAAGCAGTAGTCGCAGGCGTTTGATTTTCAATAATCAGTTGATAGTTTTGCACGCCCAGAGGCGCAACATCTACCGTTTCGACATTAAGAATAATGTTGTTGTCAAAGATATTGGACTCCAGTCCGTAATATATTTCTTGCCCAGCTCTCCATATCCGTACAAGTACTCTAATGTTGCCCGCACCAACAAAACGCAAGCCTATGGATGCCTTTAATTCTACCCGGTTGTTAACAGCTCCAGGAATAGCCGGATCGATAAATACGGAAGCAGTGGCAATCCCTAGTCCGGCTGGAGAAATAGGAACCGGAAGACTAATCCCATTGGTAATAGGTGTGATGACAGTAGCATTATAATCCAAAACGGTTTTGGCCATTATAAGTCACTCCTTCTTTGAATATACTATATTGTATGTACTAGAGTTAAGGGTGCTTGGACTAAAATAGTGGACAACATGAACAAGTTCTACAAAAACATTTTGCACTCCGATGATACTAGCTTTTTTGAACTCCTATGCTTGTATATAGTACAATATAGAGTATGCATGTGAAATGAGGAGGAAATGAAAACCATGTTGTGGCATGAAATTACAATACATACAACCGAAGAAGCCGTCGAAATGATTTCGAATTTTCTGCACGAAGCAGGTGCGGGAGGGGTTTCCATTGAAGAATCCGGTTCGCTGAACAAACCACGCGATACGTCCTACGGACAGTGGTATGATCGGCCCTTGAATGACATTCCCGAGGGACAAGCGACCATCAAGGGGTATTTTGCTGAAGAAGTGGAGATGGACGGGATCCGTGCGCAAATTGAGCCACGCGTCGAAGAGTTGAGAACATTCGATATTGATCCCGGCGAGGTTCGGTATGAGCTGAAAACGGTCAACGAGGATGATTGGGCGAATGCCTGGAAGCAATATTTCAAGCCTTTGCGTGTGTCGGGTCGTCTAACGATCAAACCTACTTGGGAAGCCTATGAGCCTGCCAGTGAAGATGAAAAAATTATTGAACTGGACCCCGGCATGGCCTTTGGCACCGGAACGCATCCCACAACATCACTTTGCCTGAGAGCGCTGGAATCAGTGATTAAGGGTGGAGAAGAAGTTATTGATGTGGGCACAGGCTCCGGCATTTTGGCGATTGGAGCCGTGCAACTGGGAGCGAAGCATGTACTGGCACTGGACCTTGATCCCGTAGCGGTATCCAGTGCGCGGGAAAATACCCATCTGAACGGACTGGAGGATCGCATTACTATTAAAGAGAGCGATCTGTTGTCTGTACTGAATGCGAGCGATCCGACACTGGGTATCCAGTTGCCAGTCAAGCTGGTGGTCGCTAATATTTTGGCCGAAATTATTCTGCTGTTTATTGATGATGTGTACAAGGCTCTGGAGCCAGGTGGTATTTATATCGCTTCAGGGATTTGGAAGAACAAAGAAGAGGTTGTCGAAAACGCATTGAAGGCGGCTGGCTTCGACATTGCCGAAACGTGCCGGGATGAGGATTGGCTGGCGTTTGTGGCGAGAAAGAGGTAACCATGGATTTTTTACAAAGTATTTTTCGTGTGAATTTAAATGTTCTTCCATTTTACTTGCTGGCTGTGATCATATCTTTTACGGTGCATGAGTTTGCACATGCGTATTATGCCAATAAATTTGGCGACCCCACAGCCAAGCTGCTTGGGCGCGTGACTCTAAATCCGGCCGTGCATATTGATCTGCTGGGTACGCTGTTGCTGCTGATCGGGGGCTTTGGCTGGGCCAAGCCTGTTCCGGTTAACCGTGACAATTTTAGCCGTCCGCGCCTCATGGGCATTATTGTTTCGGCTGCCGGTCCGCTGAGTAATCTGCTGCTTGCATTTGTCACTACATTGATCTATGCCACGCTCCTTCATTTTCAAGTGCTCCCAGGTATGGAGAATCAGCGGGTGGCTCAGGCGATCTATTTATTTATCAATGCACTGATCAATTTGAATCTGTTTTTGTTTATCTTTAACTTGATTCCACTGCCTCCGCTGGATGGATACCGCATTGTGGAAGATGTAGCTCCAACTCCTGTGCGCCGTAAGCTTCAGCAGTTTGAACAGTGGTCTATCTTTATTTTTCTGCTTATACTGGTCATTCCGCAGGTTCGGGCTGTAACGATTGAACCTCTTTACACCTTGGCCCAATTGATCTATATACAGTTTTTGCAGTTCTCTTTTTACATCACCGGATTATTTGGAGCCTAACGGCTCCTTTTTTGCGGGTATGGACAGTAGTATAACAATTGAAGCAGCAACACACTGGTCATGCGGGCGCAAAAGATGATATGATGGTGCTTGGTGATTTATTCGGATATTGTACAGAAAGCCAATGGATAACAGTTATTTTCAGAATAGGTGTGAGAGACAATGCAGCGTTATTTTATTCCGGCAGAGCAGTTTCTGGAAGACCATGTGATCGTGGCGGGTGAGGATGCGCGACATATTGCCAAGGTCATGCGCGGTCGTAGTGGTGACAAAATTATAGTCAGTGACGGGATATCAAGGGAAGCGCTGGCTGCGCTGGATACGATAGAACAAGATCGTGTGACGGCGACGATCGTCGAGCCGCTGGAGATGACCTCCGAACCGCATGTGCAGGTCACCATTGCCCAAAGTCTCCCCAAGGGAGACAAGATGGAGACTGTTATGCAAAAATGTACAGAAATCGGAGCAGCGGGGTTTGTACCGTTTTTGTCCGAGCGTACGGTCGTGCAGTATGATGTCAAAAAGGAAGGCAAGCGACTGGAGCGCTGGCGCAAGATTGTGAAGGAAGCGGCTGAGCAAAGTCACCGTAACCGGATTCCGGAAATTAGCGCGCCGATGACGTGGAAGGAGCTGCTGGCTTCTTTTTCACAGTATGATTTGATATGCTATTGTTATGAAAAAGAGCAGGGGCGGCAGCTACGAGACGTGATTCGGCCTTTGGCAGGACAATGGACGTCGATGGACAAGCCGCGTGTTCTGCTAGTAGTGGGTCCGGAAGGCGGCTTCAGCGAAGCGGAGAGTCTGGAGGCCGAGCAGGCCGGAGCGCAGTCTACGGGGCTGGGAAGACGCATTTTGCGTGCGGAAACCGCAGGTATGGCTGCATTGGCTTGCATTTTATATGAGTCAGGAGAAATGGGAGGGGTTTAACATGCCGTCAGTGGCATTTTACACATTGGGTTGTAAGGTAAACTTTTATGATACAGAAGCGATTTGGCAACTGTTCAAAAATGAAGGCTATGAGCAGGTAGATTTTGATGAGCAGACAGCTGACGTCTACCTTATTAATACGTGCACCGTTACGAATACCGGCGATAAAAAGAGTCGTCAGATCATTCGCCGTGCGATTCGTCGGAACCCAGATGCCATTGTGGCAGTGACGGGCTGTTACGCTCAAACTTCTCCTGCTGAAATCATGGATATCCCCGGTGTCGATCTCGTTATTGGTACACAGGATCGGGACAAAATTATTCCGTTTGTACAGGAGATTCAAGAGTCGCGTCAACCTGTGAATGCTGTGCGCAATATTATGAAAACGCGTGTGTTCGAGGAAATGGACGTACCTGATTTTGCTAACCACACACGTGCGTTTTTGAAAATTCAGGACGGCTGCAACAATTTCTGCACCTTCTGCATCATTCCGTGGTCGCGTGGTTTGTCCCGCAGCCGCGATGCCGCGAGCATTATGGCTCAGGCGCGTCAACTGGTGCATGCGGGCTACAAGGAAATTGTGCTCACAGGCATTCATACAGGCGGTTATGGTGACGACATGGACAATTATGACCTGTCCGATCTGCTGTGGGATCTGGAGAAGGTGGAAGGGCTGGAGCGTATCCGTATCAGCTCGATTGAAGCCAGCCAGATAGATGAAAAAATGCTTGATGTGCTGAATCGTTCCACCAAGCTGGTACGTCATTTTCACATACCGCTTCAAGCGGGAGACGACACTGTGTTGAAACGGATGCGCCGTAAATACACAACCGAAGAGTTTTACAATAAAATGCTCATGATTCGCAAGGCGATGCCGGATGTGGCGATTACGACAGATGTTATTGTTGGCTTCCCTGGGGAGACGGACGAAATGTACCGCAACGGCTATGAGCTGATGAAAAAAATCGGCTTCTCGGAAATGCATGTGTTTCCTTATTCCAAGCGCAGTGGCACACCTGCGGCACGTATGGAGGATCAGGTGGACGAGGACGTGAAAAATGCACGTGTGCATGAGCTGATTGATCTGTCGGAGCAAATGCAGTTGGCTTATGCAGAGAAGTTTGTCGGTCAGGTGCTGGAGGTCATTCCGGAAGTTGCGCCGAAAGGGACCGAAGATAGCGGCATGCTTCACGGTTACAGTGACAATTACATTCAACTGGTGTTTGAAGGTTCTAAGGATCTGGTGGGCAAGGTGTGCCGCGTGAAGCTGACGAAGGCGGGCGTTAATGAAAGTGAAGGCCAATTGGTCCGTGTGCTGGAGAATGGACTGCAAACAGCCCTATAATAACTAAAAAAAGCCTGAACAGGCAATAGAGATGGCAAACAAGGATTTCGCCTTTCCTTACAGGGAGGACGGAATCCTTGTTGCGCAAGGAAAGGGGATTACAGGATGGCAGCAAAGAAGGAAATTTCCGCAGGCGGTGTTGTGTACCGTAAACAGGGGGGGCAGCTTGAAATTCAGCTGATTACCGACCGATACGGCAAGGTCTCCTTGGCTAAAGGCAAGATGGAGCCGGGAGAAACGATCGAACAGACGGCTTTGCGTGAAATTCGTGAGGAAACAGGGCTGAACGGACGGATTATCCAGCATGTAGATATGATTGCTTATACGTATCAGCATCCTGAATTTGGGGAAGTGGACAAGGAAGTTCATTATTATCTCGTAGAGGCACTGGATGGGGATTTACAGGCACAGATTGAAGAAATTAAAGGTGTTGCGTGGCATACGCCTGAGGAAGCATGGCGTCTCCAGCGCCAAGGCGGATATGACAACAATGATGTCACTTTGAGCAAGGCGCTGTCCATGCTTGGAATTAACGTTTGATGATGTTGGGAGACATACGATTCTCCAAACGTGTCCATACAGGTAAATAGCAGACTGGCAAGACAAGCAGAGAGCTGATCACGTTAAACAGGGTTTGGGCATGAGCGACCTTGGCTCCCGGCTCGGCGGATATCCAGGCGGCTGCCATTTCCAGCCCGGGGATCAGCGGCATAAACAGCAACGCCCCGCCTACGTTCAGCAGTACATGGGACCAGGCCACAAATTTGCCGGATACGCTGCCGCCAACAGCGGCAATCAGCGCGGTTACACAGGTGCCGACATTGGAGCCGATAACGATGGCGATACCTACATCCGCTGGCAAAGCTCCCGTAGCCGCAAGACTGATCGCCATGCCAATAACGGCGGCGCTGCTGTGAACCAGTGCGGTCAGGCATGCTCCGGCGGCGAAGGCCCACCACATGTTGGCTGCGGCGTGGTCAAGAAACCAGCGGAACAGCCCGGCCTGCTCAATCCAAGGGCCGACTGTTTGCATCACTCGGATACCCGCAAGGATCAGCGAAAATCCGGCAAAGGCGAGGCTGATATATTGTACAGCCTGTGATCGGCTGAGTTGATTGGAGCTGGATGGTGGCCCGGCAGACGCATACTGGCGGCTGGAGACAGCCTCGCCCCACATGATGGCGGCACTCCAGCAAAGCAGCGAGCCGCAGAGCAGCGGAACAGCCAGTTTGCCTAGCTGGAGCCCCATCAGCTCGGTGGTCAGACAGGTACCAATATTGGTGCCGAGGATAATGCCGAGCGTGCGGCCGTAGGTCAACAGCCCGGCGTTGACCAGTCCGATGGTCAGTACCGTTACAGCGGTGCTGCTTTGCAGCAGGGCGGTAATACCTGAGCTGAACAGCATGCCCCGCCAAGGGGAAACGGTGGCCCGGTTCAGCCAGCGCGTGAGGAAGGGGCCCGCCAAATGCCGGAGGGCCGCTTCCATCAGCTTCATCCCGCCCAAAAAAATAAGCAGCCCGCCGCACAGCGGCAAAATAACATGAATAAACACGGACATTAGCCCCTTTTCTAAAGGTATTTTATGTTGGTGACTGAGGCGCTTCGCAGCTCATTTGATCTTACGAATCCTTAAAATCATGATATTTTTTTGAGTTACTTTTAGCGTGAACCGAAGCATACCGATTCTTTCACAGTAACGCTAAAGCGCTTATGTAACAGCCTATGATCTGTCGAGGACAGCCATGACAAGCATGACCGAGCTGTTTTTTAGGAAAACGAAAATTTTTATAGAACTTCACAAGCTTTAAAATGTAACGTCGATATAAAGGCGGGCAGTAGCGTAGCGGTTCATTTGAATCTGAAGAAGCGTAGCGTTCGCCTTTGCAGGGGGATTCTTACCATTAAATCATTTATAAAATTCAGAGAATCCCCCTGCAACAGCGATCGTAAGATCAAATGAACCGCGGAGCCGCGCCCCATCGAACACCACATTTTTAAGGACTTTGAGTAATCCAAGAATGGGAGTGAAAGACTTTGCCTTCAGTAATATTGGAACGCAGCCGCAAAAAAAGGCTGGAGCACGCGCACCCCTGGGTGTTTAAAAATGAAATAGCCAAGGTGGAGGGTGAACCGGAGGCAGGTGATCTGGTCAATATCGTAAACCATCAGGGCCGTTATTTAGCGACGGGTTACTATAATCCAGCCTCACAAATTACGGTGCGTGTGATGTCCTACGAGCCGCTGGAAGCGATGGATCAAAGCTTTTTTGCCAAACGCTTCCGCGATTGTCTGGAGCACCGTGAACGTTTTGTGACCGGGGGAGACGCGTATCGGCTGGTATACGGCGAGGCTGATTTTTTACCCGGGCTGATTGTAGACCGTTTTGGCGACGTGTTGGTTGTACAATTATTAACGCTCGGCATGGATCGCCGCAGGGATGAAATCAGGGATGCACTCGTTGAAGTGATTGGCCCTGTCGGTATATATGAGCGCAGTGATGTATCCATCCGTGAGCTGGAAGGACTGGAACAGACCAAAGGGCCTTTATATGGCGACTGCCCGCGTCATGTCGTGGTAACGGAAAATGGTTTGCGTATCAAGGTCGATATTGTAGAGGGCCAAAAGACAGGCTATTTCTTCGACCAGCGTGAGAATCGTGCGGCGATTGCTCCACTGATGACGGGCTGGGGAGGACGCAGCGGAATTACGCTGCAGGAAGTAGCAGCAGAGCAGGGTGACGCTGGCACAGCGGTCATGAAGCCTGTGAACAAAAGCGGCAAGGTTGTGGAGTTCCCATTCTGGGATGGTGCAACCGTGCTGGAGTGCTTTTCACATACGGGAAGCTTTACGCTTAATGCCTGCAAATACGGTGCTAAAAAAGTAACCTGTCTTGATATTTCCGAGCACGCAATTGAAAGCGCACGGGATAATGTCAAGCTGAACGGTTTTGAGGAACGCGTCGAGTTTGTCGTGGACGATGCTTTCCAATATTTGCGCAATCAGGTTAAAGGCGCAGAGGAACGCACCGCGCGGGCAGGGGGAAAGGGAGATACTTCCAAGCCACTCACAGCAGGGGGCGGACGTACCTTTGATGTAGTTATTCTTGATCCACCAGCCTTTGCGAAAACAAAGAATGCGGTCAAAGGAGCTACGCGGGGATATAAGGATATAAATCTGCACGGGATGAAGCTGGTCAATGAGGGCGGCTATTTAGTGACTGCGAGCTGCTCATTCCATATGCGGCCGGAGCTGTTTCTGGACACGATTAAAGAAGCTGCGGCAGATGCCGGAAAAATCCTCCGTCTGGTGGATTGGAGAGCGGCTGGCAAAGATCATCCCCAAATTCTGGGTGTGGAGGAAGGCCATTATTTGAAATTCGCTATTTTTGAGGTGCGTAGCCGGACACAACTGTAGAATTCATACACAGTTAACCGCCTTTTGGTAGCGGAATAAGTAGATTAGGCTCGTTTTATCCATAAAACAGTCCTGTAGAGAAGGCATGCACCAAGCCAAACCTGCGGGACTGTTTATTTTTTGAGGGAGGATAAAATGCTACAAGATGGCAAACGTACGTTCTTTTCTCCCTTGCCTCATATGCTATACTGTTTAATAGATTGTTGTTCGTTGGAAAGGAGGCCGCATCATGTCGGTCCGTTTGTTAATTGGCCGCTCAGGCAGTGGAAAAAGCACGTTAATCCGTCGTGAAATGACGGCTATGCTACGCAAGGAACCGCTAGGTAAGCCTATGCTGTTGCTTGTGCCGGAGCAATCGTCATTTGCTTCCGAGCATGCGCTGCTTACAGAAGCCGGAAACGGTATTCAGGGGACGGTGCGTGCACAGGTCATGGGATTTCATCGTCTTGCCTATTTGGTCATGCAGGAAACCGGGGGTTCGGCGCTGGTACCTGTGACGGAGGAAGGCAAGAAGATGCTTTTATATAAAATTATTCGTCGTCGCAAGGATGAACTGAGTTTATTTAAGGATTCGGGAGACCAGTTGGGCTTTGTAGATCGGTTAAATACGCTGTTTACGGAGCTGAAGCAGTACGGGAATGATACCCGGCCTGTACCGGAGCAACTGGAGAGAATGAATGCGGCGGGGGAATCGACTCCGATTTTGCGCGGCAAGCTCAAGGATATCAGTCTGATCTATGAGGATTTTGAAAGAGAGCTGGCGCTTAAATATATTGACGGCGAGGATACGCTGCGTATGCTGGCGGAGCAGATTGCTGAGTCGTCCATTGTACGTGGAGCGGATATTTGGATGGATGGCTACCGCAGGTTTACGCCGCATGAATACAAGGTGGTTGAGCAGCTTATGCTACACGCTTCTTCGTTGACGGTCGCGCTGACCTGCAATCGCAGCTACGAAAGTGGACAGCTTCCGCATGAGCTGGATTTGTTTCATCCTTCGGCGGCTACCTATGTAAAGCTTAAAGGGATGGCGGATGAGCTGATGATGGAGACGCAGACACAACTGTTGCGCCCTGATCCGCTTCCGAGATTTAAGGGCCGTCCGGCGTTGGCGTATCTGGAGGCAGATTTTGAACGTCGCGCAGGGCATCGGAATCAGGAACGACCTATGCGTCAGCAGCAGATGCGGGAGCAATGGAAAGACAAGCAGCCAGAAGAAATCAAACTGTATGCGGCAGCGAACCGACGTGTGGAACTGGAGGGTGCAGTGCGCGAAATGCGCCGTCTGGCCCGGGATGAGGGGGCACGTTATCGGGAAATGGCGCTGTTTGTACGCCAGATTGAGGATTATGAGCCGTGGGTGGAGCCGATATTTATGCAATATGAGGTTCCGGTGTTTCTGGATCAGCGCAGAAGCGTATTGCATCATCCCTTGGTGGAATTGATTCGGGCTTCGCTGGATATCGTCCAGCGGCGTTGGCGGTACGAGGATGTATTTCGTGCGGTCAAAACGGATCTGCTGTTGCCACAGGATGGACGGGTCAGCCGCGAGGATATGGACCGTCTGGAAAACTATGCATTGGCCTGTGGGATACAGGGCAGCCGCTGGACAGACGGACGGCCTTGGCAGGCGGTACCCAGCCTTTCGCTGGAGCTGGAGGAACAGGAGCGAAATCGTCAACGGGACGAAACACTAGATCTAATGGAGCTGTGCCGCGATGTGATCGTGACGCCTTTACGTGCGTTTGAGAAACGTCTGGGTAAGGCTCGTACTGCACTTGAGAAGTGTGAAGCGGTGTACTTGTTGCTGGAGGATGCGGAAATTGGGCATAAGCTGGATGAATTGATCCATCAGGCTGAGGAAGCGGGAAATCCCGAGCAGGCGAAGGAGCATCGTCAGGTATGGGATGCGGTGCTTGAACTGTTGGATCAGATCGTCGAAATGATGGGTGACGAGAAGTTGGACACTTCTTTGTTTGCAGGTGTGCTGGAAACGGGGCTGATAGAATACCGCATGGGTCTTGTTCCTCCAGCTCTGGATCAGGTGCTGGTCGGAAACACAGACCGTACACGTATAGCGGGAATTCAGCATACCTTTGTGCTGGGTATGAATGAAGGTGTGATGCCGGCTGTATTTCATGAAGACGGTGTGCTGAATGAGCAGGAACGGACCGCCTTGAATGAACGGGGCGTGGAACTGGCGCCGGATATGACAAGACGTCTGCTGGATGAACGTTTTCTTGCGTATACGGCGCTCACGTCAGCCGGAAGCAGTCTGTGGATGAGCTACGCTGTGACCGACGAAGAGGGCAAGTCGTTGTTGCCGTCAGAGTTAGTACGGCATGTCCGTCAACTGTTCCCTGCTCTGGAAGAGCACCCGTTGGCTGCATATCCTTTGCCTCGGGACCCATGGGCAACGCAATGGGAGTATGCTTCCCATCCGTCCGAGGCATTGCCGCAGCTGATCGCGCAATTCCGGCAATGGCGGCATGGTGGAGAGATTTTATCTCCCTGGTGGGAGGTATACAACTGGTATGCGGGCCAGCAGGGGCGTGAAAAGGACAAGCTGCGTCAGTTGCTGACCTCACTTTTTTACGAAAATCATGCCGAAATGCGGAAGGAAACGAGTCGTCGTCTGTACGGCAGCAAGCTGCGTACCAGCGTATCCCGTATGGAACGTTTTGTCGCTTGTCCGTTTTCGCATTTTGCTTCCCATGGTCTTCGCTTGAAGGAGCGCCAAATGTATCGGCTAAAGGCACCGGATATCGGGCAGCTGTTCCATGCGGCGCTCGGAGAGATGGCGATGAATTTACGTAAACGAAATGTGAGCTGGGGCAGTCTCAGCACAGAGGAATGCCGACAAGAGGCGGAATCGACGGTGGAGCGTTTGGCTCCCCGCCTGCAAGGCGAGATTTTAATGAGCTCCAAGCGGTACGGGTACATTTTGCGCAAGCTGAAAGACATTGTGAGTCGGGCTTCGCTGATTTTGGGTGAGCATGCGCGTAGGGGCAGCTTTGAGCCACTGGAGCTGGAGCTGGGTTTTGGGCCGGGAGAAAAGCTTCCTCCTTTGACCTTTCGACTGGACAACGGTGTGGTGATGGAAATCGTCGGACGAATTGACCGCGTGGATGTGGCAGAGGGAGAACAAGGCTTGCTTTTACGCGTCATTGATTACAAATCCAGCCAAAAGGACCTCAAGCTGCATGAAGTGTACTATGGCTTGTCCTTGCAAATGCTCACGTACCTGGACGTGCTGCTGAATGCGGCGGAGGAATGGCTTGGCGAGACGGCTTATCCGGCAGGTACGCTGTATTTTCACGTCCACAATCCGATGTTGCAGTCGCCGAATGGTCTTAGTGCGGAACAGGCCCGTCAGGAGCTTCTAAAACGCTTCAAGATGAAAGGGCTATTGCTGGCGGATCGGGATGTGGTTGGACAAATGGACACGGCACTGGACAAGGGGTATTCCTCCATTTTGCCAGTTGCGGTAAAGGCGGACGGCAGCTTTTACAGCAGTGCGTCTGTCGCTTCGCCGGAACAGTGGGATAGCCTGCTGGCTTCGGTACGCGATAATATCCGAACGATTGGGACACGCATGACAGAGGGCGACGTGGCGATTGAACCTTATCGTATCCAGCAAGAGACGGCATGCACCTTCTGTTCTTTCAAACCTGTCTGTCAATTTGACGACAGTCTGGAGGGCAGCGGCTACAACCAATGGGGGAAACCCGACAAGGATCAGATCTGGAATCTGCTCGGTCATACACAGGAAGGGAAAGGAGGAATGAACCCATGATAAGTACATCAAGCACCAACGGCATACCCAAGCCGGAAGGTAGTATGTGGAGTGATGACCAGTGGCGTGCGATTTCCGAATCCGGCAACAACATGCTGGTAGCGGCAGCGGCGGGGTCTGGTAAAACAGCGGTGCTGGTAGAGCGCATTATTCGTAAAATCGCCGATCCCCGGCTCGGTTTCAGCGTGGATCGGCTGCTGGTAGCGACCTTTACGAAGGCTGCCGCCGCCGAAATGCGCCAACGTATCCGCGAAGCCTTGGAACGTGTGCTGGAACAGGAGCCGGATAGTGAGCATGTACGTCGCCAGCTATCGCTACTAAATCGAGCCTCGATAACGACGCTCCACTCTTTTTGTATGGAGGTCATTCGCAGGCATTATCAGGCCATTCCCCTCGATCCCGGTTTTCGGATTATGAATGAGCATGAGACGGAATTGCTGCGGCAGGAGCTGCTGGAAGAACTGTTTGAGGAAAAGTATGAGGCTAACGATGAAGGCAGCACGTTTCGCAGACTGGTGGACTGGTTTAGCGGTGAGCGTACAGATGATGCGATGTATGTGCTTGTTCAGCGCTTGTACGATTTTTCGCAAAGTCATCCCTGGCCGGAGCATTGGCTGAGGGAGACGGCAGCAGCGTTCCGTGTAGAAGATGTGGCGGCTTTGGGAGAAACTCCTTGGGTCCGCAGCATTTTGGCGGATGCGGCACTTTCGCTGCGCGGAGCAGCAAGCCTGCTGGAGCAGGCCTATGAGACGGCTATGCAGCCCGGCGGCCCTGCGCCCTATGCAGTGACGCTGCAAGAGGATGCGGCGATGGTGAAGGGACTATTGCAGGAGCTGGAGACACAGCCGTGGGCATCGCTGTATGATCACTTTCAGATTGCGGCCTTTGGCAAGCTCAAGCCGGTCAAAAAGGATCAGACCGAGCCTGCATTGCAGGAGCGGGTCAAGGCGCTCCGTGAGGCAGCCAAAAAAATGATCACGGATATGAAGGCTTCCCTGTTCGGCAGGAGGGCAGAAGCCTATTTGGAGGAACTGCATGGGGCGGCTCCTCTGATGGACGAACTGGTGGAAACCGTTATTTTATTCGGCGAACGATTTCAACAGCACAAGCAGTCCAAAGGGATGGTGGATTTCGGGGATTTGGAGCACTATTGTCTAAAAATATTACGTCATCCCGACTCCACTCCGCACAGACTGCTGCCTTCGGACGCTGCGCTCGAATACAAGGAGCAATTCGACGAGGTGCTATTGGATGAGTATCAGGATACGAATACGGTACAGGAGGATATCGTCAGACTGGTATCCTGTGAAGAACCGGGTAACCGTTTTATGGTAGGGGACGTGAAGCAGAGTATTTATCGGTTTCGGCTGGCGGAGCCGGGGCTGTTTTTGAACAAATATCAACGGTACGGCATGCAGGAACAGGAAGATGGCTTTTTAATTGATCTGGCGCGTAATTTCCGCAGTCGGGTGGAAGTTGTCGATGCGGTCAATCTGGTGTTCCGGCAAATCATGAGCGTGGATGTGGCAGAAATTGAATACGATGAACGGGCATGGTTGGCGCATGGTGCTTCCTATCCTGAGCAGACGGAAAAGGAAATGGAAAAGGATGCTACGTCCCCGTATGCACCTGAACTACTGTTAATTGATAAAGGTGGGCGCGGTCTTTCGGAGGCTCCGGAGCTGTCCGAAACGGGTGATGAGTCCGCTTTACAGGAAGGCGAAATGGCTGAGCTTGCGGAGCTGGAAACGGCACAATTGGAAGCTCGCGCAATCGCGCAACGGATTAAGGAGCTGACGGGAGATACAGGCCAACCGTTGTTGATTTATGACAAAGGGTTAAAAGCGATGCGTCCAGCAGTCTTCGGTGATATTGTCATTTTGCTCCGTTCGGCAAGCGTATGGGCACCGCTGATTGTAGAGGAACTGCGTCTTGAGGGCATTCCGGCATCCGGGGAGCAGACGACAGGCTTTTTCAAAGCAACGGAAATTGAGGTGATGCTGTCTCTGCTGCACATTATTGATAATCCGCAGCAGGACATCCCGCTGGCATCTGTGCTTCGTTCACCGATTGTAGGCTTAACCGAGGATGAGTTGGCACAAATCAGGCTGCAAAAGCCAGACGGATTATTTTATAGCGCTCTGCTGGCGGCGGCTGAGGCTGACCCTACACAGGATAGTGGAAATGGAACGTCCAGCGACATGCTGGAATTGGATCTTTTCGCTGGAGATTCGACAGATGCCTCAGATATGGATGACAGGAATAGCGGAAATACGTTGTCTGACCGACTGCGTTCGTTTTTGCACGATTTGGAAGCGTGGCGGCAGGAAGCCAGACAAGGCAGCTTGAGTGCATTGATTTGGCGTTTGCTGGAGGAAACGGGATATCTGGATTGGGTAGGTGGATTGCCTGGCGGCTCTCAACGTCAAAGTAATTTGCGGGCGCTGTATGACCGAGCGAGACAGTATGAGACTTCTACCTCTAACCGGGGCCTGTTCCGGTTTTTGACCTTTATTTCCCGTTTGCGAGAGCGAGGCGGTGATTTGGGTTCATCCAGTGGCGGTACTGAACCCGATCAGGCTGTGCGCATTATGACGATTCACAAGAGTAAAGGACTAGAATTTCCTGTTGTGTTCATCGCCGGAACGGCTAAAATGTTCAATCAGCAGGATCTGAATGCGCCGTTTCTGATGCATAAGGAGCTGGGGTTTGGTCCCAAATATGTGGAGGAACAAAATCGGGTCAGCTACCCGACGCTGCCTAATTTGGCGATCCGTCGACGCTCCCAGCTGGAGCTTCTGGCTGAAGAAATGCGGGTGCTGTACGTGGCGCTTACGCGTCCACGTGAAAAACTTATTATGACCGGAACGGTGAAGGATCTCGCTGCACGCACAGCGGGTTGGGCACGTGCCAAAGAGCATACGGAGACAGTGTTACCCGATTATATGCTGGCGGCAGGCCGCAGTTATCTGGACTGGGTAGGTCCTGCGTTGATCCGACATCCTTCTGCTGCTGTACTTAGAGAAGCGGCAGGGAATCAGGAGGGGTACTATCACAGGCTGGAATATATGCCAGGCGGGGATTGGCTATTCAGAATCATAGCTTCGGAGAGTCTTTCCGGCTCTCGTTTGAATTTGGACTCTGACGAGGAGATCGTTAATGAAGAGCGTCAGGAGAAGACGGAAGCATTGAAAAATGCCGAGCCGATCGATACAAGGAGGCTCTCATCCGACTCCGCATCGGTTAGTCCAACGGATATTACAACAAGGGTTGATTCAGATATTGCCACTGCGCTTTCCTGGTCCTATCCGTATGAACGGGCAAGCAAGACGGCGGCGAATACAACGGTCACCGAAATGAAAAGATGGCTGGCGATGCAAGAAGCTGGATCGGAGGATTGGCTGAATCTGTCTTCTTTCCAGGTAGCGGAGTTACCAGAGGAGATGGAAGATTCTCAGACTGGGGGAAATCGACTACACTTGCGCAGACCCAAATTTATGGGCAATCGGCGATTGACGCCGACGGAACGTGGAACGGTGTACCATACGTTGTTTCTCCATTTGCTGCTGGATGGTGTGATGAGCGCCGAGGTGATTGAGGAAACGAAGGCTCGTCTGTTAAACCAGCGCTTATTACTGGATGTTCAGGCGGAGGCATTAGATACGGATAAAATATTGCGCTTTTTCACCGGCGAGTTGGGTCGCAGATTGCTGGAGGCATCCCACGTTCAGCGTGAGCTTCCGTTCACCTATACGATAGGAGCCGCTGATTTTTGGAGCCACAGCTTGCCGTCGATGTTGTCTGCACAGGAAATAGAGCCAGGGCCTGAGCAACAGGAGGAAAACATGACGTCAGAGCCTGGTCACGATGACAGAGTGCTGATGAATGGGATTATTGACTGCCTGTTTGAAGGGCCAGAAGGGCTGGTTTTGCTTGATTACAAAACAGACCGGGTTTCCGAATATAGGACGGTGTCTCATTTAACGGAGCAATATCGTTTTCAACTGGAGCTGTACGCCCATGTGATCGAAGATATTACAGGTCAAAGGGTTGCTGAAAAGTGGTTGTATTTTCTGGAGGCTGGGGAAAGTGTGCGATTGTAGCTATTTAAAATTTAATGGACGAAATAGATAGGGAGAGAGGAGGAACAGCATGCGGATTTTGCATACGGGAGATTGGCATTTGGGGAGAACGCTGGAAGGGCGCAGCCGTTTGAAGGAGCAGGAGGCGTTCCTGGAAGAATTGGCGAAAATGGCTGACGATCAGCAGGCGGATCTGATTATGATGGCTGGAGACGTGTACGACTCGGTCAATCCTCCAGCCGCTGCCGAGCAGCTATTTTATGAAACGTCTGCCCGTTTAACGACTGGAGGAAGACCGTTGGTCGTTATTGCGGGTAATCATGATCAGCCGGAACGGGTATCCTCAGTTACGCCGCTGGTGAGCCAGCGAGGAATTACGTTGCTGGGGCTGCCCAGCGGGGAAGCGGTGCGGATTCGCACACCGCGTACAGGAGAAATGGCGTGTATCGCAGCCTTGCCTTATCCTTCGGAGTCCCGCCTGAATGAGCTGTTGTCCGAGGACGGAGACGAAACGGTGTTGCGAGAGGCTTACAGCCGTCGTGTGGGGATGCTGATGACACAGCTCGGTACGGCTTTTCGGCCTGACACCGTTAATCTGTCCATGAGCCATATTTATGTGCTTGGCGGGCTGGAGTCGGATTCGGAGCGTCCGATTCAGGTCGGGGGCGCGTATACAGTAGATCCATCTGCACTAAGCATCGGGGCGCAATATACGGCTTTGGGGCATTTGCATCGTCCTCAATATGTGAAGGGCGATGGGCTGATGCGCTATAGCGGATCTCCGCTGGCTTATAGCTTTTCTGAAGCAGGGCAGGCCAAATCGGTCACGCTCATTGACGTGGTTGCAGGCAAGCCCGCACAGGTCGAGGAGCTGTATATTACGAGTGGACGGCCTTTAGTGAAATGGCGGGCACGGGGAGGTCTGGAAGAGGTGTATCGCTGGCTGGACGAAGGGCTGGATGCGGACGCCTTTATTGATCTGGAAATTACGCTGGAGGAAGCGATGTCTCTGGGAGATATTCAGCGGCTGCGTAAAAGCCGTGAAGGCATCATTCATATCCGTCCGATGTATCCAGAAATGGCTGCGGCGCAGTTGGAGCATCAGCGCTCAGAGTTGCCGGTTCACGAGCTGTTTCGGGCTTTTTATCAACGGCAAACGGGCGGCGCACAGCCGGATGACGGACTGGTGCAGCTATTTTTGGAGTTGGTGGAGCAGGATGATGCAAGGGACCAGCCCGAGGAGGAGGATGTATGAAACCGATTCTTCTGAAATTGGCGGGGTTGCAAAGCTACCGGGAGTCGCAGGAAATCCATTTTGGCGAATTAACCGAAACCGGGCTATTTGGAATCTTTGGCCCGACAGGCAGCGGGAAATCGACGTTGCTGGACGCGATTACGCTGGCTATGTACGGCAAGGTGGAGCGGGCGGTAAATGGGACACAAGGCATTATGAATCATGCCGAGGATACGCTGTCCGTGGCGTTTACGTTCGAGCTGATGTCAGCCCAAGGACCTCGTCGTTATCGTGTGGAGCGCCGATTCAAGCGGGCTGGAGGCGTATCGGTGAATAATACGCTTAGTCGATTTATTGCGTTCACAGAGGACGGCGAGGAAGTCCTTGCTGACAAGGTGCAGGACGTGACGCGTTGTGTGGAGGAGTATATCGGCCTGAAAATGGACGACTTTACACGTGCTGTTGTATTGCCACAGGGGAAGTTTGCCGAATTTTTATCTTTAAAGGGCAGTGAACGGAGACAGATGCTGCAGCGTTTGTTTCATTTGGAAAAGTACGGAGACCAGCTCGCACAGAAGCTGAGCCGCCGTGTGAAGGACAATGACGCTGCACTAAAAGCGTTGGAAGCGGAGCAGCAGGGGTTGGGCGATGCGGGTGCCGAAGCGCTTGAACAGGCAGAGCAGCGTCTCAAAGAGGCTTTTGCCCATGCAGAGGCCTCTCGCCACGAGCTGGAACGGGTGTCGCGCGAGACGGAAGCGCTGAACAAAATCCGTGAGCTGGTCATGGAGCGCAGCCTCCGGGCGAACGAGCTGGAACAACTGGCGGCATGGGAGCCGAACATTGCTTCGCTGGAGCGTAAGCTCCGTCAGGCCTCCGCAGCGGAGGCTTTGCTGCCTGCGCTGACGGATTGGAAGGAAGCTGCTGCTGAAGCGGATAAGCGCCGGAAGGCGGCGGAAGCAGCAGCGGTGCAGGCGACATCGGCGCAGGAGGCTGCGGTTTTGTCTGTGCAAGCCGATGAACAGGCCCGGCAGTCTCTGAGTGTAGAGGAGCCGAAGCTGTTGCTTCGAATCGATCAATTGGAGCAGGCGCTGCAACTGGAGCGTGATACGAAAGCATTGCAGACAGAACGGAACCGTCTGGCGGCAGAGCTTGCGCAGAGTGAGCAAACCCTTGCTACATATGCTGAAGGACTTGCCAAGGAACAAGAGCTGCAAGCGCGAGGATCGAAGCGGCAGCAGGAGCTTCAACAGGAATTGAAGCAAAATGAAGTGCGTGCAGATGAACGACGAATGCTTCAAGAGGCCGTGCAACGTCTTCAACAACTGGAGACGGCGGATGAGCAGCTGCGCGAAGCAGAACAGGAGTGTGTCACGCAGGAGCAACGGCTTGCCCAGGCTGACGAACGTCTGAAGCTGACGGAGCAGGAGACACTTGAGGCGGAGGTACGACGTTCCGCCCTTGCCGTGCAGGCGGCTGAGGGTATCGAGGCGCTGCTTACGCTAGAGGCAGAGATGACCGCCGATGTGTCCGCGCTGGCTGCCGAGGAAGAGCGGCTTCGCCATAAGCTTCGCGCCGAGGAGCTGGGCCGCCTCGCGCAGCACCTCGCCGCCGAGTTGCGCGAGGGCGAGCCGTGCGCGGTGTGCGGCTCGCTGCACCACCCCGCGCCCGCCGCCACCACGACCCACGGCGCGGATGCCGCCGCGCCGGACGAGCTGCACCGCCTGCGGCTAGGCTTGCAGGAGCTGCGCCTTACGCTGCGTCAGCAGCTGCACGAGCAGCGCAGCCTGCTGGCGCAGCCCACCGCCGCAGACGCCAGCGGCGCGGCC
>NZ_SLTL01000051.1:0-20530 GCF_014858585.1 Paenibacillus sp. 23TSA30-6 | reverse complement strand
CAGCTCTCCATCAGTCAAGGATTGAAAATCGAAGAACGAGTGAGGAAACACGAGAAAACATTAATTTATAGTGGGAGGGAACAACATGGAAGTTTTTGCAGAATATTTAGCGCATATTGATAACCCGCAACATCGGGCCCGAACGGAAGAAGTTTTGGCTTGGGTAACTAAGAAATTTCCAAATTTAATGCCAAAAATTGCGTGGAATCAGCCTATGTTTACCGATCACGGCACATTTATTATTGGCTTTAGCGTAGCCAAACATCATTTGGCTATTGCCCCTGAAAGGGCAGGGATTAATCATTTTTCTGATGAAATTGTGCAGACTGGCTATGATCACACCAAGCAGTTGGTACGTATCCAGTGGGATAGTTCGGTTGATTTCTCATTACTTGAGAAATTGATCGAGTTTAATATTTTGGATAAGGCAGACTGTTCAACTTTTTGGCGGCAATAAAAAATAGGATAGCCCTTAGAGGCTCATATTTGCGTTTTAAGGCCTTTTGGGTTTGTTGAAAAGGTAAGAAAGTATAAAATTGGGGTTTGCCGCAGTGCTCGCCATTGTGGCATTTTTACATTTTAGAAAAGGTGGGTTTTGATGAATAGCATTAATAATAATTTTGTAAAGTAGTAAGGCTTATTGCAGTAAGAAGAAATTGAAAAAGAAACAAGAAATTATATTTTAACTGCCGAGCAATATGAGAACATGAACAAAAAAGTTCATGCAGCTGTTGCCATTAAAAAAGATTATGAGCGGTTGAAAGGATTAACAGATGTTTTTCCATCTTTAGTCTACGTTTTTTTCGTCAAGCACTGATTTCTGTTTTGAGCCGGAAAAGCTATATGAAAACAATGAGAATTGAGGTCTCGGTGTATGGAGTTATGGGAAACAATGTTAAGGTCTGTATTAGCGTTTACCATCATGATGCTTAAAGCACATATATTGGGAAAACCCACCATTGCGCAAATGACCTATCATGATTTTGTAAGCTGCCATTACATTGGGCGCGATCACCGCGAATATTTTCTTTAATGACAAAATAATCAATTGGAACTTACTAACAGCCACAGTTAGTATGAAGAATTCTATACAATGAATTTGAAATTGAACAACCTGTAACCCTGTGCTATCCTTATATTAAATAGAAGATAAACGTAGTAAAGATGATTTTCTCTGCATTCATAAACATCTGATGATATGATGAATAGAAGGAGTGTACAGCCATGACCTCTGTCATTGAACTGAACAATGTAAGCTGGAAAAGAGATAACCGTACGATACTGGATCAAATCAACTGGCAAGTAGCCGAAGGAGAGCATTGGGCTGTACTCGGATTGAATGGATCGGGCAAAACAACGATGCTTAACATGATTAATGGTTACATATGGCCAACTACAGGCAGTGTCGGTGTCCTGGGTCACACCTTCGGGGATGTGGATCTGAGGGAGCTGCGCAAATCCATCGGTTGGGTCAGTTCCTCTTTACAGGAAAGAATCAATGGTAGCCAGCGCACGCAGGATGTCGTCATTAGTGGCAAATTTGCTTCTATTGGGCTTTACGATCAGACGACGGATACGGATTATGAACAGGCAGTTCACCTCATGACCCAATTAGGCTGCGCTCACCTCGTGGATCGTCTGTATCAGGGCTGCTCACAGGGAGAAAAACAAAAGGTGCTTATCGCCCGCGCATTAATGGCCTCGCCCAAGTTGCTGATTTTGGACGAGGCGTGTAATGGACTGGACTTCTTTTCCCGGGAAGCTTTACTAACTAGTATCCGTCAGTTGTCCGAGTCGCCGGGTGCGCCGAATTTGCTGTATGTCACGCATCACATAGAAGAAATTCTACCCATGTACACGCATACCATTCTGATTCGCCGGGGTACCGTTTTTGCTAAAGGCAAAACGACAGATATTCTGAGCAGCGAAACGCTTAGCGATTTTTTTGGAACACCAGTGCAGGTGGAGTGGAGACAGGATCGGGCTTGGCTCTCTATGGTTTAGAGGGTTCAGTCTGTATCTGTTCGGATCTACCCTGCCACCATCATAATCAGAACGGGCAAAATCAGGAATGAGGCAAGCGTACTCCACAAAATACAAGTGGATACGAGCTTGGGTGATGCATTAAATTTTTCTGCTAAGATGACGGCATTTACGGCCACCGGCATTGACGCCAGAATGAAAAGGACGGAGAACAAAAGGCCTGATATCCCCAGTATCAGCATGGCAAGACAGGCAGCAAGCGGGGAGAGCAGCAGTCGGATCGTCAGTCCTGCGTAGCTGGCTTTTTTAATGGACGGCTCCAGCTTGAATATTTTTACGTAAGCCATTTGGGTGCCCAGAATCGCCAGTACAACCGGAGAATAGGCGGCAGCAATCATCGAAACGCCCGCTTGAATGCCGGAGGGTAGGTGCAAGTCCAACAGTCGAAGCCCCATCGCCAGCAGAGCTGCATAGATCGCGGGAAGTGAAAATACCGACTTGACGGCGCTTTGGACGGAAAACTCAGAGCGGGCCGCAAAATAAACTCCAATCGTATTGACCAGGATTATCTGGATGACGACATACACGGAGGCTTTGTCCAAACCAAGCTGCCCAAAGGCAAGTAAAATTAGGGGCAGGCCATAATTCGCGCTATTGGTCAGTGTGGAGATTAGGGTGAGTCCGGCTGTTTCCGGGGCGCTTAGCTTAAACATTTTTCCTGCAATCTGTGCAATTCCCCATAACAGTAGCAGATTCAGGATCGAAAAAGCGGCCGTCTGCGCCACATCATGCCAGGATAGCTGTGCCTTCAGTAGTGTGTCCAGAATCATTGCGGGACTTAAAAAATATAAGTATAAAGTCGAGAGCGGCTTCGTTTCCAGCTTCATGAATTTGCCGAGTAAAAACCCGGCGATTACCGGAATGGACAGCGGAACGATAACGGATAGAAGGGTTGAAAGTACAATTTGAATCATGAAAATCCACCAATCCTTTCTGTAATGACTTTTTCCATTATAAGAGGCAGCTTTCGAGCCCGTCCAAGATGAAAATACGATCAAGGCCATAGGAATACACTATGAAGCTTCCAGCAAATATTTTTGTGTACAACAAAAAGGGATGTCCACAGCCATGTTGAAAGGCTAGTAGGAACATCCCTTTTTTACTATGAAACTAATGATCTTACTGAATTATACTTACGCAGAAGCCGCAGTTTCCGCTTTGGTCCGGCAATCGTCAGAGCAATAATGTTGATGCTGCTCTTCGCAGTCCGGACATACGATATGCTGGAGATTGCACACCGGACAGTTGATATAGTGATCGTTCGACGTTTCACAATGGAAGCAATGACCGACAACAACGTCTTCATCCGTATGGTTGATCGGGATCGAGATGCGTTCGTCAAACACATAGCACTTACCATCAAACAGACGCCCCTGTACTTCCGGGTCCTTACTATAGGTCACGATGCCACCATCCAACTGTCCCACATCATCAAAGCCTTCTTTTATCAGAAGACCGGACAGCTTCTCACAGCGGATACCACCCGTGCAATATGTCAGTATTTTCTTGTCCTTAAACCGACTCATATTGTCGCGAATCCACTGTGGAAATTCACGGAAAGATTCGACTTCCGGACGAATGGCACCACGGAAATGACCGATGTCATATTCATAGTCGTTACGTCCGTCCAGCACAACCACATCTTCACCTTGAAGCTGTTCGTAAAACTCCTTCGGTGACAAACGCTTGCCACTGATTACGTTAGGGTCCAGCTCATCCTCATGGCGCAACGTCACCAGCTCCTGACGACGGCGTACAAATATTTTCTTGAACGCATGACTGTCAGACTCATCTATTTTAATAACGATATCGTGGAATTTCGGATTGGCGCGCAAATCACGGATATATTGCTCGGTTTGCTCTACCGTACCAGACAGTGTTCCGTTAATTCCTTCCTGAGCGATCAAAATTCTTCCCTTAACGCCCAATTCCTTGCAGTAAGCCAGATGCTCTGCCGTAAAGGTGGCAGGATCTTCAATATTGACATATTTGTAAAACAACAAAATTCGATAAGCATGCTCGCACACGTAAAATCACCCTCTGATTCAAGTCAAAGTTTTTTAACATACAATTTTAAATGTACCACATTCTCTAAGTTAGTCAACTTATTTGTATAAAAAGTGGGAATGGAAAATAAAGAAGCAGGTGAACGAGCGACAAAAGTAAGGGTTTACATTATAATAATATCGTAGTGACGAGGTGGATTTTGGCAGCAGGTTTAGTTCTCTTAGATGAAAGGATGAATCGGCATGAAGCATCATTTGACAGCGCATACACCGCCTATGGGGTGGAATAGCTGGGATTGCTACGGCGCAGCAGTGCGTGAGGAAGAAGTGCGGGGAAATGCGCAGTATATGGCGGAGCACTTGAAGGACTACGGTTGGGAATATATCGTGGTAGATATTCAGTGGTATGAGCCGGGAGCTTTATCTTCACAGTATCGTTCTTTCGTTCCACTGGAAATGGATTCATTTTCGCGCCTTATTCCAGCGGCGAATCGATTTCCTTCCGCAGCGGATGGACACGGCTTCCAGGCTCTTGCGGATTATGTACACAGTCTGGGCTTGAAATTCGGTATACATATTATGAGAGGAATTCCGAGACAGGCGGTGCATCAGGATACGCCGATTTTGGGAACCCAGGCAACAGCGAGACAGATTGCGCATCCCAACTCCATTTGTCCCTGGAATACAGATATGTATGGGGTAGATGCTTCCAAGGAAGGCGCACAGGAATATTATAATTCGCTGTTTGACCTGTACGCGGAATGGGGTGTCGATTTTGTCAAAGTGGATGACATTGCTGCTTCCCGACTCTATGATACTCACTTGGCGGAAATTGAATTGATTAGGCAGGCCATCGCCCAATGCGGACGTCCGATGGTTTTGAGTCTGTCGCCCGGTCCGGCACCGCTGGAGCATGCATCCGAATTAATCGCCAACGCCAATATGTGGCGCATGACCGACGATTTCTGGGATGTATGGCCTTTGCTGCACGGCATGTTTGAGCGCTGTGAGAAGTGGGCAGAGCACGTGGGCCCTGGCCACTGGCCGGATTGCGACATGCTGCCACTGGGCCATCTGGGTATTCGATCGGTAGATTCTGTAGATTCCGGTAGCCATGACCGATGGACACGCTTTACGAAGAATGAACAACTGACGATGATGACCTTGTGGAGTATTTTCCGGTCCCCACTGATGTTTGGGGGAGAACTGCGGGATAACGATGAATGGACACTTTCTCTGCTGACCAATGGAGAGGTGCTGGATGCTCACCGCAACGGCTTGGATGCGCAGCAGGTGTACAGAAAGGATGAGCATATCGTCTGGACTTCGCATAACGAGGAAGGTCACATATATGCGGCTTTGTTTAATGCTGGAGATGAAGCTTCGCGGGTTCGTGTATCGCTGCAAGACCTTGGCATTGAAGGACAGACAAGTGGCAGAGACTTATGGAACCGTGTGGATCTGGGCACTTTAGAGCAAGAATTGTCCGCAGATTTACCCCCTCATGGAGCCGCTTTATTTATGTTAAAATAGTCATCATGCAATGATTGAATTGATCTTAGATGTTCTAAATGAAATCGCTCTTTTAAAGTGGACAGTAGCACTTCCATTTTACCACGGGCGATTTTTTGTTTGGCTACGTGAACATTTTGTTATATTATGATACAAATAAGTGGAGAGATATGTATTGCAAAAAAATAGATATTGAAAAATATTATATATATCTCATAACAGGGTTTAAACAAACTTTTTTTGAATTGTGTTTAGCCTTGTATGTATCTTAAGGACTAATTTGATGAACTCGACATTATTCTCAGGAATTTGACATTGGAAACGTGCTAATTTTATAAAGCGACAATTTATAAAGCCAACAATTTTAATGGAAGTAAATTGATTACAAATATATCATCCAATGCGAACGGACTCGCGAAAGGAGTCAGGTAATGAGTTTTAAACAGCTCAATAAAAATGGCCAGAACGAGCCTTGGCCTGTTCGAAAACATATATTATGTATCGGGGGGGCCAATATTGACCGTAAAATTATGATTAAAGGTACATTTCAGCTTCACACCTCCAATCCAAGCAGCACCAGACAGCAATCTTGCGGAGGGGTAGCTCGGAATGTGGCTGAAAATTTGGGACGGCTGAGGCAGTGGGTCAGTCTGCTGACCGCAGTTGGAGATGATGCGGAAGGTGAATTTGTAGTTGAACAGTCCAACCGTTACATCCACGTGGTCCCTCTTCAAGTCAAAGGCGAACCATCTACCGGGGTCTACACCGCTCTGCTGGACGAGCAGGGTGAAATGATTGTAGCAACTGCAGAAATGGAGATTTACGACCAGATCAGTGCCTCAGCTATCCTTGATAATGCCCCTTTGATCACCTCATCTGGATTGGTGCTGTTGGATACCAATTTTTCCGCGAACGTACTTGCTTCCACAATCCGATTATGCCACGAACATCAAGTTCCGTTGGTTGTTTCTTCTGTATCGGCCTCCAAAATGAGAAAGCTGCCCCGTAATCTGAATGGAGTAGAATGGCTGGTATGTAATGTTGTGGAGGCAGAAGCATATTTGGGATTGAAGATAACTGATGATCAGCAGATGCTGGAGGCGGCGCAAGTTTTTCATAAGCTCGGAGTTAAACATGTCGTTCTTACTGGTGGTGCAGACAGCGTCTTATTTGCATCTCAAGGTGGAACTCACGGACAAATTCCCGTGCAGCCTGTTCAAGGAATCGTTGATGTCACGGGCGCAGGCGATGCTTTTATTGCCGGGATGATGTATGGAATTATTCAAGGCTATCCTATGGAACAAATTTGCCAATTTGGAATCAGTTGTGCCGTATTAACGCTCCAAACCGACCGGACAGTTTCAGACATGCTCTCTTCGAATACACTCCGTTCCAAGTTCAACGAGCTGTATGGCAGGTATGCGCAAAACTTTGTGGTTTATAAGGGTGTGTATTTTAAAAAGAAAGATACATAAACCAGTATTTGTTCAAGGTATGTTCGAGGTCCATTCAGAATGGTATAAGGAGCAGGTTGCCTGATGAATAACGTGAGATACGTCGTCGTTTTTTGAGAAGCAATGACGGGGTGTTGACACGTTCGCTGAACCGTTTCATGTCCTGGATGAATTCCAAAAAAGCTCCTTGACCGCGGCTTTCGTTTCGTGTAAGATAATAAAAAAAATTGTAATATACAGGAATAGTGTAGACCAAGGATCAAAGGTTCAACAATCGCCGTACAGAGAAGAAACCCATGGGCTGAAAGGTTTCTCCGCCGCGAATGGACGTTTTCCTGCCTTGTGAGCTGTAGCGGAATGTATTTTAAACCGTTATCGGTTAGACGCCGTTATCTGATGAAGGGCCGTTCCATACTATGGATATGGTCAAATTAAGGGTGGTACCACGACGCATTCGTCCCTGACGGATGTGTCTTTTTTGCGTACATTTTATCGTCCATACAAGGAGGCAGCCACACATGCGCCAAAGTCGATTATTACTGACAACATTACGTGAATCGCCCGCAGAAGCCGAAGTGATCAGTCATCAGCTTATGCTGCGTGCAGGGTTGATCCGGCAACTCGCAGCCGGAGTGTATAGCTACATGCCACTTGGAAGACGCGTTCTCCGGAAAGTGGAGCAAATCGTACGGGATGAAATGGATCGTGCAGGGGCTGGGGAGCTGTTAATGCCTGCATTGCAGCCTGCCGAGCTGTGGCAAGAATCAGGGAGATACGATGTGTACGGTCCAGAGCTGATACGTCTTCAAGACCGGCATGGTCGGGAATTCGCTTTGGGTCCTACTCATGAAGAGGTCATTACGTCATTAGTACGGAATGAAGTGAGCTCCTATCGAAAATTACCTGTAACGCTATATCAAATTCAAACCAAATTCCGAGATGAACGACGTCCACGATTTGGCTTGCTTCGTAGCAGAGAGTTTTTGATGAAGGATGCCTATTCGTTTGATGCTAGCTGGGAAGGGCTGGATCAAGCTTATTGGACCATGTTTAAGGCCTATCATCGTATTTTTACCCGCTGTGGCCTGAACTTTCGCGCAGTTGAAGCAGATGCGGGTACTATTGGCGGCGAAGGCGGAACACATGAATTTATGGCGCTGGCTGACATTGGAGAGGATACGATAGCCGCTTGTACCTGCTGTGACTATGCTGCTAATCTTGAAAAAGCTGAGCCACGGAGAATGGAAAAATCAGAAACATTAACTGCTGCAGATAAAATGGAAAAGTTTCATACTCCAGGTCTGCGCACGATAGATCAACTGGTTGAATCGCTGCAAATACAGCCAAAAGATATGATCAAAACACTGATTTATATGAGTGACGATCAACCCATTGCTGTAGTCGTCAGGGGAGATCATGAGGTCAACGAAGTGAAATTAAAACATATTTTAGGTAGTGAAAAATTCGAAATAGCAAATTCAGATGCCGTATCAAAGGCGACTGGAACCCCCTCGGGCTTCGTAGGCCCATGCGGCTTGACGATCCCTGTGTGGGTGGATTACTCCGTCGTTCAAATGTCCAGTGGCATCGCAGGCGCGAACGAGTTGGAAACCCATTATCGGCATGTGAATCCAAAACGCGATATGGATCTTCGCCATGTGGCGGATTTACGGAACGTCATGGAAGGGGAACCATGTCCTCGCTGTGACAAAGGGAAGTTGAAGTTTCATCGTGGGATTGAGATTGGACAAGTGTTTAAACTGGGCACTAAATACAGCGAGAAGCTGGGCGCGACTTTTCTGGATGCGTCCGGAACAGATCAGGCGATGATTATGGGCTGCTACGGCATTGGCATTTCCCGAATTCTTTCTGCCATTGTGGAGCAAAATCACGATCAGAACGGAATCATATGGCCCTATGCGCTGGCACCGTTTCAAGTTCATATTATTCCGATCTCTGTTAAAGACAGCTTGCAAATGCAGATGGCCGAGGATTTGTATAACCAGCTACAGGATCTCGGCGTGGAAGTGTTGATGGATGATCGGGAGGAACGCCCCGGGGTTAAATTCAAAGATTCGGATTTAGTGGGTATTCCCGTGCGCATCGTCGTTGGTAAAGATGCTGAGCACGGGAAAATAGAGTTAGTGGAGCGAAGAACCAGCAACAAAGAAACCATTCATATCCAAGATGTAGAGCGACGGATATTGGAACTTATTCAGCAATAGTCACTCGGCTTAATAAATTACGAGCCTGCGCCCTATACGGTTCTACAATCCAATGCGCCCGGACTACAATCGTTTGGGCGTATCTTTACCAACAATTATTGTACAAGCATTACGTGTCTGTGTCCTGTAGAATGTGACCTTCTCCAAGTGCAATTTCATAAAAGCCTGCCATATGACGTGCCTGAAACCGGATTGGCTTGTCCCGACCTATCATAATGATATTTTGAATGTCGGCAGCGCCTTCCGAGGGGAGGGAGAAAGCTGTGACATAAGCGAATTCCTCACGCAACGTTGTATGAATGGCATTCATCAAATGATCGTGCTCACTTTTGCCCATTACATTCATGATCACGGAGCCTTCGGAATCCAGCTTTTCTTTGGCCATCCTGAAAAATTCCCGGGATATTAAATGAGGCGGCGTTCCCTGATCTGTGAAGGCGTCCAAAATAATATAATCATATGCATCCGGCGCTTCCTTCTCCAACATGCAACGTCCATCACCAACGGTCACGTTGTCCTTGTCGTATCCAAAGAATGTTCGGCTGAATTCCACGACTTGTGCATCCAGCTCTGCAATCTTGAAGCGTTTATCTGTAAAATGACCCGCAATCGTACCTATACCATGCCCAATCACAAACACGTCTTCAAATGACGGATCGTTCAGCTCCATCAGATGGATGATGGCTCTCGGATATTCGAACAGAATGCGTTGCGGATGATTCAAATCCACCGCGCCTTGTACGGCTGCATTTGAAAACTGCATCACCCGGAATAATCCCTTTTCACCATACAGCTCTGTGGTGTCGTATATCGTTATTTCATGATTATTGCTCAGCTTTTTGTATAGTACCTCCAAATGATCTATCTCCTTCAAGTCATACTCCACCATCATCTTAGACATTTATGAGCCTGTTGTCCATATATTAAGCGGCGGTGCCGTTCTGCTCTTGCCCAGCAGCTCCAATCCGTATAATTGTTCGATCATGCGCAGCACGGAGAAATGATTGCTTTTCCCGTTGTAAGGGCCGTTTTTCAAATGAGGACCTATAATCATAGTCGGGATTTTGTTTTTACTGCTCATGTCATCTTCGTCCCATGTTACGATCAAAAGACTGTTATGCTGCGGCGCCCAGCGGGCATAAGAGGACAAGTGAGCTTGCAGCCATTGATCCGCTTCTCGAATCGTGCCGTCGTGCATATCGTGGTTCAGGTTGGAAATGACAAAAGAAACAGTCGGCAACTGATTAAAATTTTGCGGAAAGCTGGGTTAAAGGCATATTGATCGAGGCAGGCAGGCTGGTGAAATTCACCCACGGATTAGTTTTCTGGCATACAGGGTTTTCAGATCATAAGGGCCTGTAAATCCGGTTTTGGGCAATCCCTCTGAGTAGCCCCCAAACGTAACCTCTTACTTTACAGCCAAAACGTGGCCGCCAGCGCAAAAGCTCCAATGGCGTGGGTGACGAAGGGACGATCCCGGTACACAAGATGCCCGATGATAAAGCTGATCCCCATGCCCAGACATACGGATACCACCGCCGTTATGGTCATCTTACGGTTGAGTTTATTTCTTGACAACCAGTACAGGAGCAAGACTAAAGCGAACACATATTGGGCATCTTCGGCGAAAAAACGCATCAGCCCGTTCAGAACAGAAAAGTTGTTCGCTTGTTCATTAATGAGGGGAAAAATCTGATAGTCCAGGTTAGATAACATATTAGGGATTACTCCTTTTCTTACGTGATTCAAAAGTAGAAAGTAATATGATCTTAACTCTTGAACATGGGAGCACCTTTAGATGAAAATTAGAATTCCATGAGAAAAGGACATTTTTTATCACTAAATCCTTTGAACTTGTTCAAGCGTCCTTTAGGAGATATAATATACAAGGATATAATGAATACCGTTGTGTATATTCATATAGAAAGAGAGCGGGATATTATGGGACGTAAGTGGAACAATATTAAAGAAAAGAAGGCATCCAAGGATGCTAATACGAGTCGTATATATGCTAAATTTGGGGTAGAAATCTATGTAGCAGCCAAACAGGGCGAGCCTGATCCTGAATCCAATCGGGTTCTCAGAGTCGTGCTAGAACGTGCAAAAACGTACAATGTACCGAAAGCGATCATTGACCGGGCGATTGAAAAAGCAAAAGGCGCCGGAGATGAAAACTATGTTGAGCTTCGCTATGAAGGCTTCGGACCAAACGGTTCTATGGTCATTGTAGATGCACTCACCAATAACGTAAACCGCACGGCATCTGATGTACGTTCTGCTTTCACTAAAAATGGCGGTAGCCTGGGTGTAAGCGGATCTGTAGCCTATATGTTTGATTCAACGGCGGTTATTGGTTTGGTAGGTAAAACCGCAGATGAAGTGTTGGAGCTGTTGATGGAGGCAGATGTAGAGGTGCGTGATATCATCGAAGAAGATGAGGCTGTTATCGTATATGCTGAGCCTGACCAGTTTCATGCTGTGCAGGAAGCTTTCAAGCAGGCGGGAGTTACAGAATTTACAGTGGCCGAACTTACCATGCTTGCCCAAAATGATATTACTCTTCCAGAAGATGCACAGCTTCAATTTGATAAATTGATTGATGCATTAGAAGATTTGGAGGATGTTCAGCAGGTTTACCATAATGTAGATTCTGATGAATAGCTTCAAGCTGAACCACCTGAATTCGTACGACAAAAAAACATCGTATTCCGATACGGTGTTTTTTTGCGTATTTGCAGCTATTTCTGTGTAAGGAGCATTAAGGAAGCCATAGCGATGATTTTTAATGAATCTGTCAGGGTTTTGACGGACCCCAAGCTATCCAAGGAATGCTTTATTATGAACAGTGCTATTGAACAGGTTCCGCATCATCATGAAATCAAAGTCTTTATATCTGCGAGTACAGAAAGGCTTGAGCTTGCTTTCTACAACGCCTTGGTCCGTGCTCATAAAGAGGGAGAGATTCATTCCGCGGAGTCTGAGCTACGGTCAATCGCCAGATTTCTAAATCATGCCCGGCTATCGTTGACATTTACCGCCAAGACAGGCGCAAGCCCTGAGGCGCTTAAAGATATCGTGCGTACGACGCTGTCGATTTTGGATTGATTTTTTATGAGCGCTCTATAGCGTTTATTTTTTTGATAATTCCGGACCGATTAGTCAAATTTTTTAGAAATTCTAGACTGTTTAGTCTGAAAAATTTCGTTTTCGATAAGGAGAAAAGTCCAATGACAAACAAAAATATAACATTGATTACAGGGCAAGCGGTAAAATTGGTAGTCGCATTGCTGCCAGACTTACGCAGCTTCAGCATCCTGTCCGGTTAGCGGGACGCAGTAACTCGACAAATTTGCCCGGCTCAGATCATATACATTTCGATTGGTACGATGAATCAACACATACAAAAGAGCTGACGAATGTAGATAAAATTTATTTGGTTGTGCCTGTATTGGACGTAAATCCCGCCAAAGTCATGATTCCTTTTATTGAAAAAGCCATTCATGAAGGCGTGAAAAGGTTCGTGCTTCTGGGTAGCGCATCTGTCCCTGCGGATGGCCCGGTATTCGGGTCGGTGCATCAAGCCCTCAGCAATTTAGCTCCTGAGTGGACAGTATTACAGCCATCCTATTTTATGCAGAACTTTACCGAAGGTCAGCATGTAAGCACCATCAAAAACACCGGCACGATTTATAGTGCAACAGGGGAAGGGAGAGTGGGTTTCGTCAGCGCAGATGACATTGCAGAAGTGGGGGTAAGAGCCCTGATTGACGATAAGCCTCATAACACAGCTCATGTGATTACTGGACCTCATTCGTTGACATATGGTGAAGCTGCTCAGTTGATCAGCCATGTTATAGGAAAAACGATTCAGCACATCTCGTTGTCTGACGAAGAACTGAAAGTCGGCATGATTCAGGCAGGTATGCCTGCGAACTACGCTGCCATGCTAGCGGGATTGGATCAAAGGATACGTGAAAATGGAAGTGAAGACCAAGTTACCGATACCGTGGAGCGTGTCACTGGGCGCAGCCCGATCACATTTGATCAGTTTGTGCAAACCCATGTAGGCACCTGGAAGTAAATGTAGGGGCGTCTCAAACAGATCTGATAGCCTGGTTGAGACGCTCTTGTCAGTTGGCGACAGACACTTTACATAATGCTTGATGTTACCTTCCAGTTATTGAAATCATAGGTCCGTCTCTCTCTGTCATGAACCAAATCGAGTTTATTTCCATTATAATTCTGATGCATCCACGGATCATCCAGCAGAGGCCAATTAGCATAATTGACTTCTGCACCCTGAATTTTACGTGAGGTGGCATATACGATTTCCATCTCTTTACCTGTTAATCCTTTGTAAAAGACCCGGGGATTGGTATCGTTAACACCGCTGAAATCCACTACGGTTTTCGTCAGCACAGCCTCAGCAAAGCAGTCAAGCTCTCTAATGCAAGAACCGCCTGCGTAGTCCATAAGAGGTGCTGTTTCAACGATGACCGCATTTTTTGCCCCGTCACTCCGCAACGCTCTCTGATAACCTCCGTATTTCCACGATTCCGTGTCATAAGGCCAATCGTAAGGTTGTGCCGTCCGGACAGCCATCAGCATTTTACCTGTATGGAAGAATATCCAGCCGTTCCTATTGAATGGGTCCTGTTCGATCGTTGCTTTGATTCCGTTATATGAAACAGGGCCGTCGATCCATGTATTTGAATTTGTGATATTGTATACCGCAATGAGTGCACCGTCGTCCTGAAGCACTTCCTCCATATTCGTTCCGCCAATCCAATATTCCGAGTTGGACGGATTCAAGTTAATCGGCTCACTGAAGTGTTGCTTCATGAAGAACGTATTTGGTTCGTCACTGTATGTATCTCCCACCCATTTGATGCCCCAACGATGAAGCTGGTTTTGTGCGAGCCGATTGTCCTTTTGACTGAATACGGCGTAATCCGGGGTGATGTAGCTTGTCTTATACGGTTTGTTACTGTTTCTAGGCATCCGTTCCTTATGTGTGTAAGTTGTAGAACGGGCTGTCGCTATACTTTTGAAAATGTCTGGTAACTCGTAGTTCGCAACCGTAAATGGAATCGTGGTAAATTTCAGATTGGTTTCATTGCCGAGATATATCGGCTTACGACTGTCTCCAAACAACATCCACAGTAGCACTGCACTCTCATCAAGTGTATATCCCGGCTCTTGCTGCGCATTATATGTTCTGGCCTGACTGGTCACCCAGTACCCATGCAGCCACTCCCCTACGATACTGGCAAAATACCACTCCAACGTCAGTTTGGCCATATTCCGCAATGTCGCATCTTTCAAGTGTTCAGTAATGAACAATAGCGGTCCTACATGATGGATAAAATATGTTGGGGAGTCGTATTCAAAGTACCCCTGTTTTGTAATTGTGGGAAGTTCGGACAGCAGATAACTTCTGGCGATGGTAGCATAATTCACCGGATAATCTGGCCATTCTTCCGCTCCGACAACCCCGACTGCCGCATACATGAGCCGTTGATTTTCTGTATTTCCCGACAGAGCCGTCCCATCGGCATTCAAAATGTTAAAACTGAGCATTTTTGCTTTTACTTTATCCTTTAATGCGGGTGTGTAATACTCTTTATACTTCATATAAGCTTCCATTACGTTAATTCCCCAGAACATGTCTTTATTCCGATCCAAATGAATGTTGACGTAGGCAAGTCCAGTGCTGATATTTCCTTTGGAAAATTGCGCCATAGCGGCATAACCACCGACCTTTCGGCCCTGATCATACTCACTGTAAGGGTAGCCCAATGCTGCTACATCGTCGATTACGATCAGTTTGCGCTCCTGTAGTGAGCCTGTTAAAATCTCTTTTTTAAACATAATTACAGCCACTCTCCTGATAATGGAATAATAACGCAAAAATAGTATAAATTTAGCGATGTGAGAGAAAGAAAAACCTGAACATAAATTTGGCTGAGACTTGCGAATTTTAATTGTTAGAAGAGATTATTTGTTGTAATTATAAGGTATTTGGTTATTAATTTCAATATTTTTACTATATTTTTATTGTGAAAATATAGCATTAGAGTCAAGATGCAATCTACCCGGGATTATTCCGGCTATGTCCCGGGTACGTTTTCTTCTATGCTTTTTAGCTGATTATGATGATGGTTGGGTTTGATCTATTCCGGATTTCGCCAGATAGATCACCAAGGTTAAAATAGTTACGAGAAAAATCACACTGGTTCCAGCAGTGCCCAGGCCGAGCCCGCCATCGGCATGAGATTGTGACAGATAATCCCCAAGTGAGGCGCCGAGAGGCCGGGTCACAATGTACGCCATCCAGAAGGACCACACGGCATTGAATTTAAGCCGATAGTGGGCAAACGTTATGATACCAATCAGTGACGCAAACATAAACGCCGACCTCCAATAACCTAAGTCAAGGCCCTCTAATATAAGATCACCAGCCGCTGTACCCAAGGCAAAGGTAAAGAATATCGTTGCCCAGTAGAATATTTCACGCTTGATCGTGTAAATAGAATGAATGGATAATGTTTTTTCGCTTCCATACCAAAGCGTAAAAGTCGCCAGTAGAGCGAGGGCAAAGACGGTTGTCGTAACTTGCAGCGAGATCCCTATGTGATCCACAAGGTTATCTGAAACGGGCTTTTTTCTGAGAGCACGGACAAGACGCACGTTCACCGGATTCTTCAGAGTTCATCCTTTGGATAAAAAGAATAACCAGGATACTTGACGACAGGCCATTTTACCTTCCGCAATTTAGAGGTCACATCGGCACCAACATGTAAATTGCTCTGAATGAGCTCTGTCGGTGTAAGTGCCATCCATTGATTCAAGGAAACATCTGCAAAACGGTCACTTTTAAATATTTCAAGAAACCATAGCGTGCTTGAGCCTGTATTTTGGATGTAATGACCGTAAGCAAAAGGTACATATCCAACATCCCCGGCTCTGAAATCAAATGTGCGCGCCGCGCCATTACCGCCAAAAACAGTCATTCGGCCTTGCCCGGTAAGATAGTATTGCCATTCGTCATTATTGGGATGCCAGTGCATTTCTCTCATTGCACCAGGCTCAATCTCAACAAGAGCAGCCGCGATCGTTTGGGATATCGGAAAATTGGAGGAATCGACGATTCGTACGCTTCCACCCGGCGTTTTGATGGGAGGCTGAGCGAGTAATTCATATTTAAAGGATTGAGGCAACGTACCATAGGGAGAAGAAACCGCTTGACTTTGGATTGAACCGGGAACGGCATCCTGATAGATATATACTTGTTCTTGAGGGATGGATGAAAAAGCAGCTTCAGGAACGCCAAAATTGGCAGACAGTACATCTTTTGGAGTATGTGCAAACCAATCGGAGATGGATAACGTGTTCAAATCAGAGAAGCTGCCGTCATCAAAAACCAGCAAAAATTCGCAGCCTTCCTCAAGACCTTGTATTGAGTGTGGAATGCCGGGTGGAAAATACCAGAGATCACCAGGGCCCACATCAGCAATAAAATTTCTTCCTTCTTGGTCGACGGCAGTAATACGGGCACTCCCCAACAGCATATAAGACCATTCCGCCTGCTGGTGCCAATGAAGTTCGCGCACGCCGCCCGGTGTCAAACTCATATTAACTCCGGCAAGAGTTGTGGCAATGGGTAGCTCCCTTACGGTTACTTCTCTTGACCATCCACCGTGATTCAACTGCATATGAGCATCTGAAAAAGAAAATCTCATGTTCGGAATGAGTCCATTATCTGTTACGGGCGGAACCAGCATGTCGGGATTTTGCAAATCCCTCATCACATCACGGGGACCCTTATCAATGCCTCCAGCACCATCACTTCTGATGGGCTGCGGCACACGGGCATTTTTCAGGGAATCATTATGCATCATTTGATCTTCCTCTCCAAGTTGAAGCTTCATCTATCTTAGAATTAGAGAAAATCCGCATAAAGATTTTATGAATTGTTGGAGGGTTTTATGCTTTCTGAGTCAGATCCGCAAACTGTGCATCAATGAGCCGGGCTAAGTCCTGCGGACTTAACTCCAGTTGGGTTCCAATTTTTCCGGCGCTCACAATAATGGTTTCCAACTCTACTGCGGGTTGGTCAATAAAAGTAGGATAGAGCTTTTTCATTCCTATGGGAGAGCAGCCACCCCGGATATACCCGGTATGCTTTTGCAGTTCTTTGACTGGAAGCATTTCGATTTTCTTCTCGCCCGCTGATTTAGCTGCCTTTTTGAGATCAAGCTCTTTATGTACAGGAATCACAAAAACAAACAGATGTTGTTTGCTATGTGCAACCAACGTTTTGAAAACGGCTTCCGGGGATTTCCCAATTTTCTCAGCTACGTTCATACCATCTATTTTTCCATCCTGATGCTCATAACTCAGCATGTTGTAGTTAACGTCCTGACCATCCAATATTCGCATTGCGTTCGTTTTGCTCACACTCATCTTATTTCGTCGTCCTTTCTAAAGCTCTTGCCGAGGCAATTGTTGCAATCCTTTACCTCGGCGGAATTATTTGGATCTCATTATTAGAGGCGTTCCAAGCCATCTACATAGTCCTTTGCTTCCTTTAAAGAGAGGTCTTTAGCTACTCTTAGCTCTTTTATCGCCTGAATCTTTTTGCCTTCTCTAATCAGCAGGAGCAGTCTTTCATTGACATCCTCCGAAACTACTGTGTCTAGCACAGATGGTGGTGCAGTAGCGGTTGGGCCAGATAGTGATATTCCCGACATTCCAGAACGATTCTCAAGACGCTCTACATCGGATTTCAAATCATTAAGTCGAGCTTGCAAGCTGTAGACTTTGATCAAAAGAATGACGGAGATGATCAAAGCGATCAATGCTATAAATTCCATAGTTTCCACTAGAGTTCCCCCTTTTTCATTTGATTTTATCCCGGAGATGCCACACTGGAATCTGCTCAATATAAATAGTATAGCATGATAATTTACGTTATATTATCTGGAATCGCTGAATTTACATGAGTACGGAGGGAGGAATATTCTTGAACCCGTTGCTACTCCGAATCCATGGAAGGCTACGAATTGACTTTTTGCAGACAGAGCGTTATATTACAGCATATTGTAATGCTTTTAATAAGTGTCGTAAAAGGAGAGGATTCAAATACTGCCAGTCTCCAATAATGCAATCCGAGTCAAACAAATTAATGTGGAGTTAGTCAAAAACACACTGAAGTCTCTTGAATATGCCACCAAGTCGTCCATAGCGAGTATAACTGGACTCAGTGTGGCAACTTGCGGCAATATTCTGAAGGAGCTTCTTCAAACCGGGGAAGTGTTAGAGACAGAGCTGGAGGAATCCAACGGTGGACGCCCGGCAATGCGGTACAAATATAACGCCGATTATTCCTATATTCTCTGTTTAAATGTGAAAACGGAAGGCGGATTGGATTCTCTTACTTATGCGGTATCCAATTTGCTGGGCGACATCATTGTAGAGAAGACCTCGATTGTGCCCTATATCGATTATGAGGTCATAGAAAGCCAAATTGGTGACCTTATTAACATCTATGAAAATGTTAAAGCAGTTGGCATTGGTATTCCCGGGGTTGTACATCAAGGGGTTATCGGTGTGTGTGATATCGACCCGCTCATAGGAATTCCTCTGGGCCCGCTGCTTTACAACAAATACGAACTGGAAATCACTATTGAAAATGATATGCATCTAACAGTTTACGGATTTTATAAAATGCAAAATTATGATGAGGACAAAACCTTCGCGATTGTTAATTTTCCCAAGGATAATTTCCCGGGAGCGGGGTTTATTGTCGACGGACACCTGTTAAAAGGAAATACCAAATTTGCGGGAGAAGTTTCTTTTTTGCCCTTTGATATGACAAGGGAAGAACAACTAAAGCAGAGCAAAAATACTCAAGGGTTCGTTCCTTTGGCTGTCAAAACGATAACTTCCATTATTGCTATTATTGATCCTGTATCTATCGCTTTGACTGGAGAATTATCCAAGCCGACTCTGTTGGACGATATTTATAACGGTTGTCTAAAAGATATACCCCAAGAACATATGCCAGAGATTTTTGTGAAAAGTGATACGAATGACGAATACATGAACGGGTTGATTTCGGTGACCCTCGAAAGTCTGACGTACAATTTGCAATTGGTGGAAAAAAGAAAATAGGGTATTGCTCCATTAAGCAAGAGAGGATGAGATCAATGACTCAAAAAGCAATTCCATGGAACGCAGGAATCTGGACTAACCCTCCTGTGTTATCCTTGCAAGAAGGCCGGTTCCTCCAAGTTGAAGCCAGCGAAGGAAGCGATTATTGGGAAAAAACCTTATATGGATTTGAACGCAGTAGTAGACATTCTCTGCTTGCAGCATGGGAGAGGGATTCTGCTATAGAAGTCACGTTTCAGTTAGGCTCATTTACTGAGCTTTATGATCAGGCAGGAATCATGCTGTATCAAGGACCAGGAAAGTGGATTAAAGCTGGCATTGAATTAAATGATGGAATTCCTCAACTGGCTGTCGTTGTCACAGACGACTATTCCGATTGGTCATTATCTCCTGTACCTGAATGGGTAGGAGATCATGTCACGATTCGCGCTTCCCGAATTCAGGATGCAGTGGTTATTAGAGCGCGAACAGATCATCATGGCTGGCGCACCGTGCGTGTGGCACGTTTTCCTTACGAATCCGGGCAACAGGCTGGTCCTTTTATATGCGCGCCGACCCGGGCCGGTTTTCAAGTTACCTTTACGCGTTGGATAAGCACTGAACCGGACAACGATATTCATACAGACCCGCCCATGTAAAAATAGTCATTGGCAATCTGGCCAGAGTGTACGGAGTAACAACCCGTTTCCAAATATTGTAGCGGAAACAGGTTGTTACTTGTATAACAGGATTACATCAAAAAATTAACATGTCCAATCACTACTATATTTTAAAGGCGGGAGGCTATAACTGCTTGCATCAAGATTTGTATGGTGAGGTGTTTTTCCCTTTTCAGGTCGTAATTACGTTAAATCAGCGAGAGATGATCGTATTAAATGTATTTATCAGCGTGAAGCCTGAAAAAGAGAAGGAATATTTGTAGAGTATCAATGAAATAATCAAGAATTCTCGTCTTGAAAAGGGAATTATCAGTTACGATTGAGCATTGGCAAGACGACGAGACGATTTCGAAACACATCAATTGTAGAAGGAATTTCTGATGCTAGACTAAAAAGTGGACATCGAGAATCGAGAATGCGAGAATAAAATCAAATTCATTCGAGGTGCGTCCCTA
>NZ_SLTL01000050.1:0-20821 GCF_014858585.1 Paenibacillus sp. 23TSA30-6 | reverse complement strand
AATCAGTATGAACGGTTGTACCGAAAACCCGCTTGAAATTCTCGACTTTGGGTGTCCATTCTATTGACAGTAGTCCACATTTCTCAAAAGGCAAGCGTATTACACATGGAAACGGTCAAAGAAGCGGCAGATCATCTTCATATTATGGAACTGGATTTACGAAGAGAACTGTTTAAAGTTCGTTTGAAAAAAAGTATTTTGGCAAACAAAATGAAGCAAACCCAAACATAGCAGCGGAGGGGACGGAATCGTTCTGAAGAAGCGGAGCGTTCGGCTGAAAGCTTTCCGTAGGAAAGCTAGCTTCGTAAGCATAAACTGTCACCGGATTTTTACCATTAAAATATAATCAATAAAATACGGGAGCAACAGCGATCGGAAGAATGATCCGTCTCGTAGCGGCCTTACATGCACGTACTTACTCAATCCAGCCAGTAATCAAAATGCTCCAATAACCCGACATGACCCTTCACGGTCTGATCGGGTTTTCCCATTTTCCCTCTCCCAATCCCTACACATGAATCTTCACCCTCCTCCAAACCACTTGCCACCCAAATAGTTACACCCACTCCCAACATCATGTATAGTAAAGTTATGGGAAATAAACATGAACCCGCATATTATCTTGAACGAATAACCGTACAATATGAAATACGGCAAAAACGAGGAGGAACGTGATGATACATCCAACACAGATTCAGGATATGCTGCAAGCTGCGCTGGAGACGGGCGGAGATTTTGCAGAGGTGTTCGCCGAGGACCGCACCAATGGACAACTGGGCATGACTGGGGGAGTCGTGGATACGGCGCTGTCAGGCCGGGATTTTGGGATTGGCATTCGGATCATGAAGAAGCATTTTTCGGTGTACGCCTACACCAGCGACATGAGCGAACAGAGCCTCATTCGATTGGCAAAATCGGCCGCCAAGGCCATTCGCGGCGGTGGAGTGCCAGGTACACACACCATTACACTCCATCCCCATGCTATCCCTAACCAACATCCGATTGCGATCATTCCTGACGGTTCACAGAAACGTGCCAAGATCGATATGATGAGACGGGCGCATGAGGCCGCAAGCCAATACGATCCTTCCATCACGCAAACCTCCATTGGGATTAGCAACTCGATCCAAAACGTGCTGATCGCCAATAGCAACGGGCTGTTGGTGGAGGATACTCGCACGTATACACGTATGAGAATAAGCGCGATTGCGACTGATGGGGAGCATAGACAATCCGGGTTCCGTGGGCCGGGAGCGTATGCAGGGACTGAATTCCTGGAGAACCTGAATATCGAAGAAAATGCGAGACACGCCGCCCGTATTGCGACCACGATGGTCAAAGCGGGATATGCGCCTAGCGGCAGACTGCCCGTCGTGATTGAGAACGGCTTCGGGGGTGTTCTTTTCCACGAGGCGTGTGGACACGGGCTGGAATCTACGGCGGTGGCCCATGGAACCTCCGTGTTTGCGAATAAGATCGGGCAGCAGGTGGCTTCACCGCTCGTTACGGCTATAGATGATGGAACGATTCCAAACGCGTGGGGCTCGCTCAATATCGATGATGAAGGAGCTCCGACACAGCGCAACGTACTGATCGAGAACGGCATTTTAAAAGGATATCTGATCGACCGAATGGGCTCGCGCCAGATGGGGGTATCTGCGACAGGGTCGGGACGAAGACAATCCTATAAATTCGCGCCTGCATCCCGTATGAACAATACGTTTATTGCGAACGGGGATTCGACCCGTGAAGAAATCATTGCAAATACAGAGTACGGGATCTATGCCAAATCGCTGGGCGGCGGTTCGGTGAATACCTCGACGAGCGAGTTTAATTTTGCAGTTGAAGAGGCATACATGATTCGCAACGGCAAAATTGCCGAGCCGGTCAAAGGGGCAACACTAATCGGCAAAGGGATTGAAACTCTGCAAAATATTGATATGGTCGGCAACAATCTGGATCATGGTCAGGGGATGTGCGGCTCGGTCAGTGGAAGCCTTCCAGTCAATTGCGGACAGCCGACAATTCGCGTGTCTGAGATGACCGTCGGCGGACGGAAGGGGGAATAGGCGATGAATATTCAGCAATTTCAGGAAGCGTTGTTCACCAAAGGTCGGGAAATCGGCTACGCGGATATGGAAATCTACTATGTAAATGGACGTTCTACCTCGGTAAAGGTACTGAAGGGAGAAATTGACCAATATACCATCGTCGAGAACGGTGGACTTTCCTTCCGGGGTGTCATTAACGGGAAAATGGGCTATGCCTCTACGGAGAAGCTGGAGACGGACGTGATTGACTTTTTATTGGAAGAGGCACGCAGCAACGCGGACATATTGGAGAGCGAGGAACAGGATGAACTGTTCGCAGGCTCTGAGAGCTACCCTGAGCAGCCTGCCTATGCCTCAGCGTTGGCTGACACGGCTCCTGAGATTCTGATCGAAGCGGCGCTAGAAATGGAGCGCACAGCGCTTGCCGCAGATCCACGGATTGTGATGGCTCGGCATTGCTCGGTCAGCATTCGTGAAAATGAAGTCCTAATTGTGAATACAAAGGGGCTGCACTGCCATCGTCGCAAAAGCCTAGCGACCGCTTACGTGTATGTGATTGCAGCAGACCATGACGAGACGGTAACTGGGGGCTGGCATGATTATTCCCTGCGGAGCGTGGAGGAAATCGATATTGTGGATGTGGCGCATAAAGCCGTAAAAGAGGCTGTTTCCAAGCTGGGTGCGCACACGATCCAATCGGATAACTATCCGGTCATTTTCCGTCATGATGCAGCAACGCAATTGCTGGCTGCGTATACGTCGGTATTTTCAGCGGAGTCGGTGGATAAAGGCTTTTCGCGATTGGCTGGGAAACTGGGGCAAAAGGTGGCAAGCGAGCGTATTACGCTGATTGATGATCCGCTGATGGAGAATGTTCCCGCAGGCAGTACGTTTGATGCCGAAGGCAGCGCAACGCATCGTAACGAGATCATCAAGGACGGGGAACTACGGACGTATTTCCATAACCGCAAGACGGCTCGCAAGGCTGGGGTGGAAAGTACCTCTAATGCTTCCAAGGGCAGCTATAACGGTAAAATTGGTGTGTCGTATCATAATCTGTATGTGGAACCAGGCACGTCTATGTTGGAGGACATGATTCGCAAGATGGATCGCGGGTTGATGATCGTAGAGCTGCAAGGTCTGCATGCGGGTACGAATACGGCGTCCGGTAATTTTTCGCTGGCTTGTCTGGGATACTGGATTGAGCAGGGGCAAGTGGTCAGAGCTGTCAATCAAATTACCGTATCGGGTAACTTCTTTGACGTGTTGCAGCAGATCGACGAGGTTGGCAATGATTTGCGTTTTACAGGAAGCTGCACTTCACCATCTCTCAGGCTGGCTTCACTCTCCATTTCAGGGTCATAACGACGAGAGCCTTCTCCATCTTTCCAGACCTTCGGCTTGTTTTTGGCGTTCGGATTGCCTGTGGATTACAGATGCCTGATGCAGCGGGGTATGGTAAAGTAGGAGAAAGTCTTTGAAATATGAAAAAAAGGCTTGGTTACAGCACCGCGACAGGGTATTATAGACAATAATATATTCGAAAAAAGGTTCGAATTGAATTTTTATTGGGGGATGTATATGAGATATATAAGCACTAGAGGTCGAGTAGAAGCCAAGGGATTTATTGATACCGTGCTCATGGGGTTAGCTGACGATGGAGGTCTGATGGTACCGGAGCAGATTCCGACCGTGTCGGCAGCTACTTTGAAGCAATGGGCAACATTGAGCTACAGAGAGCTACTGCTGGAAGTTTTTGCGCTGTATATCAATGATGAGATTCCTCGTGAAGATTTGGAGCAACTGGTGGAGCGCAGTTATGCGAGCTTCCGTCATCCGGAAGTCACGCCAGTGAAGAAGATCAACGATTCCCTATATATTTTGGAGCTGTTCCACGGCCCTACGTTTGCGTTCAAGGATGTGGCGCTGCAATTTATGGGTGAATTTTACTCCTACGTGTCCAAAAAGCAGAATGAGATCATTCACATTTTGGGTGCAACCTCGGGCGATACCGGGGCAGCAGCCATTCAGGGCGTGCGTGGCAAGGAAGGCATTAAAATCTGTATTTTGCATCCACACCAAAAGGTGAGCAAAGTACAAGAGCTGCAAATGACGACGGTAGACGATGAAAATGTACTGAATCTGTCCGTAAAAGGGAACTTTGACGATTGTCAGAAGATCATTAAGGACCTGTTTGCCGATCTGGATTTCAAAGGAAAACATCATCTGCGCGCGATTAACTCGATCAACTTTGTGCGTATTTTAGCGCAAACCGTATATTACTTCTATGCTTATTTCCGGGCGCAGGAGTCTGCGGGTACGAAAAAAATCAATATCAGTGTGCCATCTGGCAACTTTGGCAATATTTTTTCCGGCTTTCTTGCGAAGAAAATGGGCTTACCGATCCATAAGCTGATCATTGCAACCAATGAAAATAATATTTTGGAGCGCTTCGTGAAGACAGGCGAATACAAACCAGGCGGCTTCAAAAGCACGTATAGTCCTTCCATGGACATTCAGGTGGCGAGCAATTTCGAAAGATATCTGTACTATTTCCTTGGAGAAGATGCAGCGAAGGTAACTGAATACATGAATACCCTCAAAACCGAAGGACGGATTGTGATCAGTGCGGAAGATTTAAAACGCGTACAGCAGGATTTTGAAGCCCTGGGCGCTTCGAACGAGAAGTGTCTGGAGCTGATCAGCAAATACAAAGCCGAATATGACTATTTGCTGGATCCGCATACGGCTTGCGGTATTGCCGCGTATGAGGCGTATAATGGTGAGGGAGAAGTATGTGTGACCTTTGCAACGGCGCATCCGGCCAAATTTGACGAAGCGATCCGTCTGGTGGACATTAAGCAGGAGTTCCCGGCGCAGATTGAGCAATTGTTCTCGAAATCGCAGCATCAGCAGGTGGTAGAGCATGACGAGGCAGAAATTGTGCGTCAGCTTGAAGCCTTCTATGTGTAGAAGATCATCCCGATTACGACGAGTTATACCCTCATAGGATGTAAAAAAGAGGCTCCGCCCTGTGCGAGGCCACTGAAAAACTGTTGATTTCCGAAAATACAAAGATTTTAGGGGTACAAATATGTCTCCCTGAACGCGAAACGAGCCTTAGAAGCGATTCTAGAGGCTCGTTTTTCTTTGGATATTCTCTTACTCTCAACAATGGGGACTTTTTCAGTGGCCTCCCCTGTGCGCAGCCTCTTTTTGCACTTTCCATACTTGTTATACTCGTGAATCAGCTACCTAGGAGTCGTTTTCACACATAAAGCAATGTTTCAGATTCATGCTATGAAGCGGAATGATGGTATCCATTTGATGTATCTGACCCATGCCGTCGTCCATAAATTCTCATTAAAATCAGGCCGAACACCATCCCAATAAAGGACATGATAGCTATGGACAGATACAGCACTTGCCCGCCGAAGGCTTCGTACACCGCGCCGCCTGCATAAGAGGCCACAATACCCGAAACGCCGAAAAACAGCAAAGCCAGCACGGTTTGTCCGGTCGCACGCCATTCCTCAGGCACGATCCGGTACAAGTATTGGATAGCCGCTGAGTAAAATATCGGGAAGGTCAGCAGTTGAAGCACCTGCAAATAGGCGAGTAACTGCGGATCGTTGATCCAGGCTGAAGCGAAGAAGCGAATAAAATAAAAGGCGGCAGAAATAGAGATAATAGCAAGCTCTTTCCCTGCACGCAACCACCAGAAGCTAAGAGCGAATACCACGATTTCACTGGCTGCTGCAATGAAAAAGGCCAGCCCGACCAGTTCGGAATTGCCTCCCAGCCCACGGATATAGACACCAAGAAACGTGTCATTCATCCGGGCCGGAACGGAACAGACAAATACGAGCAGAAGGAACAGGAGAGTTTCCTTGTTACTTAGAAAGGTTTTGAGGCTGTGAAGCGTCACGGGCTTGCCTGTTACAGGAGCATCCGGCATGGCAAGGCTAATGATAAAGCTAATCGCTGCAATACCGGCAAACAAACAGGCCAGGCTGTGAGCGCCGAAGGTTGACATAATGTAGCCTGCCACCAGCGACATGACGGCATACCCCAATGCCCCGTAGGTTCGGATGGAGCCATAGCTGATTCCAACCGATTCGGCTACCCGAAAGTTCAGGCTTTCGGTGAGAGGATCTATGGGCATCAGGAAGAAATACACCAGCATAGCCAGGCCGATCAACAGTGCAAAGCTGGTTGAGGCATACAGGAAATAACCGGAGATTCCCGCACATATCATCAACAGAAGTAATACTTTGCGAATCGTTCTGGTTCGGTCACTGACCATGCCCCATAGCGGCTGGGCGATAATGGTGATAAAGCCGCCGGTGCCCGTGATCATCCCGATTTGGGCAGGGTTTAATCCTTGCTCGTTCAGATAAACGGGGAGGAAGGGTACAAAAATCGCTAGCAGGGCAAAATATAAAAAATTGTATGTCCGTAAAGGGACGGAAGAATTCATAAACGGCGTGACCTCGCTCTGATTTGAGATATAATTTCATTATGTTCACATTATTGTACCATGTAGGGTAAGGTATATATATTCTTATTTATCGTGAAAAAAGCCTGTAAATCAAGGGATTTTGGATTAATAATATGACAAGGTATGATAGATTCATAGAGATATTTAATGAAGGGGCCAAAATTTTTTTATGAGCAAATTTGATGTATTTTTATAAAAAATCATGTATAGTTAACTAAATTTTATGAATACATAAAATCACACTCTCCAGAACACGGAATGAATCTGTTCCGTTCTCTCAATAGAGCAACCCAATATAAAAGGAGTGTTTTAGAAAAGTGACCATTATCCGTTCAGAGCAGAGTCAACAAGCAGCAGCCGAATATGTGCAGTCCGTTTTTGAGAAGGTTATCGCTCGCAATCCTCATGAGAATGAATTTCATCAAGCCGTCAAGGAAATATTGGATTCGCTGGTTCCGGTACTGGCTAAGCATCCCAAGTATATGCAGCAGGGGCTTTTGGAACGGCTTGTGGAGCCGGAACGGGTCATTACCTTCCGTGTGCCTTGGGTAGACGACGCAGGGAACGTACAGGTCAATCGTGGCTTCCGGGTGCAATTTAATAGTGCCATCGGTCCTTATAAAGGTGGAATCCGTTTTCATCCGTCTGTGTATCTGGGAATCGTCAAATTTTTGGGTTTTGAGCAAATTTTCAAAAACGCCCTCACAGGTCTTCCAATTGGCGGCGGCAAAGGCGGCTCCGATTTTGATCCCAAAGGGAAATCAGATAACGAAGTTATGCGCTTTACACAAAGCTTCATGACCGAGCTGTATAAATATATTGGACCGGATACCGACGTTCCGGCAGGGGATATTGGTGTAGGCGGGCGTGAGATTGGTTACATGTTCGGGCAGTACAAACGGATTCGCGGGGGACATGAAGGCGGCGTCCTCACCGGTAAAGGGATTCATTACGGAGGTAGTCTCACGCGTACGGAAGCGACTGGATACGGTTGCGTGTATTTTGTAAATGAAATGCTGTACGCTCAAGGCTTGTCCTTTGAGGGAAAACGTGTGGTTGTGTCGGGTTCGGGGAACGTATCCATTTATGCGATTGAAAAAGCACAGCAGCTCGGCGCTACAGTCGTTGCCTGTAGTGACTCGAATGGCTACATCTATGATCCGGACGGCATTGATCTGAATCTGGTGAAGCAGCTTAAAGAAGTGAATCGTCTGCGCATTAGCGAGTATACCAAAGAGCGTCCGGGCGCAATATATACGGAGGGCTGTTCCGATATCTGGTCGATTCCATGTGATATCGCACTGCCATGCGCCACACAGAACGAAATTGACGAGCATGCAGCACAATTGCTGGTGAGCAATGGCGTAAAAGCAGTGGGTGAAGGTGCGAATATGCCATCCACGCTACAGGCGATTGAAGTATTTTTGGGCAATGGGGTGCTGTTTGGACCAGCCAAAGCGGCAAATGCAGGCGGGGTTGCGGTTTCCGCGCTCGAAATGTCACAGAACAGCATGCGCCTGTCATGGACCTTTGAGGAAGTGGATGCCAAGCTGCATGACATTATGAAGAACATCTATACGAATAGCGTGAAGGCGGCTGAGGAATACGGCGTGCCTGGGAATCTGGTTGTAGGGGCGAACATCGCCGGATTTGTTCGTGTGGCAGACGCTATGCTGTCTCACGGCATCATTTAACGGGATATTACAACTACGGATGGAGAGAGCAAGAGAAGCTGAATGGCGCTGTCTGTATGGCTCTCCTGATCTGCTATCGTATGAGTGTAGTGTGGGAGTTATCACAAAGTTAGTTATATGAGAAGAAGCTGAGTAGTCCCTTGCGGGGTTGCTCAGCTTTTATTTGATAAGAGGTACTTTATTTTTCACAGGGACTTGATTTATTTTCAAAGAGGATGTATATTACTTGATAGATCAATGATTGATGGATCAATGGTTGAATCGTCAAGCCCAGTGACCTGCTTAAGGGAGGAGAGATTGCTATCACCCAAACATCACCCGAGGCTGACTATATTTTTGAAGCGCTGTTGCTGTTGAACAAGCAGACTAGCTCCAATTTTGAGCGTTGTGCAGGAATCAGCGCATCCAGATTACAGCTGTTGTGCAAGTTGTATCAGGTGGATGAGATCAGCCAGACCTTGCTGCAAAAAGAGGTTGGCATCGACGCTGCAGCCGTAACCCGCCATTTGAAGCAGCTTGAAGCGACAGCCATGGTCATGCGGCGCACCAAGCCAGAGGACAACAGGGTTACGCTGGTAAGCCTGACCGATTATGGGCGGGAGCGCATTATTACTTTTAGACAGGAGCGCTCACAGTTTGTGGATCGGCTGCTCCAAAGCTTCGACGAGACCCAACGGCGCCAGTTAGCCGATATGCTGCAAGTTATGAATGGTCATATGTCCGATATGGGCTGACCCCAATTACATTATACCCATAGGGGAAACAAGGAGAGATTTGAATGAGTAATACGAACACATCTAATATTGTTAAAACAAATGATTTTAAAGAAATCGCACTGGGTCGCCGTTCTGTCAAAGTATACGATCCGTCCGTGAAGATTAGCCGCGAGGAAATGACAGAGATTTTGACCGAAGCGACACGCGCTCCATCTTCCATTAACCTGCAACCTTGGCGCTTCCTCGTGATTGACAGCCCGGAAGGAAAAGCAACGTTGGCACCACTCGCGAGCTTTAATCAACGCCAAGTAGAGACTTCTTCGGCAGTGATTGCCGTGTTCGGGGATTTGAACAACTTTGATAATTTCGAACAAATTTTCGGAGAAGCTGTTGAATTGGGCTATATGTCAAAAGATGTTAAAGAAATGCAACAGGAACAAGTAGGAGCCCATTTTGCGAAACTGGACCCAGCAATTAACAGGGAAACAGTTTTGATCGACGGTGGTCTGGTTTCCATGCAGTTGATGCTGGTGGCACGCGCTCACGGTTACGATACGAATCCAATCGGTGGATACGACAAGAGCAGAATCGCTGAAGCCTTTGGTCTTGAAAAAGATCGTTATGTGCCTGTGATGCTCATTTCCATGGGTAAAGGAATTAACAATGGTCATCCATCGACTCGTTTGCCCATTGATCAAATTGCACAGTGGAAGTAAAAGAAACGAGTTATTATCTATTCGCAATATAAAAAAACAGGCGGACAAAGGAATGTTCCTTTGCTTCGCCTGTTTTTTGCTGTCGTATCACTATATTAGCTTTCCGATGTATTGGCAGGTTCAGTAGCGTCAGGCAGAGGGCTATGAAGTCGCTTGGGCCATGTAATCCGGTGGGTAGTATGGCTAAGCTCCTCATAAAATAACAGGTCTTTCCTGAACAGGCGTATAACCAGATGGAAGAAGAACCACCCGTTAATGACCAACAGTATCAGGCTGATCAGAACGCTCGCCCATGGAGGGACTTGAGGCCAAAGCACGGGTCCACCCAGCACGTAATTCATCCCGAAATACAACCAGTACAAGAGGCTGTAGCGCTTCATGAGCTCCCACAGGGAAATACGGTTTCCTGTCCCCGCAAGATGTATACGCACCAGCCATTTTCCGGGAGTGCGCCCATTCGTCAGGTAAGGAATTAGCATGAAGTATACACCACTGGATACCCAGAAGGCGGCGGGCACTTGGAGGTATTCCAAAACACCGAGCAAACCTGTCCATATGATGGAATCCACGAAAAAGGCAATACCTCGTCTGGTATAGGACACCCGCTTGGTTGTGATGTCCAAATGCTTGTCAAGATGCTCCAGACGCGGGAGAAAACGCGAAAACCATTCGCCCAAAAGAAAGCCGAGCATGCCGCCCAATGTATTTGCCATCAGATCATCCACATCAAACACACGATACGCATGGTCAAAAAATCCGTACAGTCCTGTTAGCTGCGTCATCTCAAAGAAGAGGGAAAGGCCAAAGGACAGGATCAGACACCATCCCCACCGCGCACGGAAATAATAACGTAAGAACATACCGAAAGGCACAGTCATAAGAACGTTAAAAACGACCTGGAGAAAAGCGCGCTCCTTCAGCAAATGCAGATAGCTGGAGGGTTGGGAGGGAGAGACAGAAGTCTCCCTGATAATGTCGTGAATGAACTGCAAGGGCATTAGCTGCAATGCGCCTCCGGTTAACGCCGTATTATGACGCGATGCCGGAAGCGGCAAAATCACCAGAAAGAAAGCATTCATTAAGTATAAAAGCAACAGGTAAAGCAGCAATGCTCTCGTTTTATGGATATAACCATGCCTGCGGTACTGTACGATTAGAAAAGGTAGCGTAAACAGCAACGCGGCAAAGGGAAAGGCGAGAAAGGCATAAGAAACAGGAAACAGATACGCTTGAATCATGAGCTGCTTACGCCTGCTTTCCCCGGAACTTCACCAAAGACCAGATGATCAGGAACGCCATGAACGCCACACATACGCTGATACTGATCCGATTTTGCGGATCAAGCAAGAACAGGAACGCAATCACCCACAGGCATCCGACGGTTATCGCTGTGATATAAGGAAATCCCCATATTTTGAAGCTTGGTTCCACCGGGTAAGATTTGCGCAGCTTCAACTGGGACAGGCAAATACAGCTCCAGACGAGCAAAACGACAAAGCCCGGTACGGCCATCAGAATACGGAACAGTCCGTCCTGAGCGATATATGCGACCATCGAACCGACAATCAGGATCACGGCACACCATTTGAGACTATTCACAGGAACCCCATTCGAGGATACCCGGGCGAGTGATTTAGGACCTTCTCCGTTGACTGCCAGCGAATGCAACATACGTGTAGCCCCGTAAATCCCTGAATTGGCGGCAGACAGTACGGCAGTAATCAAAATGAAGTTCATGACATGGGCCGAGCCTTGGAGTCCTGCCGAAGACAGCACCTGTACGAACGGGCTGGTATTCGCATCCAGCTGATTCCAGGGAATCAAGCCGCAAATGATAAGAATCGGCAGCGTATAGAACAACACGACTCGAAAAATAAAGCTTTTAACCACCTTCGGAAGTACCTTTTCCGGATTTTCTGTTTCTGTTAACGTCAGACCGATCAACTCAGAGCCTCCGTAGGAAAAGGTAACCACCAACAGCGCCGAGAAAATAGCCAGCCAGCCATTGGGGAGAAATCCGCCATTCTGTACGTAATTGCTCAGATAAGGCGGAGTTTCAGTTGGGATAATGCCGAACAGGATACACCCACCCAATGCAATAAAGATGATGATCATGGCAATTTTAATACCCGCAAGCCAAAATTCCAGTTCCCCGAAACCGCCGACACTCAGCATGTTAACCACAATAATAAAGGCCGCACTCGCTAAACTGAGTACCCATAATGGAACGTCTGGCAACCAGTATTGCAGGAAGCTTCCCGCTGCGATAACTTCAATGATACAGACGGCCAGCCACATGAAGCAATACAACCAGCCGATGATGAAGGAAAGCCGTTCTCCAAAAGCTTTGCGAATAAAATCCTTCATATTCATGTTGGGGTAGACGGTAGCCATCTCGGCAATCGCGCCCATGACGACCAGGAGCAGAAGCCCCGCGAAGACATAGGATAGAATGACCCCAGGCCCCGCCAGGCTGATCGTTTCGGTACTTCCTTTAAAAATACCGGTCCCGATGACTCCACCCATAGCCATAAAGGTAATATGCCTAGGGAGCAGCTTTTTGTGCAAAGTGGCTTCATTTGATTTCAATCCGAAATCCTCCTTCATAAAGTCTATAGCTTCAGCATAGCCCAAACAGGGTTGCCTCAATTAGGTTTATACTACATGAAAATATCCAATTAGGAAATGAAAGAAATAGGATTTGGCAAGGAGTTAACCATATATAATTCTACTATGACTAAAATGAAGGGGAATACCTGAAGAGAAATGTGTAGAAGAGCAGTTAAGAGGCAGAACGATGGTGCTGACGATTGCTCTATCTGCGGTCATCCTGCCTTTTATTGCTATTCTCAGCGGATATTTAAGTGATCATGCAGGGGTATCGCATTGTGGTGAAGGATTAGCTCCGCAATATTCCTTTGGCCCGCACTTGCTTAAGCCAACCAGGAAATTCGTTTAGCAGACGGTCGTACAATTCTGCGTCTGTCACGGAGTCGATGTCATCCAAGGCAAAAAAATCTGCATTATCCACTACGCGACCGCGCAGATCATCCAACTTTTGAAGGACTCCATAATCGGCATTACCGAGTCCGACGAATTGCCAGAAAATCGGAGATTTCGAGTACTTGATCAGCAACTTTGATATTTTTTTCGTTTCATACACGCCGCCATCACTGAAAAAGATAATGTAGGTTGGGATTGTTTCATTAGGTACTTCTTCTGTATATTTTAAAATGATATCCGTCATCACTTCAGGCTCATTGTTACCTATTCCTATTTTCCCATATCCAGGTTCTGGGAAAGTCCGTTTTACGTAATTCTCGTAATCTCGTTCCGTGACGCTTGGAGCGCGTTGGGCTTTGTCTGCAAAAAACCATACGTCCATTTCACCATCGTCATCCATACAGGCGGCTACAGCCAACACACGTTCGAAGGCTTTTTGCACGGTTCCCAGTGAGTACAGCTTCCCCATGGAACCAGAAGCGTCTAATACAACCGCTACTCGTGCTTTTTCATGGTCTATCTGTTTCTTTTTCAGTGAAATTTGCACACTCTGCTTAAGTAAATTGATTTTTCCGCTACCGGGAAAGGAAGCATTCGCCTCCGCTTTGGCATTCACAGTATTCGTCGGTGCTGCTGACGGCTCCTCTTCTTCCACGGTGACGCCATGAGCCTCGGCAAGCGGTTTCAGGCCTCCGTTGAAGCCACGCCCAACTGCGCGAAGCTTGAAGCCTGACGTATGGCGGTATATTTCAGCGAATACGAGTGACGTTTCTTTGGTGGCCTCGGTAATGCTATAGGCGATATGTACCTGCCTTCCCTGAACGGTCAATGTGCAGCCAATCACATCGGCAAAAGTACCTGGACCATCCAGAGTGGCGGCAAATACACATTTATCAACCCCAGTTCCTTGCAAAGCCCTTAAGGCTACAGTGAATTCAGCGGTTTTGTTATTGGGGCGCTCTAAACGTATATGGCTGTGCGGATCTGCTGGTTGATTGTAAAAAATGAAATAGTCATCCGAAGCGACTTTACCATCTTGGCCTACCATAAAACAGCTAACATCCAGCTCGGCTGGCGCATGCTCCCATGTAATTGTGACCCGTACTGTATCCTCCTTACCGAAAGGTGCATTAGCTCCTGTACTCAATACAATGTTGGAACCGCTCATGCTGTCAAACCTCCTATGTATTTTAAAATCTTAAATTTATACAAATTGTACCATGAAAATGGTTTATTCGCCTTGTTTCGAGCAGGAATATTTGTCTCATGGTAGACACCGTAGAAGATGATATATAATGGGGTTGGTTTGGAAAAATAAGATGGTATTTATGAAGCGGAGGCTTTGACAAGTGAAGCAGGAACGGAAAAAGCGGACAGGTTCCCAAACCGGGACGGGCAAGAAGTATGAGGCTGATGAGCTGAACAAGCTGCTTTCCGCATGGCTCCATTCGTCGATCCGTGTTATGGATGTCCGACATATTCGGCTGGAGCGGGAAGAGCGGCTTCAACCGTATCGTCTTCCGGCGCAGGCTTTCGTATTTGTGTTACAGGGAAGTGTACGCTTGCCTACGGAGGATCAGGATGATACAAGACATTCATGGTACGTGCTGCATGGCAGCAAAGGCCTGGAACTGAATATGACTCCCTCGGAACGAGGAATCGAATATATTCTTGTACTATATAAAGTGGCTTCTCTATCGGGACATACGGTGTATAACCTTCCTCCTGTAGCTCATGGCTTTGTGCCACCGTATCCGGTTATGCTGTATCAAAAGCTGCAACTACTGGAGCAGGCATGGCATGATAAGGATACGTTGTCCAAGGTGCAGGCTCAGGGCAGGTTCTATGATTTTGCGTATGAATGTATGCGGCAATTGCAGCAGCAGAAGGTTCGAATGCCTTCCCGGGATATGGTGACACAGGCGATTCAATTTATGCAGACGCATTATGCAGAGTCCATTACGTTAGAACGGTTGGCCGGATTATTGGAATGCAGTCCAAGACACCTGACCCGGTTATTTAAAAAACAAACGGATTGCAGCCCGATAATGTTTCTGATCCAGCTACGAATGGACAAGGCGAAGGAGCTTCTGCGGAAGACAGATGCCACCTTACAGGATATCGCTGTCGGCGTGGGATACCCGGATGTCTATTTTTTTAGCCGGGCATTCAAAAAATATATCGGAGTATCCCCTGTTCATTATCGGGCCAGTTTACATCCTTCGCTCTTTTCGAGGGACAAAAGTCCAGATAATCCATTAGGCAGGTCTGGATGTTCCATTGATTCGATAAGTGGTGCACCGCATACTGTTACTGAGGATAATAATCATTATCAAAATTATGATGAAGGGATTTTACGAATGAATAGAAATAAAAGACATTCCATGGCGTTTATTGTATTGCTTAGTTTTACCCTGCTAGTCAGCGCGTGTTCAGGCACATCAAGTCCTGCGGCAACCGATGGCGCTTCTACAGGGACCAACAATACATCGGCAGAACAGACATCGCAGGAACGGGTGCTGAAGGATGCACTTGGACATGAGGTAAAGGTTCCGGCTCAGCCTCAGCGTGTGATCGCTTCTTATCTGGAGGATCATTTGGTTGCACTGGGTGTTAAGCCTGTTGCTCAATGGTCAGTAGGTAAAAATTCGGTTCAAGGTTACCTGCAAAAAGAATTGAAGGACATCCCTACGATCGCCTCTGACCTCCCATTTGAAGCGGTTCTGAACTTTAAGCCGGATTTAATCATTATGGACAGTGCGAGTATGGTAGAGGGGGATAAATATAACCAATACTCTAAAATCGCTCCCACCTACGTTGTAGGCAGTAATCTAAACAACGATTGGCGTCAAGAGCTGCTGACCATAGGTGAGGTGCTGAACAAGAGCAGCGAAGCGAAGCAGGCATTGAGCATTTATGACAAAAAAGCAGCAGAAGCTAAAGCCAAGCTGAGCCAGACTGTTGGACAAAAAACCGCAGCGTCATTGTGGGTAACGGACAAAAACGTGTATGTAGTGAACCAGAATTTGTCCAGCGGTGATGTATTATACAAAGATTTGGGATTCAAGGTTCCACAAGTCGTACAGGAGATTTCCAAAACAGGCAAGGCGAACTGGAGTAACTTATCCCTGGAGAAACTGGCGCAGTTGGATGCGGATTATATCTTTATCGTGAACAGCAAAGGCGTAAGCAAGGATGAGATCATCAAAGATCCTGTATGGGAAGGGATTCCAGCGGTTAAAGAAGGCCATATATATGATTTTGGTAAAGATTCCAGTTGGCTTTATACAGGTACGATTGCAAACGGACAAATGATTGATGATGTTCTGAAAAGTGTAACTCCATAATTGAGATTGTAATTCAAAAGCGCTCACCCGTCGTTACGGCTTTATGCCGCAGTGATGGAGGAGCGCTTTTTTATGAAAAGATGCCTGCATAGGGCAGACATCTGAGTTTGCTTTTTAGATTAAGATTGCGGAGATACGAGGATTTTAACCTGATTTTTCTCTTTCAGCAGAGCTTCAAAACCGTGTTCAATCACTTCATCGAGCTTAATACGTTTGGTAACGAGCTTGTCCGCAGGGAAATACCCTTTTTCCATCAGGCTGATTACAGCCGGGAACACATCACGGTAACCGATAATGCCGGTCATATTGCGCTCTTTCATAACGATATTGTTAGGCTTGATTGGAGCTTCTTTTTCGAAAATGCTGACGATCATAATTTGTCCGCTGATTTTGGTGGACTCGATCGCTTGAGTCAGTACAGGAGGTACTCCAGTGACTTCATAGGCTACATCTACGCCGCCGTTGGTCCGTTTGTGCAGTTCTTCCACTACATCATAAGTCTTAGGATCAAGCACAATAGCACCCAGCTCTTCAGCTTTAGCTTTACGCTCCTCAGAAAGCTCTACTGCATAAATCTCAGATGCGCCCGAAGCTTTCAACGCTTCAATAACCAGCAATCCGATAGGGCCAGCGCCGAATACTACAGCTTTGTCGCCGACTTTTAGTTGGCTTTGGCGAACAGCATACAGGGCAACGGCTGAAGGTTCTACCAAAGCGCCTTGCTCGAAAGACACGCTTTCGGGAATTTTGTGAACTATATGCTCGTCTGCTGCGACATATTCGGAAAATCCACCACCGCCGCCTGCCAGACCGAGGAAGCCCATTTTATCGCAAAGATTATATTTGCCTTGTTTACATGCATCACATTCTCCACATGCAAAAATCGGTTCTACGACCACACGGTCGCCAACCTGAATCTTGGTTACACCTTCGCCGATTTCGACCACTTGTCCAGAGAATTCATGTCCCATGACGACAGGAGCCTTTTCACCAGTTAATGGATGAGGAGCATCTTGGGGAATGAAGATCGGTCCTGCCACATATTCATGCAGATCACTCCCGCAAATGCCGCACCATTCCACTTTGATTTTTACTTTTCCTGCCAGAGCAGCGGGCTGCTCAATGTTTTCCAGACGTAAATCTTTTACTCCATGCCATCTCAATGCTTGCATGTCTGTCATCTCCTTGACGAATATATGATCATGTATTGTTATAAAAGCAAATCAATTAGGAAACGTTTCCGAAAAATAATATGTCACAATTTTTACACATTGTCAAACCAAATTCATACAAAAAGCACTTGATTTTTGTGTGAATATAATCACTTGTTACTACAGCGCTACATTTGGGCTATCGCTTTGATTAAAGAGATTTTGTGAATTTTTTAAACGAAGCAGCGATGATGAAGAAACTACTTCAATTTTTAAATACTCATTCTATGGTATAATATCAATACAGAGATTTTATTGTTGAAAGTCAGAAAACGATTCCGACCGTGAAAGGATTTTGGGTGTGCCAGATCAAAAAAAAGTAACCATAGAGGATGTAGCCAAGCGAGCAGGGGTCGGTATTGCGACTGTCTCCAGAGCTATTAACGATAGTGAGGGCATCAGCCCGAGAACGAAGGCATTGATTTTGCAAGTGATTGAAGAAATGGGTTTTACGCCCAATACCTCAGCTCAGAGCCTGAAGGTTCGCCAAACATACCAAATTGCGTTGGCCGTGCCGGATATCCGTAACGCGATTATCCCTGAGATCGCTTGGTCCGTGGAGCAAGCTGCCAAGCAGCATGGTTACCGTGTCGTGCAAATTAATACCGCCGGAAATGCCAGAATGGAGCTTGAAACGGTGCGGGAGGTCAAGAAGCTGCATGTGGACGGACTTATTATTATGCCACTGGCGTATCCCAAAATGCTGGTGGATCTGATCAATAAAGCCAGCGTTCCGGTGTCCATCATTAACTACGGCAAAAAGCTGGGCGAAGACGTCAAAGCCGATATTGTCAGTCTGGCCCGACAAGAGGGACGGCTTGTGATGGAGCATTTGCTTAAAATCGGTCGAACGAGAATTGCTTATGCAGGCGCTGCGAAGGACAAAATCGAGGAAAGATACTTTGCCTATGAGCAATTTCTCCCGCATGTGGATATTTCTCTTGTTTATTTTGGCGATGATTTCTCCTTTGAGACGGGATTGCGTGCAGCCGATTATTTTTATAGCTTGAAACACATGCCGGATGCTATTTATGCGGTTAACGATATGGTAGCGATAGGAATCGTGAATCGATTTAAGGATTTGGGTGTAAAAGTGCCGGAAGAGGTAGCGGTGGTCGGCATTGATAACAATTTATGGGCTACGGTAACAACGCCGCAGATCAGCTCTGTTTCCATTATGGGAGAAGAGGTGGCACGATTGGCTGCGGAGCTGCTGCTCAAGCGGATTCAGGATCAGACACCGGGCGATTACGAGCGAGTGCAATTCGAGCCTCGCTTAATCGTCAGGGAATCGAGCGTGTCTGTGATTCGCAAGCCTACGGTTGGACGTGACGCGTAGAAGTCTAGATGGAATCTTCCTATCGTTATAACGATGGATGAACGGTCGCAAGCGTAGTAGGATATGGGTGGATTTTGGGCAATCATAACTACCATTGTTTGTTCGGACAGGAGAGTGAATTCATGTCAAAAGGTAGCGTGTTCGTTTCTGTAGCTTGTACTGCACTATTGCTGGCTGTAACCGTAGGTTGTACAACCAATCCGGTGGAAAAGCATGCTGACGCTGCGCCGCCGTCTGGAGCAAGTGCCGGGAAGCCCAAACAAACTGCAGCCAATACGCAGCATACCCGGCAAAGTAAAGAGGAGCTGGTGCTGTCCTTTTATAAGGACTCATCCCTCAGTGATGAAGCAAAAGTACGTCACATGACGGACCATTTAGCAGGAATCCAATGGAGAAAGATGAACGAAATCAATGAACATCTAAGCCTGGAAATCATCGAATATCTGTATAGGCAGCGCGCTTTTATTCCATCGGAAAGTTTTCCAAATGTGATCCGAGCTTCTGAAGGATTGGATGGAGCTTTAAGCGAAAGCTATTCTGGTCTTATGGGAGATTTGTTTACAAGAGACAGAACTGCGATGACTCGAGCATTGGCAAATATGGACAAAACCAACCGCACACAAGGTATAGGAAGCATCGGGTATGCTCTCAGCTATAGAGAACCAAAGGAAGTCAAGAAAGAGATTCAACAATGGCAGGCAGGACAAAAGCTTACTACGGCAGAGAAGGATGTCATTCGAGCCTTGTTCGTCAAGCTGGATAATCCGTATTGATGCTCAAATAGTGATGACCACATGCATAGAGGAATATATTGAACAGCCGCGTCTCTACCGGAGGAGCGGCTGTTTTGTGCTGTATGACCGGGATAAGCGTTAGTAGAACCAGTGGTTTCAGATGTTCATCTAACAACGGGTTAAATGGTCGGGTGATCCTGATCCGAGCGCAAGCGTTTGATATCACTAATTGGAGGCAGGCCGAACAAGCGGGCGTATTCGCGGCTGAATTGTGAGGGACTCTCGTAACCTACCTGAAAACCGACATCTGCCGCATCCGCTGATTCGGATAACAACAGGCGGCGGGACTCTTGTAGACGTAATTGTTTTTGATATTGCATTGGGCTCATAGCCGTAACCTCTTTAAAATGACGATGTAGTGACGAAGGACTCATATTCGCTAGTTTGGACAATTCCTCAATACGCAACGGCTTATCATAATCCTGCTTAATCCGCTTTATGACTTCTGCAATCCGGTTTGAATGGCTGCCGGTCATGACCAGTTGTTTTAAGGATTCCCCCTGATTACCCTGTAAAATCCTATACAGTATCTCACGAATGACTAATGGAGCCAGCACTGGAACATCCTGCGGGTTTTCCAAAAGATGCACTAGCCTTATCACGGCATCCAGCAGTAGAGAGTTGGTTTGGCTTACATACAAGCCTCGTCTGGAATCAGGCATTGGGCTTGTGGGAAGAGCAGATTCCTTGATCAGATCCAAAACCTGATGCGGATCAAAATTGAGCCGGAGGCACAAATAAGGAGCTTCTGCTGACGCTTGGATGACCTGCCCCGAAATCGGCAAATCCACCGACACAACAAGGTAGTCGGATGTGCCGTAATGGTAACTTTCCTCTGCGAGCATCACGACTTTTCTGCCTTGTGCCACAATACATAAGGCGGGTTCATGGACTTGATGTATCGGAACGGTTGTATTTGAACTTCGGACGAAATGAAGCGAAGGTATGGCTGTAGTGAGAACTCCGTCCTGATTTGAAAATCGTTCTATAAGCCTTGCCAATTCGGCTTGTTTTTCCATGGTAGAACCCTCTATTTTGGTTGCCCCCATCATGACACATCCCTTCTTTGCAACGTAGCCCGTTTTCATTTTCAGTAGTTTATTACATATTAAGGGTCTTTGGAGGATTAGGCAATAATTTGCTCTGATTCTTCTACCAGTTCAAAGCATCATTGTCTCATAATAAGGGTACAGAAACAACGCCAAATGAACAGGAGCACGTGATCAGAGGCAAAGTGCCTACACAGGTAGCTACATCGTGGAAGGTGACCATATCGAGTATGTGGACGAACCGGATTTACGGCAGGTGGCGAATTTGAGGATGGTGTTCTGTATCATGCAGGGATGTTTTTCAGTCAGCTTTTAAACTAAAGGAGCCATTCCTGTAATGAATTAATTTGAGGTTTGAAACAAAAAAGCGCCTCCTGTATGCTGGGTCTGGAATGCAGTC